>JADIMG010000064.1 GCA_017694875.1 Candidatus Gallipaludibacter merdavium
GGCTGTTGATGATGCGGTGAAAGCCATTCGCGCGCAATTGCATGCGGGCGACAGTTGTCCTGTATGTGGTGCAGCCATTCAGACCGATTTGTCGGATGCAACGTTTGAAGAAAAACTCCTGCCTTTTAAAACGGCTTATGACAAGGCACAGACGGATTTGAATGCATTGAACGAAACTTATCAGCATTTGTTCGCGCAATTGAAAGTGAAGGAACAGCAGGTAGCTGCACAACAGGAACGCTGCAAGCAATGCCAATTGAAGTGGGAAAAGTTGTCTGCGACTTTGGAAATGGTTGCTGCACAAACAAAGATGGATTTTCAAAAGGATAATTCCTTTTTAGAAAAAATCAAGATGCAATGGGAGAATGTCAAACGCGAGTTAAAGCTGATAGACGGGCAGATGTTGGAACTTAAAAACATAAATGACAACATTGGAAAATTGAGTTCAGTAGTGGAAGCGCTCCAACAAAAAAGTGTCCAATTGCAGAAGCAGTTGAATGAACTACGTATATCCTTAGCAACCAACCAAGAACACAGAGAGGAATCGGAAAAGCGTCAAAAGGAAATGCAAAATGCCATAGATAGCTTTTTGGCACAACATGTTGACATTACGCTTGAGGCATTGCAAACATTGGTGGGCTGTACTCCTAAACAGATTGAAGACGTGAAGAACTGGTGTGAAGCGCGCAGGAACGACAGTGTGCGTGCCAAGGCCATGTTGGAAGCCTTGCTGCAGCAGCAAGACAAACTGAATGCAGAAAAGCCGTCTATGAATGAGGAGGATACGTTGGAAACACTTGCTCTACAGATGGAGAATACGAATCGGCAGATACGTGAGAAGATGCAGTCGCGTGCCGAGAAGAATGCCATTCTCCAGAATGACGCGCAAAACCGTACCCGTTATCTGCAGATACAGCAGAAAATGGACAAAGCCAAAGTGCTGCGTGACAAATGGAATGAACTCTATAAGCTCTTGGGAGATAATCAGGGGGATAAGTTTCGGAATATTGCGCAGAGTTTCATATTGGAGCATCTGCTTTCCTTAGCCAATGGATATTTGAAATATTTCTCCGACAGGTACAGGTTGATTTGTCAGCCCGGTTCGCTGGTGATTCTGGTGGAGGATGCGCATGTGCCGTCACAGCCGCAGGCGGCCAATATCTTGTCGGGAGGCGAGAGCTTTATGGTTTCCTTGGCGCTTGCGCTTGCTTTGGCCCACCTTAACAATGGAAGCAATAGTGTGGATACGCTTTTTATTGACGAAGGTTTTGGCACTCTGTCGCCCGATTGCCTTTCATCGGTCATTGATACGCTCGAAACACTTCACCAGTTGGGCGGACGTCGGGTAGGGATTATCAGCCATGTGGCGGAGTTGTCAGAACGAATCACAACACAGATTGCAGTCAAGCGCATTGACCCGACTTGCAGTGCGGTGAGTGTAAAGGGCTTGTAATCCTCCTTTTACAACGCTTCTGTATAAACGAAATGAGGTTCAAAACCATTGGTGTCCGGTTGTGATGCAAAAATGCCGAACACCGATGAACCCGAACCCGACATGCAGGCATACAGTGCTCCGCGCTCGTACATTTTCTGTTTGATGTCGCTGATAATGGGGTGGGCGGCAAAAACCGGTTGCTCAAAGTCGTTGCGGATGTGTTTGTCCCATTCGCTCACTTCGCAATTCAACAATACTTCACCCAGACGGCAGCCGGATGCTTGAGGAGTGATGGCTTTATAGGCGGCTGCTGTTGATATATGAACATCAGGCTTTACCAGTAACAGATAGTAGCCTTTCAACTGAAGAGGAAGTGGGTGCAACAGATTGCCGATTCCTTCTGCATAGGCGGGCTGGGCCTGGATGAAAAAGGCGCAGTCAGCCCCCAGTTGGGCAACCATTTCTTCGAGCACCTGATGGCTCAATCCTAATTCAAACAATTCGTTCAAACCTTTGGCCATATAGGCGGCATCAGCGCTGCCACCACCCAAACCGGCACCCATGGGAACCTGCTTCTGCAAACGGATGTCCACCCCTCCGATTCCGTAACGTTCCTTGAATATCCGATAGGTTTTCATCAGCAGGTTGTCTTCCATATTGCCTTCAATAGGCAGACCTTCCAATAA
Source organism: Candidatus Gallipaludibacter merdavium (assembly GCA_017694875.1). Taxonomy (GTDB): domain Bacteria; phylum Bacteroidota; class Bacteroidia; order Bacteroidales; family Paludibacteraceae; genus Gallipaludibacter; species Gallipaludibacter merdavium. Next base: position 2,122 of record JADIMG010000064.1, read on the forward strand.
TAACTGGGCCGTATCCGTATTATTCTTTTCAATGATAAGCTCGTCACCCAAATTCAAGGGATAGAACACGGTTTCTATATTGTGGTATCCGTCAGGACGGCGACTGGTAACGAACAGGCCGATATTGATTTTTGAACGTGTATGTAGTTTCATGTTTGAAGTAGCATTTATTTCTGTACGAAGATACGCCAATCTGCCCATTTCCACAAATCAAATAGACAGGCTTGCTTCTCAATGGATAAATCATTACCTTTGCCCAAAAAGGAAAGAATAATGGAAATCCAACGATTGACCGCTGTCAACCAGCTTTATTATGAAGAAATGCTTCAACTCTATCAGGATGCTTTTCCTGTAGAGGAACGCCGTCCTGTTGAGAAACTGAATGAACTGGTGGAAAACAAAAAGTCGTTTGTGGCAAATGCTTTGGTTCATGACGGACAATTTGCAGGGTTGCTCAACTACTGGGAGTTCGACTCTTTTATCTATTTGGAACATTTGGCCATGCTGCCCCAATTGCGTGGACAGAACTTGGGAGGAATGTTGCTTGAAACTTTGAAAAAAGACATTCACCTTCCACTTGTTTTGGAAGCGGAGCGGCCGGAAACGGAGATAGCGGCACGAAGAGCGGCTTTCTATCAGCGTCATGGATTTCATGTAGTGGACAAGGACTATATGCAACCGCCTTATAGGGCAGGGGAGGATGAGTTTCCTCTGTGGCTTTTCTCAACCGATGAACATTTTTCCTTGGAAAACGTGCGGTTGATTAAGCAGGAAGTGTATGGGGTATTTGCTCATTCACGTTCTTAATTGTATTTTTGCACAGCAAACAATCTAATATTAATTGTATTCGAAATGAAAAAAGCATTGATTATCGGAGCCGGAGGTGTAGCTTCGGTTGTTGTTCACAAATGTTGCCAACACCCTGATGTGTTTGGGGAAATCATGATTGCAAGCCGCACGAAATCCAAATGCGACGCATTGAAGGAAAAACTCGAAAATACGACGAAAACGAAAATCCAGACAGCGCAGGTCGATGCTGACAAAGTGCCGGAGTTGGTTGCCTTGATGAAACAATTCCAGCCGGATATCTGTATCAATGTAGCGTTGCCTTATCAGGATCTTACCATTATGGACGCATGTCTGGAATGCGGAGTGGACTATCTTGATACGGCCAACTACGAACCGCTTGATACGGCCAAATTCGAATACAAATGGCAATGGGCTTACCGTGAGCGTTTTGAAAAAGCTGGATTGACCGCTGTACTTGGTTGCGGATTTGACCCGGGAGTTACGGGAGTTTTCAGTGCCTATGCGCTCAAACACCAGTTTGACGAAATCAATTATATCGATATCTTGGACTGCAATGGCGGTGACCATGGTTATCCTTTTGCAACCAACTTTAATCCTGAAATCAATATCCGTGAAGTTTCGGCCAAAGGTAGCTATATTGAAGACGGAAAATGGGTAGAAACCGAACCGATGGAAATCAAGCGCGAATACAATTTTGACCAGGTGGGAATGAAGGATATGTATTTGCTTCACCACGAAGAGTTAGAATCATTGGCTATCCATATTCCCGGTATCAAGCGTATCCGTTTCTTCATGACTTTCGGACAAAGTTATCTCACACACTTGAAGTGTCTTGAAGATGTGGGCATGACCAGTATCGAGCCGATTATGTATGAAGGCAGGGAGATTGTTCCGCTGCAATTTTTGAAAGCGGTATTGCCTGACCCGGCTTCACTCGGGCCGAGAACAGTGGGTAAGACCAATATCGGTAATATCTTTATAGGTAAAAAGGACGGCAAGGAGAAACATTATTATCTGTATAATGTATGTGACCATCAGGAATGCTACAAGGAAGTAGGTTCACAAGCTGTTTCTTACACTACTGGTGTACCGGCCATGATTGGTGCCATGATGGTGTTGAAAGGTTTGTGGAAGAAACCAGGTGTATTCAATGTGGAAGAATTTGATCCGGATCCGTTTATGGAACAACTGAACTTGTGCGGATTGCCTTGGAAAGAAGATTTCAATCCTGTACTGGTTCCTTAATAGTGTTAATAACTTCGTTATAAATAGTAGGGGCTGTGTCAAAATGACTAATTTTGAGGCAACCCCTTTATGGTATGTCAGAATATATAAGATGCAAGGCGCTGAAGGTGAGGACGAAAGGCGTTTACTGAGGTAAATGACCGAGTCTGAATCCTGATAGCAACGCAGCAGATTGTATAGTATGGCGCACCGTTACTTTTTCTACTTGATATATGCAGACTCCTTATTATTTATTGTCAGAAAAAGCATTGAGAGATAACCTTGCCGTATTGCGTGGGGTGAAGGAAAGAACCGGCTGTAAAATTCTGTTGGCTACCAAAGCCTTTGCCAACTATGAGCTCTTTCCCATCGTGGCTGAATATCTGGATGGGGTAACTTCCAGTTCACTTCATGAGGCGCGCTTGGGTAAGGAAGAGATGGGAAAAGAGGTACATATCTTTTCTCCGGCTTATATTCCGGCTGATTTTCCACACATTGTAGAGTGTTCCGACCATATCGTGTTCAATAGCTTTGCGCAGTATGAACGCTTCAGACCTCTTTTGAATGGCCGTTCATGCGGACTGCGTATCAATCCGGAATATACCGAGCAGGACCATGCCATTTATGACCCGTGTGGACCAGGGTCGCGCTTGGGCATAACGATCGACCAGTTTACGGGCAGCCTGGAGGGAATTGATGGACTGCATTTCCATACGCTCTGTGAGCAGAATGCAGATGCTTTGGCGCATACCTTGGAGGTGGTGGAGAAGAAGTTCGGACGCTATTTCAGCCAAATCAAATGGTTGAATTTTGGCGGAGGACACCACATTACACGCAAGGACTATGACGTGGAACTGCTTATCAAATGCATCAAACATATTCAAGATACCTATGGACTTCAAGTCTATCTGGAACCTGGAGAGGCTGTTGCGCTCAATGCAGGTACATTGGTGGCTTCTGTGCTTGATTTCAATCAGAATGGTATCACCAACTGTATCTTGGATACTTCGGCGGCTTGCCACATGCCCGATGTGTTGGAGATGCCTTACCGCCCACGTGTGGTGGGAGCGGCCGAACCGAATGTCAAACCCTATACCTATCGTTTTGGTGGACCTACCTGTCTGGCGGGTGATATCATTGGCGACTATTCGTTTGATCAACCCTTAAAGATAGGCGACCAAGTGGTATTTGAAGATATGGCCATCTACACCATGGTCAAAAACAATACTTTCAACGGCTTGAACCTTCCGTCCATTGTCTTGCAACGCTTGGACGGCTCTATGCAACTGTTGAAGCAATTCGGTTACGAAGATTTTAAACGACGTTTGTAATTCTAATTTTCTATGGCAATCTATCTTATACCCAATACATTGGGAGAATCTCCCTTGCAGAATGTTCTACCGGCTCATAATGCGGATATTATCCGTAATATCAAGCATTTTATTGTGGAGGATGTGAGAACAGCCCGCCGTTTTCTGAAAAAAGTGGATAAGGCAATTGATATTGATACATTGACCTTCTATACGCTCAACCAGCATACCAGGCCGGAGGAGATAGCTTCTTTTCTGAATCCTGCCCGTCAGGGACTCTCCATGGGTATTATTTCCGAAGCGGGTTGTCCGGCCATTGCCGACCCGGGGGCGGATGTAGTGGCGATTGCCCAACGTGAAAATATGGACGTTGTTCCTTTGGTGGGACCGTCATCCATCTTGTTGGCACTCATGGCTTCCGGATTCAACGGACAAAGTTTTGCCTTTGTGGGTTATCTGCCTGTAAAGCCAGAGGAACGCATTAAGGCTTTAAAGCGTTTGGAAGCCAGAGCTTTGTCGGAATCACAATCGCAATTGTTCATCGAAACGCCTTATCGTAACCGAAAAATGCTGGAAGATATTTGTGCACACTGTCAACCCAATACACGACTCTGTGTAGCTGCCGACATCACACTCGAAACGGAATATATCAAGACAAAAACCATAAAGGAATGGAAAAAACAGTTGCCGGAACTGGACAAAAGACCGGCCATATTTATCTTATATAAGTAGGAAAACTGCTTCGTTTCAAAGTATGCATAATGTTTTTCTAAAAGTATGTGCACATGATTCTTTTTTGGAGGTAAACTAATATGGAATCTAAAATGGAATCTTTCATGTTTGGTAGAAACAAACTATCTTTGGAAGTATAATTTAATTTGTATTTTTCCTCAGCAAGATATATCATGAATGACAATAATATATTCAAGCGTGTTGCTTTGTTCTATTGGGACGGTTTCCGGAATATGACTTTAGGAAAAACGCTGTGGCTCATTATTCTGATTAAACTTTTTATTATGTTTGCCATTTTGAGGGTGTTTTTCTTTCCGAATTATTTTGCAGAAATGCAGACGGATGCGGAAAAGAGTGATTATGTCGGTACGGAGTTGGTTGAACGAATTAAATGAAGAAATAAATAAGAATCTAATTATTGAAAGATGGAAGGAATTGATATTGCTTTAATCGATTGGTCGAGAGCGCAGTTTGCACTTACTGCCATGTACCATTGGCTTTTTGTTCCCTTAACTTTGGGCTTGGCTGTAATCATGGCGATTATGGAAACCATGTACTATAAGACAGGAGATGAACATTGGAAAAGAACCGCAAAATTTTGGATGAAGCTATTCGGGATTAATTTTGCCGTCGGAGTGGCTACTGGATTGATACTTGAATTTGAGTTTGGTACAAACTGGAGCAATTATTCCTGGTTTGTGGGTGATATCTTTGGTGCGCCATTGGCAATTGAGGGTATTTTGGCATTCTTCATGGAAGCAACCTTTATTGCTGTTATGTTTTTCGGATGGAACAAGGTGAGCAAACGTTTTCATTTGGCCTCTACATGGCTTACGGGAATTGGTGCTACCATATCAGCCTGGTGGATTCTGGTGGCAAATGCGTGGATGCAGCATCCCATTGGAATGCGTTTTAACCCGGATACTGTGCGTAACGAGATGGTGGATTTTTGGGCTGTTGCTACATCGCCTGTAGCTGTGAACAAATTTTTTCATTCAGTCCTCAGCGGGTGGATTTTAGGAGCTATCTTTGTTGTAGGAGTGAGTTGTTGGTTTCTTCTCAAAGGTAGGGAACAGAAATTTGCTATGTCGAGTATAAAAATAGCCGCTGTATTTGGACTTGTGGCTTCTTTATTGGTGGTGTGGACAGGCGATGGATCTGGATATTACGTGGCTCAGCATCAGCCTATGAAACTGGCAGCCATTGAAGGACATTATCAAGGAAAAGAAGGTGCCGGATTGGTGGCTATGGGTGTATTGAACCCGAAAAAACAGACGTACAACGACGAACACGAACCTTTCCTCTTCAAGATGGAAATACCGAAAATGCTTTCGTTGTTGGCTCAACGTGAAGCGAATGCCTTTGTGCCTGGTATCAATGACATTATTGAAGGGGGCTATACGCAATATGATGGGACAACAGCTCTTCCTGCCCAGGAAAAAATTGCGCGTGGTCAAAAAGCGATTGTGGCACTCGGTAACTATAGAAATGCCAAAAAAGAAGGTAATGAGGCTTTGGCAGAAGAGGCGTTGAGCGAATTTGAGGCCAATGTGGAGTATTTCGGTTACGGATATATTAAGGAAGTGAAGGATTTGGTGCCAAACGTAACTTTAAACTTCTATGCATTCCGCATTATGGTTATTTTAGGCGGCTATTTTATTCTGTTTTTTGCAGTGGTACTATTTCTTGTGTTCAAGAAGGATTTGGCCAAGATTCGTTGGTTCCATTATGTGGCCATGCTGACCATACCATTGGGTTATATTGCAGGTCAGGCAGGATGGATTGTGGCGGAAGTAGGACGTCAACCGTGGGCTATCCAAGACTTATTGCCAACGGGTGTTGCTGTATCTAAATTGGATGTGGGTTCGGTGCAGACAACCTTTTTCCTGTTCCTGGTGTTGTTTACCATCTTGCTTATTGCCGAAATTCGAATTATGCTTAGGGAAATTAAGAAAGGACCAGAGAACAATTAAGAACCGGAATATAAATATTAAAGCTTTCTATTATGGAAATAACATATAGTTTTTTACAGCATTATTGGTGGTTTTTGGTTTCATTGCTGGGAGCATTATTGGTGTTCCTGCTTTTTGTGCAAGGAGGCAATTCTTTGCTTTTTACATTGGCCAAAAATGATGAAGAACGTACCTTACTCGTCAACTCAACAGGGCGTAAATGGGAATTTACTTTTACTACACTGGTAACATTTGGAGGAGCATTCTTTGCTTCATTCCCCTTGTTCTATAGTACGAGCTTTGGTGGTGCCTATTGGTTGTGGATGATTCTTCTGTTTACATTTGTGATGCAAGCTGTTTCTTATGAATTCCAGTCAAAGATAGGCAATTGGCTCGGCAAGCATACCTATCAGGCTTTTTTGGTCATCAATGGATGGGTGGGTCCCATTTTGTTGGGTATGGCGGTTTCGACATTCTTTTATGGAGCTAATTTTACAGTGGACCGCGGCAATTTCATGGAAATGGGAATGCCGGTCATCAGTCAGTGGGCTAATGCATGGCATGGCTTGGATGCCTTCCTTCAGCCATGGAATATTGTATTGGGGTTAGCGGTCTTTTTCCTCTCACGCATATTGGGCACGCTATATTTCATCAACAATATCAATCATGAAACATTGCTGCAACGTTGTCGCAAGCAGTTAGTGGCTGATTTGGTTCCTTTTCTTGTATTCTTCCTGGCATATGTGATAAGGACACTTTTGAAAGATGGATTTGCTGTTGATGAACAGACACAACAGATTATGATGGAACCATACAAATATTGGCATAATCTGCTCCAGATGCCTCTCGTTTTTGTGATGTTTGTAGTGGGTGTTTTGTTCGTAATCCAGGGAATTATGCTTAGTGTCTTTGGTTCAACCTATAGGAGAGGTATTTGGTGGACAGGAGCGGGAACAGTTCTTACCGTACTTTCTTTATTGTTGCTTGTGGGCTATAATAATACAGCCTATTATCCATCGCTGGTTGACATGCAGGCTTCTCTTACTCTTGGCAATAGTTGTTCCAGCGAATTTACCTTGCGCACCATGGCGTATGTTTCTTTGTTGATTCCTTTTGTGATTGCTTATATTTTCTACGCATGGCGTAGCATTGATAAGAAAAACATTGATTTGGAGGAAATGAAAAAGACGGAACACAAATATTGACGTTTCGTATTCATCATTGAGTGAATAAAAAAACAATGCTGAACATCAAGTTTCAGTGTTGTTTTTTTATGTGGTAGAGTTGATGTCATCAGTGATGCATTACTTCTTCTCATGGGACTCTTGAGCTCGCCTTTCACTACCATTTAGCAAATTTATCATTATTGCTTTGTCTGATAAAATAGGAATGCAAATCTAAGGTTTGAATAAGATAGGAGGAGGCTCGGCATAAAAAATGTCCGAAACAAGTTTCGATATTTTGTTCTGCGCTCGCCTTTCACTATCTTTGCACCTGATTTTGAGAATACGAAACAAATAAGATAAAATGGCAAAAGAATTGAAAGAATTGACACCACGCAGTGAGAATTATTCACAATGGTACAATGACTTAGTGGTCAAGGCCGATTTGGCTGAAAGCTCTGCCGTGAGAGGATGTATGGTTATCAAACCTTACGGCTATGCAATCTGGGAAAAAATGCAACGTGAATTGGACCGTATGTTCAAGGAAACAGGACACCAAAATGCCTATTTCCCGCTCTTCATACCAAAATCTTTCCTTAGCCGTGAAGCAGAACACGTGGAAGGCTTTGCCAAAGAATGTGCTGTGGTTACACACTATCGCTTGAAAACCAACGCCGAAGGAAATGGGGTGGTGGTTGACCCGGAAGCGAAATTGGAAGAAGAACTGATTGTTCGTCCTACTTCTGAAACAATTATCTGGAACACATATAAAAACTGGATTCAATCGTATAGAGACCTGCCTATTCTCTGCAACCAATGGGCAAATGTGGTTCGCTGGGAAATGCGTACGAGATTGTTCCTCCGTACGGCTGAATTTTTGTGGCAGGAAGGCCATACGGCTCATGCCACAGCTGAAGAGGCATTGGCCGAAGCCAACAAAATGCTGAATGTATATGCTGATTTTGCTGAAAACTTTATGGCAATACCGGTGGTAAAAGGTATCAAATCGGCTAATGAGCGTTTTGCGGGGGCTGTGGAAACATTCTGTATTGAAGCGCTCATGCAGGATGGAAAGGCATTGCAGGCTGGTACTTCCCACTTCTTGGGGCAGAACTTTGCCAAGGCTTTTGATGTGAAGTTTATCACTAAAGAAAACAAACAGGATTACGTTTGGGCTACTTCTTGGGGTGTGTCAACCCGCTTGATGGGTGCACTCATTATGACCCACTCCGATGACAATGGTTTGGTGTTGCCTCCGAAATTGGCCCCGTTCCAGGTGGTATTTGTGCCTATATATAAGAACGAGGAACAATTGAAAGCTATCGTTGCCAAAGCAGAACAGATTGCTGCAGCACTCAAGGCAAAAGGTATCAGCATTAAGATTGATGACAATGATACCAAAAAACCGGGCTGGAAGTTTGCTGAATATGAACTCAAAGGTGTACCTGTCCGTTTGGCTATGGGTGGTAGGGACCTTGAAAACGGAACAATTGAAGTGTTCCGTCGTGATACCCTCCAGAAAGAAACCCTACCGTTGGAAGGCTTAGAGGAACACATCGCACAACTTCTTGAAGATATTCAGAAAAATATTTACAAGAAAGCCTATGACTATCGTGCTTCCGTTACACGCGAGGTGGATACGTATGAAGATTTTAAGGTGGAAATCGAAAAAGGTGGCTTCCTTTTGTGCCACTGGGACGGAACGCCGGAAACGGAAGAGAAAATCAAGGAGGAAACCAAGGCTACTATCCGTTGTATTCCTTTGGATGGCGATAAAACACCCGGCAAGTGTATGGTTACGGGCAAGCCATCTAAGCAACGTGTGTTGTTTGCAAGAGCTTATTAATAAATAGTAAGGTTCAGCTTTCGCTGAGATTTTACAAAAAGACTGGTTATCCATTATGTGATAATCAGTCTTTTTGTTGATATTTACGGATTGAAACATTGGAGTTGTAATGCTGAATATCTATTTTTGTGTAAAAATCAGATACATATGAGCAAAATCAGGTATTGGAAGATTATGGCTGTGTTCTGTCTGTTCTTCCCGATAATGCTGCAGGCACAGTCGGTTGATGAGCGGATAGGACATGCAATGGATAACCAGTTGTGGTTTCAGTTGAGAGAAATCTATCAGAAAGAAGGAGAGCTGTTGCAAACTCCTTTTATGCGTCCGTTGTCGGATTTTTTCATAGCCCATTTTTTCAACCAACCCGATTCTGCCTTACATTATGGCGACTATCTTTTAGAGCATTATCAGAAAGAACTGGGAGGCAGCTTGCAAAGTCTGATGTATTTCATGGCCGATGATGCGGCCCGTCTTGGCCTGTTTGCTCATGCAGCTGACATTATGCATGCTTTGAATGAGGCACTACAGACGGCCGGTTTGCCGAGTAATCCTATTTTTGAAGGTTTCGAACGGCAATATGCGGCTCTTCATGCAGTAGGAGGATTTGCATTGGAAAAGCCAGAGAAAACTTTGTGCATACCTTTCCGTTATTATTCCGGCAAGCGGAATGACCCGGTCATGATTTTTACTACTGCGTCGCTGAATGGGAAAAACATGGACTGTAACTATGATACAGGTGCAGGGGTCAATGTTATGTCACATCAAGTGGCGGAAGAATTGGGACTGGCTTTTGTGGATTCGGCCGGTATCAGTGTCGATGGGGTCAATTTGCAAACGAGTCTGTTTGCCATAGTCGATTCAGTAGTGTGGGGTGAGATTGTCTATAGAAATGTACCTTTTCAAGTGGTGGATTTCTCGACGGGTCATGAAGAGGCCGATGCAAAATTGGAGGAGATGAATTTTCAATGTGTGTTGGGTAGCCAGTTAATGATGCCATTGAATGAAATATGTTTCGATTTCAAGAATTGTGAGATAATCGTGCCGCAACATCCCAGCGCCAAGCCGGCTTATGCTCCCAATATGTACCGTTCTGCTTCCAATATGTTTATTGTTTCATTGTATGATGAGCGAATGAAAAAGGATATGTACGCTTTGTGGGATACGGGAGCTGCCTATTCGGGTTTATCCAACGGATATTATGAAAAAAACAAGCGTTTGTTTGCAGATATTGTTCCGACAGATTCCCTCCGTTATGCAGGTATTGGTGGGGTGGGCTATATAAAGACCGCTTATGTGCCTCTGAAATATAGAATAGGTGAAAAAGAGGCTGTTTGCGATTCGGTTGCCATTGCTTTGCAGGGTGATATTCAGGCTTCCGAGTATGATATGTTGTTTGGATTGCCTACCATGACTTCATTTGATAGAATGACCATCAATTTTCAAAATATGTGGGTAATGATGGAGTAGGAATAGAGCAACAGGTAATGAACAACAAAGCCCAGCACATAGCTGGGCTTTGTTGTTCATATGGAATGTTGTTTCTTTTATTCCTGTTGTTTGCTCTTACGGGCACGTGCCGCTTTGAGTTCTTTTTCCAGACGTTCGATTTCTTTTTCCTGGTTGTTGATGGTTTTCAGCAATGCATTCAACTCTTCATTTTCAATGGTGGTCGGATATTGTTCGTCTACACGTTGGAGGAAATCGGATAAAACGTTCATGTAGTTCATGAATGCTTCATATGGCGATTCGTAGTTCGTGTCAAATGCGTCTGTGTGGCTCATGTAGCGGAAATGGTCAACGCTTTGCAGTGCCAACCAGTCTTGCTGAAGTGCCTTGTCGGTACATAGTCTTACACGTTCGCCCACTGAGTAGAGTTTGTTAAGGGCTTCCTGCTGCAAATCATTACCGGTCCATACACTAAGGTTTTTGGTTTCACCAGACCAGGAAATGGCTGAATTGGTTGAAAGAGTATCAACTGCAGTCAGTTTCTTTGCAGCTTCAGCGGGTGTAACGAAGCTCATTTTCTGTTCCATTGCAAAATAAGGCAGCGCTTTGAGGAATTCAAAGATGCCTGTGTAGGCTTGCTGACGTATACCAAACGTTTCGTAACCCATCCACAAGTTTACAATAGGTTCTTCTTCGGGTATGTTGCTAATCCAGCGGATAAACTTTTCTGCATCAAGTGGGTAGTCCTGCCAGCTATGGTCGTTGAAACGGAATGAAATATCATCGCTCAGTTTCGGATTTCTTACCAGCAGTTTTGCTTTGTGATTGATTACATTGCTATACATGTAGTTCGGACTTTTCCAACCTAACATGTGTTTGGCACCAGGAATCATTTGAACGTGATAGCCCATTTTATAGGCAATGTCACCCAGCTCATCGGAATAGATAAGTTCCGAGTTGCAAAGGGTGGTTGGCTTCTGTCCGAAAAGTTGTTCGATTCTTTCGGAATGCAGTTTGAGTTGCTTGTCAAATTCATTGATGTCGAATATGGAAGACAAAGAGTGTGCGTAAGGCTCTGCCAAAAATTCGACACTGCCTGTCTGTGCCAATTCACGGAAACTGTCAATAACTTCCGGTGCATATTGTTCCAGCAGTTCAAGGGTAATGCCTGAGATGGTATATGCACATCTGAACTTGCCGTTGGAACTTTTAATCATGTCTAATATGGTTCTGTTGGCAGGCAAATATGACTGCTGAGCCAGTTGCTGGATACGATTTTCTGTTTGATAATCATCGTAATAATAGTGGTCTTGGCCTATTTCAAAAAAACGATAGCGTTTCAACCTGTAAGGGGCGTGCAATTGGAAGCACATGCAAATGTTTCTCATCTTTACTAGGTATTTTGGGGTTTTTATATTCTGTTGTTCATTTGTTTTTAGAAGCGGTGTAACACTTGGTTATAGATGGCTCTTACCTTCAATCCTGCGTCATACCAACTGATTTTGTTTACTTCTTCTTTTCCGAGTTGATGTAGACTATTGTACATAGCAGGATATTTCACAATCGCATAAATGGCATCGGCCATGGCATCTATGTCCCAATAATCGGTTTTAATGGCGTGAGAAAGAATTTCTGCACATCCGGATTGGTGGGATATGATGGATGGAGTTCCTACCTGCATGGCTTCAAGCGGGGAAATTCCAAATGGCTCTGATACGGATGGCATAACGTATACATCGCTTTCTGCCAACATCTCATGTACTTCTCTACCACGTAAAAAGCCTGTAAAATGGAATCTGTCAGCAATGCCTTTTTGTGCCACAAGATGAATCATGGCATTCATCATATCGCCGTTTCCTGCCATAACGAAACGCACTCCTTTGGTCTTTTGTAGAACGCGTGCAGCAGCTTCAACAAAGTATTCCGGGCCTTTTTGCATGGTGATTCTACCAAGAAAAGTGACAATCTTGTCTTTACGCGGAGTCTTTTTATATGAGTCGGCGTCTTTGAGTGGTTCAACCGCATTGTGTACCGTAGTAACCTTGGCTGGGTCAATATGGTATTTCTCGATAACGGTGGCTCTGGTCAGATTGCTCACAGTGATGATGTGGTCAGCCTCATCCATACCTCTCTTTTCAATGTTGTAAACTGTGGGGTTGACATTTCCTCTTGAGCGGTCAAAATCTGTGGCATGTACGTGAATTACCAATGGTTTTCCGGAAATCTGTTTGGCAAATACGCCGGCAGGGTAGGTGAGCCAGTCATGTGAGTGGATGATATCAAAATCCAACTGATTGGCCAATACGCTGGCCACAGCTTCGTAATTGCCGATTTCTTCTACCAGATTGTCAGGATAACGTCCCGAAAAGTTAACACAACCCAATTCATTTGTTCCTATTCTTCTGAAGTCATAGTGGATGCCTTCGCGAAGTCGGAAGAACTCATCAGGGCTCATGAATTTTCCCAGTTTTTCGTTAACTTGATTCCAATCACATTCTTTCCAGACAATGGGAACATTGCAAGCGCCAATGATTTTCAAAAACGATTGGTCTTCATCTCCCCATGGCTTTGGTATGACGAATGTGATATCCATATCTTTCTGTTGGGCCATTCCACGTGTAAGTCCGAAACTTGCAGTTCCCAAGCCTCCGAGTATATGAGGTGGAAATTCCCAGCCAAACATTAATGCTTTCATATATTTCGTTCGTGTTTTTGGTTACTGGTTTGAATTAGATTTATTGTCTTTTTGCTCTGAGTTCTTCAGTGTATGGAGTACTTCAAGTACGGCAGCAACACTTCTTGCAAATGACATTCCGCCGTGACCTTTAAATGGAGGATTGCCGTCATACAACTCGTTGAGTGTTCCGATACACACTTCTCTCATTTCGCTTTCAAATCCATAGAGCAGACGTTGGATAAACGACAAGCCCGTGCGTTTATAGACTTTCAGATATGCTTGGGCATATGCACCGATAGTGCTTGGCCAAACAGGACCGTTATGATAATTACGGTCACGTTCCAATTGCCCACCGATGTAGATGGGTCGGTATGAACCGCTTTTGGGGCTGATGGTACGCAAGCCCTTGGGCGTCAGCAACTCTTTTGTACATATGTCAACAACCGCTTTTTGTTGTTTGATGTCCAATGGAGAGTAGGTGAGTGCGGCTGCAAATATCATATTGGGACGTACTTCTTTGTCTTTGTATTCATTAATCACATAATCATACAGATAAAGTCCGTTCCAGAAGGTCTTGATGAAGGAATCCTTGGCAATTTCTGCCTGATAGTCCAGTAGGTCGGCAGCATGTTCCTGTTGTTTGATTCTTGCCAATTCTGCGCCAAATTTCAGAGCGTTGTACCAGAAAGCATTGATTTCCACAATATAACCCGTTCTTGGGGTAATAGGGACACCGTTTTCGGTGGCATTCATCCATGTGGCTGGTTTTTCGGTGCCATCCACATACAGCAGACCGTTGTTGTGGAGTATCAGCCGTGGGTGGTGTTGTTTTCGTATGTAGCTTATAATATCCAATACCAAATCCCCGTACAGTCTTGCAGCCTCTTCTATGGAAGTGAATGCTGCGTATGCCTGAATAGTTCTGATGAAAATGAGAAGCGCATCGGGAGCGTCCATGTCCTTCAATTTGACTCTTTCATTGTTGCCTTCCATGAAAGCTCTGATTTCACCGACAGCTGTCTTGTTGACAATAAGGTCCCAATAGTCCATTCTGTCAACAATGAGTGTACAGGCTGGTAATGCAAAGAATTCGTCACGTGCAACAGCCTTGAACCATGGGTAGCCGGCTATTAGATAGCAATGGTCGTTCTCGCGTTTATAGAATTGTTGGGCAGAGTTTTTAAGGCAGGCAAACATGTCAACTCTGGCTTGGCGGCGTTCCAGCTCTTTGTCCCACAAGGCTTTAAGGCTTCTTGGCTTTACTTCACTGATACCGGCAGAGAAAATGATTTCATCGCCTTTCTTGATGGGCATCTCAAAATATCCCGGTACCAACAAATCTTCCTGATACTCAAACCCTCTTTCCTGTTCTTTGTAATATTCAATCCCCTTATACCAGTCCGGTTCATGCTTGTATGTGTTTTTCTTGGAAAATTGCAGGAACAATTGTGGAAAATGGTTGTAGAGTTGAAATGCGGCGCCGTTTTCAGCTTGTACATAGTTACTGTTTGCATCATTGTTTTGATGAGTCAGTTCATTGACGCTTCTAAACGCGAGAAATGGACGAAAACGTATGGTTGTAGGAGAATGTGCTTCAACCAATGTGTATTTGATTAATACACGTGGTTCAAAAGAAACAAGCATACGTTCTTTGGTGAGGATAACACCTCCAACTCTGTAAGTAGTCTTCGAGATTACTTCACAACTGAATTCCCGGATATACTTGTGACCATTCGGATTGTAATGTCCGTTGGAGTATTTGTGTATGCCGAGGTTGAATTCAGCGCCATGTTGTATGACGGTTTCATCCAGGGAAGATAATAATACATAGTTGTCATCACCAATTTCCGGCAATGGCAGAACCAATTGTCCGTGATATTTGCGCGTATTGCAGTCAATCAAAGTCGTGCTGTTGTAAGCGCCTGCACGATTGGTGCGTATCATCTCTTTGGTGAGAGAACGCTCCAAGTTGGTTAATAATGCTTTGTCAAAATTGAGGTAACTCATAGTATGTGTGTGTGATTCAGATTGTTAATCAATTTGCTATCATGGTAAAATCATAAACTGAAACTTGTGGCAAGATAGTAATAAATTGTGTAATGCACAATATAATTTAATTCTTTTTAAAAGCAAAATGAGAGTATTTCTTGCAAAGCATTATGTTTTTGGCACAAGATGGCTATACACTTGCATTTAGATGATGAAAAGTTGCTTCATTTCATGAACAAGGATTTGTTTCGTCTCCTTTTCGTCGATTGCTTTTTGACATTCTGATGCTATGGAACATACTCCTTTGTCAATAAATCCGCATGGATTTATTTCTTTGAAGCGTTGCAGGTCTGTATTGACATTCAGTGCAAATCCGTGCATGGTGATATAATGTGAACATCTGACGCCGATTGCTGCAATTTTTCTGGTATGGGGAGTTTGCGGTTCAATCCATACGCCGGTTGCTCCGTCTACGCGTTCGCCCTTTATACCGTAATGTTGAATGGTGCGAATGATGCATTCCTCTATCGTATATATGTATTTTTTCAGCCCGAGGCCAAGACGTTCCAAATCAAATATGGGGTAGCCTACTATTTGCCCCGGTCCGTGATAGGTTATGTCGCCGCCTCTATTGGTGTGGACAAAATCTGCCCCTTGTGCCCTCAGGTAGCTTTCTGAAACCAGCAGATTGCTTTGATGTCCGTGTTTGCCTAATGTGTAAACGTGTGGATGTTCGCATAGGATAAATGTATCTTCCGTATTTAAGCCGTTTTTTTTGCGTGTTATTTGTTCTTCAAGAATGGCTTCCTGCTTGTCCCATGCTTCTTGATAGGGTATGATGCCCCAGTCTATGACATTCATATGAATTAGAGTGCTATTGGTGATTCTGACTTTTGTTTTATCAATGATTGATGCAAAAAAAGGACATTCCCATGTGCAGGAAATGTCCTTTAATCTTATTGCATGTTATGGAGAAAGGACTTATTGTTCTGTTGGCATAATAAGTTTGTAGCCTTTACCATGAATGTTGATAATTCCAACATTGGGATCATCTTTCAATAATTTACGCAATTTGGTAATATATACATCCATGCTACGTGCATTGAAATAATTGTCGTCAACCCAAATGGTCTTCAATGCAAAGTTACGTTCCAATACATTATTTGCATTGGCAGCTAAGAGAGTCAGAAGTTCTGATTCCTTGGTTGTTAATTTGGTTACTTTTTCTCCAATTGACAGCAATTGTTTCTGAGAATCAAATTCAAATTCACCAATCTTATATACAACAACATTTTTTGCTCGTTTTCCGTGTACACGGCGCATGATAGACTCGATACGATAGAGCAATTCTTCCATACTGAATGGTTTTGACAAATAATCATCAGCACCAAGTTTGAAACCTTGCAGAATATCTTCCTTCATTGACTTGGCTGTCAAGAAGATGATAGGTACATCTGCATTTAAGTTACGAATGTCTGCAGCAAGGGTAAAGCCGTCTTTTTTCGGCATCATTACGTCCAATACGCACATGTCGTATTTGTTTTTTGTAAAAGCGCGGTAACCAGCTTCTCCATCCGGTTGGAGTTCTGTATCATAACCTTTGGATTGTAGATACTCACGAAGTAATGTACCCAAATTTTCATCATCCTCACACAAGAGAATCTTTGTCTTTTCTTCAGTCATAATCTTATAAGTTTTTTAGGGTTGGTATGGTTATTATAAATTTTGTTCCTATTCCAAGCTCACTTTCAACACGGATAGTGCCTTTATGCTCTTCAATCATTTTTTTAACGTATGCAAGACCCATGCCAAAACCTTTCACATTATGTAAGTTTCCTGTAGAAACGCGATAAAATTTTTCGAAAATGCGTTTTTGGTCGGTCTTGCTTATACCTATGCCGTTATCTTCAATGCTAATCAACAACTTACCATCCTTATCGTTTTCGGTTGTAAGGTTAAGCAAGAGGGGCTTGTCACAATATTTCAGTGCATTATCCATCAAATTATAGAGAATATTTGTAAAATGGACTTCGTCTACCATGGCAACATCTTGGGTAGCTTGTAGATGGGTGGTCACCTTACCTCCCTTGTTCGTGACTTTCAATGCAAATGTTTTGGCTACGTCGCTTATCAAATCGTTGATGTGCATTTCCGTCAGCTTCAAGATGGATTTGTCGCGTTCAAACAATGCCATTTGCAGGACTTTTTCAACCTGTAGGCTTAGGCGTTTGGTTTCATCATTGATGACTTTTGATATATAATGCAACATGTTGGGAGTCTTTCCTATACTTTCATCTTCCAGCATCTGAGCTGCCAATGAGATGGAAGATATGGGAGTCTTGAACTCATGTGTCATATTGTTGATAAAGTCATTTTTCATGCGGTTTAGTCTGTTTTGCTTGAATATAATCACCAATGTGGTAATGAATATAAACAATACAAAAAGCATCATCAAAGCCGAAGGCATAAATTGCCGCAATGATTTGCGGAGAAAGTTGGGACGGTCAGGAAAATAGACGTGTATGTAAGCCTGCGGCCGATTACTGCGTTCCTGTGGGAAAAACTCTTTGCAATAGACATACTTTTTTTCTTTGGGTGTCAATTTGCTCATGCCCGATGATTGATATACAACATTATTGTTTTCTATGACCTCAAAAGCAAAGGGCAAATCTATTTCGTTGTGTTCAAGATTATTCTGCAGTACGGTCTCCAGTTCAACAAAGTCTACCCGTTCTGTGATGCTCTTGTCGCTTTCCCTTAACCAGCGGAATATGGCTTCTTCCAAAATGTTTTTGGAATGCGCAAAGCGTTGGGTGAAACGATAGTGCAGTTCGTTAATGGTTTGCTCAATACTTGACATTCCATGCTTTTGGGATAAGGAAATTTGTGGAGGTGTTGGCGTATCTTTTTCGTCATCTTTCAAGATGCTGTCTTGCATTTCTTGCGTGGAAGCCAGATAGACCAGGGCTTCTTTTTCATCAACATAGCGCATTGTTTGCATTATGCTGCGATATACGGATTCATTGAATTGGTTTATGCGTGATTGGGCAATGTCATTGAAATAGGCAATTTGTAAAGCCCCTAAACCCAAAAATGCAATCGTCATGCCAACAATCAACAGTACGAGCGTTCTTTTTTTCATAATCTCCCATTACTTGTTTGTGGCTATTGTACAAAAAGTGTGCTAAAATATATTTATGGTCGTAAACATTTCGGTCGGGATTATAGTTTCCATTATTGCATTCCTTATATTCAGTGCTTTATATAAAATCTGGCCCTCCATGTGTGCGTTCTCCAAATAATTTGTACCTTTGCGCCATTATGCGTATGATATCTATGAAGAAATGGTTGCTAATGTTGTTGTTTTCTTTGGCCGTGGCGGAAAGTTTTGCCCAGCAGCCTAAGATAGAGAAACGCATTAAGACATGGCATTTGACAGAGCCCCCTGTCCTGGCCGACTCGATTGCACCTGATACCAGCTATATCAATTATCCGATTTGTAGCCCCATTGACCGGATGTCGATTGCCAATGCTTATAATGGTAACCTGATTTCACCAGTACAGTCGAAAATCTATTTTGACCGCTACAGAAAAACGGACTTTCTGTTTGCCGATGCCTATAATCCTTTTATTTTGACGCCTCTGGATGTTACCTATTATAATACGACTGTACCCTATAGCAATATTACCTACAGAACGGGTGGAACTACCTATAGGGAAGAGGATTGGATAAATTTTATCTTTACGGCTAATGCCAACAAAAAATTCAATGCGGGAATAACGCTCGACTATTTGGATGCGAGGGGTGAATATGACAACCAAGAGGCCAGACGTTTTGCCGGAAGTCTGTTTGGTTCCTATAATGGTCGGAGTTATTCAGCTCATGCGGCTGTGATGCTCAATACGCTCAGTAATTTTGAAAATGGAGGTCTGGCTGACCCTGATGCGTTGAACTCGCCCGTGGAAACGGAAGACATGGCTGTCAATCTGGATGCGATGTCAGGCTATCGCTATATTGCCGGTTTCTATGATCATAAATATAGTTTGGGCATTGAACGTGAGACCAAAATCAACGAAGATTCCATAGCCAAAGTGTTTGTGCCTGTAACTACTTTTGGTCATACTTTGCAGATTGACCAGGCTTGCAAACGCTATGTGGAGCAACAGCCGGATACGAATTTCTATGATTTTACATATGTTGACTCTATTCCAGTGAACGATACAGCCAATGTGTTGAATATCCGCAACACGGTGTCTGTTACTTTTGAAGAGGAATTCAACAAATGGCTTAAGTTTGGCGCAACTGTCTATGCGGAAAATGAGGTGCAGCGTTTTGCTTATGCCTTGCCCGATGATACATTGACGGGGCATGAGTGGAAAAGCAATACGAAAGTAGGAGGTGTGCTCTCGAAAAACAGGGGCAAATATGTTCGTTACGCTTTTGGAGGTGATATCTATTTGCAGGGATATAAATTAGGGGAATTTAATGTGCATGGTAATCTTTTGGGTGAATTCCGTTTGGGCAAGGACACGATGGCCATTACGGCTTCCGCTTATGTGCGCAATGAAGAGCCCGACTATTTCCTGCAACATTACACTTCCAACCATTTCCGTTGGGACAATGATTTCAGAAAGACCTACAAAACCTACATTGGTGGAAGATTGCAATATCCGACACGTTTTATTCAGGCTGATTTGAAAGTGGGTGTGGAAAATGTAACCAATTATATTTATTTTGGTAGCGATGGAATGCCTGTGCAGCATGACGGGAATATCCAGGTGATAGCGGCCGATATGAAACTGAACTTCAGAACACGGCATTTTGCATTGGAAAACAATGTAATATACCAATATACGTCAAGCGATGTGTTACCCTTGCCTATGGTGAGTCTCTATCACAATCTGTATTATTACGACAAGTATTTTAAGGTACTGAGCGTACAGTTTGGTGTTGATATGAGCTATCACACAGCTTACTACGCACCGCTTTATATGCCGGCAACAGGACAGTTCTGTGTGCAGAATGAAACTAAAGTGGGCAACTATCCTTTGTTGAGTGCCTACCTGAACTTCCATCTCAAACAGGTGCGCTTCTTTGTTTCTTACTACAATTTCAGTTCGCTCTTCCTGTCCAAAACCTACTATTCCATGCCCGGATATCCGCTGAACCCTGCGATTTTCAAGATGGGTGTTTCCTGGAATTTCTATAATTAATTAGGTTGTCGGGTTACCAGCATTTTTCAAGTACAGCCCCCTTAAAGTAGTGTGCCAATATCTGTTGGTAGTTATAACCCTTGTGTGCCATCATGGCGGCTCCAATTTGGCATAAACCTACGCCATGGCCCCAACCTGCACCATGTAGAACAAAATCTCCAGCTGCATTCCTGTCTACAACAAATGCGGAGCTGTATAGATGACTTTCGGAAAGCCAACGCCTTATTTCCAGTTCCTTTCCCACCCGCATGGTCTTTTTTTCGCCCTCGATTTCCAGCTCCACAATTCGTCCGGAATAGCCTCGTCTGATGGGAGTAAGTGAAAGGATGCGTCCAAAGTCGATGCCCGATTTCTTTTGAATCAGTGCGGAAAGTTCGTCGATACTATACACCACTTTCCAACGGTAAAAATCGGCTGTCTCCTGGTCATAGATGTTCAAAATCTGGCGTAATACGGCTTTGTCCTCCGTATTGCAGAAACTGTCTGGGCGGCTCATAATCCACGCACGGGCTGTTGCTTCGTCCCGTAAATCCATTGCGGTGTTTTCTGCATCGTCTTTCACATGGGGCAAATAGTCGTGTGCTTCGTCGGCCCAGCAATTTTCAAATGCTTCCGTTACGCCACCGCAGGCTTTGGAAAAACGCGCATCGCATACTTTTCCGTTGTAGAGTAGCAATTCGCCACGGGTGGCATTCACAGCTTCTCTCACTCGGGTTTGTGTGGCACGTGTAATTCCCTGGTAACGTTGGCAGTGGTCATCGGCACATACGTCAAAACCGGTATGTGCATCACGTTCGTACCACACGATTCTTCTTCCGTCTTCTTGTATGATACCTTCCTGTGAGGGTTGTGTGCCTTGCCAAATGGGACGTATCAGCCAGCTGCGTGAAATGACGGCATGGGCTTTCAACAGCTCAAGTGATGCATTGGCGCTCATTTCCGACGAAATGACGCTTTCAATGTATTGTTCCGCATCAATACAGTTTACGGCCCTTATCACATCTTGTTCCAATTGCAGGCGCAGGCTGCCTCTAAACACTTGGTCTTCTTTTCGTTCCCAATGAAAATGTATGCCGATGGTGACATCGTGTAGGCAGAAGGAGGAGTCGTTCATACTTGTAATCGGTGTGAAATCAAGCACATCGAACAATGCATTCTCCCATTGAAGTTTGCCTTGTAGAAAATTACAGCTGTATTCTCCTTGACAGTGCTTGCCGGTTTGTTTGCAGACAAAAAGGCCGTCAAGTCGAAAACGTATAATTGAATCAGCCATGATACCGACGTGTATCACAGGAACGGATTTCATCTTCATCTTACTCATATTATTGCGCTGACTTGAGAGTAGATGGATATGATGTCTTCCCGATTGATACGGTTAAAATGTTCTTCAACCGGAACCACCATTATGCCGCCCATTTCAACCGTGGCAGGACTTACCAGCAGTTGCTTTTCACCTTCAGCCTCATATTGCCAAGGTCGGAAAGCGCGACGCGGAAAGATGAACAAGAGCCATTTCCCTTCCACATAGCAGCAGCAGACATTCATCATGGGTTCATTGTCTTGCGGCTCCAAAATGGAGTAGAGCCATTCAAAAGCTGCGCATACAGCATCTCCTTTTTCTGATTCGATACATACCACACTGCGGAGATAGTTTTTCAGAGAGTAGATTTCGTATGCCCCCATTTTGGCAAGTCGTTTCCTGTCATAGCGCATGCGTGCATAATCGCCGGTGATAGGCAGAAAATCCAATGTACCCGCCTGGAAGTGCATGTGGTCGGGTGCAGAAGCTCCACAATGCGGTCCATTGTAAAAGACCAGCATATCAGGGAGTGCACGGGCTAAATCCACCATATCGCCGATATATGGCAATAAAGCTTGGTCACGGTGGGTGACATGGGCTATGGTGTAGTGTTCCGGAAAGATGGGATATGGATTGACCAAAAGTTCATAACTTCTCCATAATACCCTTTCCTGTGCGGACGGACGGTTGGCTTTGCATAGAAAGCAGGGGCGTGAGGCAATGGCGTCACGGTTTATTTTCGCTCCGGTCGATACCATACGTGCCGGATTGAACTGAACTTTTACATTGAATCTGTCAAAAGCAAATTCCCTTACTTTTACATTGCAGAGAGCGCTGTAATTGGTACGTGCCAGCTCCCAATCCTGCAATTGTGAGCGAAACAATTCATGTGCTTCTGATTTTAAACAGTCATCCATAATTTTATTTGTTTAGACTGATACGTGCATTCAGCTCCATAGTTCTGATGCGGTCTTTATATAAATTGTTGGCATTGGTACGTTCAATCGACAGAGCCGCATCGGAGTTGCCTTCCCAGCGGCGGCACATATATACGGAATGCATCACTCTACCGATGCGGTATTCCCGGCTGATACGCAGTCCGATGGCATAATCTTCGCCATAGCTGGTATTAGGCAAACGCAGAGTGCGCAACAATGGTGTGTAAAAGGCACGGGGAGCGCCCAGTCCATTGATGCGTAGGGCATTGTTACGGCCGTTGTCGGCAGTCCATTCCTTATGGTCGATTAGTCCGGGAGGCAGTGGACGCAGTTCAAAATCAGTCATGCTGTACGAACCAATTACCATGGCACACTGTTCCGTATAGAAGCAGGACACCATAGTGGAAAGTGTGTGCGCATCGGCATAGAGGTCGTCACTGTCAAGTTGTATGGCAAATTTACCGCACAACGGGTGGCTTACTCCTTCGTTCCAACAACCGCCTATACCCAAATCCTTGCGGGTAGGAATGACGTGGACCACACGGTTGTCACGGGCGCAGAATGACTCAATCACATCACTGGTTCCGTCGGTGGAATAGTTGTCCACCACAATGACATTGAAAGGGAAGGATGCTTCCTGGCTCAATACGGAAGTAATGGCATCGCCAATGGTGCGGACACGGTTCTTGATGGGAATAATCACCGATGCTTCATAGGCAAACTGGTGTTCTTCCAGATCTATATTCTTGAATTGAGGTGACAGATAGGCGCCGACTCGTTTCAGGTGTAAGGTGCAGATAGCTTCCATTTCCAGTTGCACACTTCTGTTTTTCGGATTCACATAGTCAAACTGGCGTTCACCGCTCAATCGGCGGTCAGCCACACTACAACTATAGAGCAGCTCGTTCAAATGGAAAAAATTGCCTCTTTCCGACAAACGTAAACGCACATCATACCATCCGCCAAAAAGGTAGTCTTCCTGCAACTCTGCACAAATCCGACGCAAGGCAGAGGTTCGGATGAGCACCAAACCGCCAAAATCGAAATCATCTCTCAGGCTGCCCGCTTGATAGTCAATTACAGGGTGGGCACGTCGGTTGTCACCGTCCACATCGTAATAGTCGGAGTAGACCATTATACTACCCATATCTTCCGCAGCCTGCAACATGCGTTCCAGTCCATATTGTCCCAGTTCCATGTCACGCAGGCACAACCCAAACAATACATAACTGCTGTTGGCACACTCAGCCATCTTGCGCATGACTTTGGTACATGACAAACTTTCCATGACCATGGCGTCAACACCTTCCACATGCATTTCATGGTCAACCAGTATATGTACATTCTTTACATATCGGTTTTTCTGCAATTCGCTCACCAAAGCTTCATTGCAATTCTCTGAATAGGGTATAAAACAATCGATTGAACGCATAAATATTTCTATTAGTCTACTATAATCAGATTTGTCCGGATTTCCGGTCTTGTTACTGCAAAGATACGATTTGCATGTGTATTTCCACAAATATTAGCATGCTATTTCTGTCATAATTTCTTTACGGAGGTATGGCATGAAAGTGCTTGGATATGCAGACGTTGGAATAATGATATTTTGATGTCTGTGTATAGTGATATATCAAAGTATAATTATATCTTTGCAGAAGTTGCATTGACGCAATGCCTTAAAACATTTCACTTATAAATACATTGTATATGGAAAAACACCTCGCTAAAGATTTGATTGAATTCATTTACCAAAGTCCTACGAATTTTCATGTCGTTTCCAATGTCAAACAGGAATTGATGGCTCACGGTTTTGAAGAGTTGTCTGCCGGTGAAGCTTGGAATCTGGAAAAAGGCAAAAAATATTTTGTAACGAAAAATGGTTCTTCCCTGTTTGCTTTTGTTGTTGGTACGGGTGGTTGTGCAGAAGGAATAAAATTTGTCTGTGCCCACAGTGATTCGCCTACCTTCCGTATCAAACCGAATGCTGAGATGGCAGTGGCCGGCAAATATCTGAAATTGAATACAGAGGTCTATGGCGGACCAATCCTCTACACTTGGTTTGACCGACCTCTTTCTTTGGCTGGACGTGTGGTTTTGAAAGGGACTAATCCCTTGCAGCCTGTAACCCGTTTGGTAAACATCGACCGTCCTATGTTGGTCATTCCTCATCTTGCTATTCATTTCAATAGGACCGTCAACGAACAAGGTAACCCATTGAGCCGCCAGAAAGATATGTTGCCTGTTGTGGCTACCATTAACGAAACCTTTGAAAAGGATAATTTTTTGGTGAATCTGTTGGCTAAAGAGCTGGATGTAAAACCTGAAGAAATTCTTGATTTTGACCTTACCCTGTATGATGTGGAAAAGGGATGTCTGCTTGGTGCTAATGATGAGTTTATTTCCTGTGGCAAATTGGACGATTTGGCTATGGCCTATGCAGGCTTGAGGGCATTGCTCGATGCGCAACCTTGTGCCCAGACCCAAATATTGGCTATATTTGACAATGAGGAAGTGGGGAGCACCACCAAGCAAGGAGCGGCTTCACCGGTTTTGCGTACTATCGCAGAGCGGATTGTATTTGCTTTGGGAGGTTCGTTGGAAGACCTATGCCGAACCATTCACAATAGTTTCATGATTTCTGCTGATATGGCGCATGCACTTCATCCAAATTATGTTGAAAAGCAAGACCCGACCAATCATCCTGTCATGAATGGTGGGCCGGTAATAAAATACAATGCCAATCAGAAGTATATTACGGATGCAGATTCAGCTGCTGTATTTATGTCGGTTTGCGAGACTGCAGGTGTTCCTTATCAGAAATTTGTCAATCATTCCGATATGGCTGGTGGTTCAACGCTTGGCAATGTGTTCCTTTCACAAATGGAAGTGCGGGGTGTTGATATAGGCAATCCTATGTGGGGCATGCACTCAGTGCGTGAAACGGCAGGAGTGGCCGACTTGACTTATGTGGTTAAAGCCTTCACCACATTCTTTAATTTGTAAATCGTTCGATAGGTATTGAGCCTATCGCTTAATATTTTCAAAGTGTCGCTTTTATTGTGAATGCGGCACTTTGTTTTTTGCATCTGCTTTGTCTGTGGCGTGAATCGTTTGCCATAATGGACAATATTTGTGTTTCTTGGATATTCATAGTGCCTTTTTCAGAGTGATAACGGTAATTTCGGGTGGCATGCCAACGCGAATGGGCATTCCTATGAAACCAACGCCACGGTTCACATACAAATATTGTTTGCCCTGTTCATATAATCCGTCCCATTCATCATATACCCATGAGGCAGGAGAAATGTGCAGTTTGCCGCAGTCAATGCCTAACTGGGCGGCATGAGTATGGCCCGATAGCGTCAAGGCAATATTTGTCTGCCCGGTTACTTCTGCTTTCCAGTGGGAAACATCGTGTGAAAGTAAGATACAGAACGTACTGTCAGAAACGCCTTGTAAAGTTTGGCTTAAATTGCCATATTGCGGAAAAGGTGGTTTGCCCCAATTCTCCACACCGGCTATACAGATGCTGTCGTTATCGTGTCGTATGTATTCATGTTCATTGAGCAATAAACGGAATCCGCTGTCGCGAATAAGCTGTTTGTTTTTGTTCAGATTCTGTTCGCGCGCATCTGTGCTTTCCCATTCTGTATAGTCACCATAATCATGGTTGCCCAAGATGGCGAATTTTCCATATCGTGCATGGAGTTGTTGGAATATTTCCACATAAGGTATCAGCTCTTCATGAAAATTGTTCACCATGTCGCCCGTAAAGCAGATGATGTCAGGCTGTTGTTCATTTATCATTTGCACCATGCGTTCCATAACCTTGTGGTCGGCTCCCCAATTGCCTACATGTGCGTCTGAAAACTGGATAACCCGCATGCCGTTGAAGGCAGTTGGCAAATCAGAGAAAGTCAATTCCACTTCTTTAATGGTAAGGTCTTTTCGTGTGTGAAACATCCCCCATAAAAGTACGATGAATAGTCCTATGCCAATAATGCCGCCCGCTTTGCTCAGGGCAAGTGTCTTTTTCTTGGTTATCACTTGCACCAGACTGTTCAACAGACTGAAAAAAGTAAATATGAGTTTGGGCACATAAATGAGTGCATACACCCCAAATAGCCAAAACACTTTCAGTGAAAATGCAGGGTTGTGAATGTCTTCACCGTTTGTACGCAATAGGATGAAGCTTAGTAAGAAAAGGAGGGTAGGTAGCCAATAGATGGCATGTAGTGCAAAACTTTTATGTAGCTTATGCAGCCTATAAGAAATCCATATATCAGGTAAAATAGTGGCAGCCAGCAACAATAGCAGAGCCTGTAAATGCATTGACATAGGTAAAACATAAAGGGTTATTAAAATAAATGCAATGAATCCGTTTTTGCACCTCCTTGCATTCTGCGGTTTCATGCTGTAAAGATACAATAATTCCTGTAGAATACAATTATATATGATACGCGCAGATGAACGAAATGAGCTTTTGTAATTCCATGTGTAAATAAAAACATAATAAAGCAAACAAATTGTTTGTATATATCGCTTTTTTTTATGATTTTTGCATGTGGGCTGAGGATGACGCTGTGCAAACTCATTTTGCAATGTACGTAATTAACCTATTTAATACAATATGAATATGAAACGTTTTATTTATTTCTTTGCTGCATGCTTGTTGGCTTTTAACGTTGTGGCACAAACCAAAATCGAGCTGGCACTTGAGGCATTAAACAGTGGTGATGATGCAACAGTTGTTCAATACACAACAGAAATATTGGCCGAACAGCCGAAAAATACTCCCGCATTGACTTTGCGTGCTTCCGCAAACTCCCGTTTGGGTAATTTTGATGCTGCTTTTTCCGATATTAACGCTGCAATTAAGCATTGGCGCAAGAAATACGAAGCGGAGGTTACCCTAAGCGATTTGTACTTAACAAGGTCGTATTTGTATGTGGCGATTGGCGATGAGGCAGCTGCATTGGCCGACATGGATGTTGCCGTAAAGAAGGGGGGGAGGAATGCTGCTGAATATTATGACAAACGTGCTGATTTCTATGTAGAACGTGATTTTTATGATTTGGCCGAAGCCGACTACCATATGGCCGCCAAAAAGAATCCTTATAATGTTGATTATCAGGTGAAAGAAGGATTGGCAATCTTGTTGCAAGGAAGAGTGGAAGAGGCAGAAAAGCGGTTAGAGAAACTCGTAAAGTTCTACCCTTTAAATGCAGAAGCACAGCGTTGGTATGCGTATGTTTTTTACTTGAAAGAAGATTACAAGTCTAGCATTGACCAGTATATAAAGTATATGGCTATGGCGGATCAGATGGATTTGACAGTTTTTATTGAGTCTTCCAAGCAGGAGTTTGATTACGCAATTGATGCTATAACTGCTCAAATGAAATTAGAAAATGATGACTATTTCTGGGACTATATAAGGGCAAGAGTCTACCGTGAAAATCGCCACTTTGTGGAAGCCTTGACCGATTTGAAGAGAATAGAGGAACATTTGGGAGTTGAAACGCTCGAAACATTTGTGTTGGAAGAAATGGCAGTGAACTACGAACAATTGGAAGAATTTCCGCAATCCATATATTATTATAGCATATTGATTGTTCAGAATGAGGAAAACAGTGTAGCGGAAGTTTATTACAATTTGAAAAGAGCCAACGTTTATTGTTATATGGGAGAAGCGGATAAAGCACTGGAGGATTGTGAAAAAGCACTTCGCACTTCAATGGATTATGCGCCTTGGGCTTATTATCTGAAAGGTAGGGCAGAAGAGTTGAAGAAAGAATATGAGGCTGCCATTTTGGACTATACGCAGAGTTTGGCTTATGTAGAGAATAATCAATATGCTCATTTAAAGAGGGGAAAGTTGTATCTGATGTATCGTCAGGATACAGTATCCGCTATGCAGGATTTTGAACGCGTGTTGGAATTGGATACCGTTGTCGTTTCAAGTTCCTGTCGTCATTATGCACTGATGTATCTTGGTCGAACAGCAGAAGCCAAAGCCTGGATGGCTGATATACTGGAGCGCTATTCCGATCGTCCTGTTCATTATTGTGATGCCGCCTGTCTGTATGCCTGCATGGGCGAAGCAGAAGAGGCGATGAAATATTTGCGTCAAGGCTTGGAAATGGGGTACCGCAATCTCAGGCATTTTGAAATCGATAGCGATTTTGATTCCTTACGCGACCGCCCAGACTTCAAGGAATTGATAAATACCTATAAGCAGAAAGCATCCGAAGAAAAAAGAAACTGATTGGCATTTTCTTGCATATAACTAGGAGCATTTACTGGTGGCTCTATAGAGGATTATTACTTACTATAGAATAGAGAATCAGAATATAAGGAAGAAAAATGAACTTGAACAATACGAAGTTTTTCAATTTGTGACTTAACTGTATTGTGTATGTATGCTATTTCTGTCAAATCTTCGAAAAGTGATAAAAATAGTTTTTTGTAAAAGAGTAAGTGTAGAGTTGTATTCAGTTTGTTTTTTCAAAATATTCTTATAATTTTGCAGTCGCAACCTACGCCGAAGTCGATTCTGACGGATGGGTGGGTGTTACATACATAAGAAAGGCGTTTACATGACGCTTTGTTCTTTGCGATTCGAAAACTTCGCAACTTTTTGTAGTCAAAGAATAAAGCAACTGTAGATGCCTACGGGATATGTATATATTTACAATTTTCAAGCCTTGCGGGTTTGAAAATTGTGTCAATGCATATCGGCGTGGGCTTCTGCGTTGCTCGTTCGGACTACAGGGCAATGCGAAGGCCTCGAATCGCGGGACGAGTGACAGAACAGATTCCCGCGCTTTCTTTTTTTATATATCAATCAATCGCTATTTTATTTCGCCATTGGGAATCGTGGCAACTGAAAAAGGAAATATCCATGCATGGGTGGATAGGTGATAGTAATGTTCAATGCATTGGCGTCTATTGCAATCCCCTTTGTAATGATTTCTATACATGAAGAAATAGATAATATGGCTGATAGCCAATAAATGTTTAATCTTAAATATGTGAGAAAATGAAAAAGCAAGTTTTTAATGTGTTGTTAGTGTCAGTAGTTGTAACAATGAGTGTTATGAGTGTTTCATGCGGAAGTACCAAAAAGTTGGCAGCAGTGTCTGTGACTGACCAGAAAGAAATGCCCAAACAGGTAGGAATGCCGGCTGAAGTGGAGGTTGTTTTTCCTTGTACAGGAATGGACTCTGATGAGGAGTTTTTACGTGTCAATGGAAATGGAAGCAGCAAGGATAGAACAATGGCAAAAGACAGAGCCTATCAGAATGCATTGGCCGGCTTGGCAACTAAATTGGCTGGCGTAGCTTCCAGTGACAATACGAAAGTGGCTGTTTCTGTAAATGCTGACGGAGAGGAATTCCATGATAAAATGGTGTCCGTGTCAAAAGTGGTGGCTAAAGCCAATGTAGCCGGATATAGAACTTCATGTGAAAAATATACGGTAAATCCAACGACGGGTGCATATACATGTTATGTGACTATTGAATTGGGTAAGCAAAAAGTGGTAAAAGAGTTGTATGAGGCTTTGAATAATCAGAAATTATTGAAAGCCGATTATGATTTCGACCGTTATCTGGAAATGTTTGACAAAGATTTGAAAGCATATGAAGAGGCAAACAATCAGTAATTACAGCATACCATGCATAGTGAAAATGTTTTTGCTGTGCATGGTATTCGGTATCAGTATGTCTGTTTTTGCGCAAGTGGAAGAACCTTCTTGGCTTGATGCGGACATCAGAAATGCTTATTATCCGCAAGACAATTACTATACGGGATTTGCTGAAGTGGCTGTCACACAGTCCGAAACAAGGGAAAAGGCAATGAACAAGGCTAAACAGCGGGCTATTGCGGAATTGTCAGACAGGGTACGTGTGACAGTGAATACACAAAAACGTTCTGCTGATATCAGTTATATGGGAACGGATGTGGAAGAACGGATTTATTCCAAGTTTACATCGTTGGTACAGACAACTTCACAAACCGAAGTGGTAGGCTCTAAGGTGGATTCCTATTATAGTCCGCAGGAAGCAATGGCATATGCTTTTGCTTATGTAAGCAAAAATGAATTGAAGAATTATTATCAGAATCAGATTTCTTTCTATCTGAACCAGGTGGAAAGTTCTCTTGCTACAGCAGCGGAATTAGCAGACAAGGGCTATAAAATGAAAGCCCGTTCTGAATGTATGGCTGTAGTGGATGCTTTTGCCGCTATTGCTTATGCCCAAGATTTGCTGACTGCTATTGATGGTTCTGTCACTGATGCGGTTTTACAGCAATCGCGTAGCGGTCGGTTGCGCAATGAATTGGTACAGAATATTGTAGACTTGGAGAACAGTATTTATGTTTTTCTGGAATGTTCAGAAATGGTAAACGGACAATCGGTTGTGCATATTGCCGATAGATTGCCTGGAATGCTTACCGAGCAAGGATGCGGTTGCAATTTTACGGATATAAAGGAAGAAGCTGATTATGTCATTAAAGTGAATGCACGTTTGTCAAGATGCCAGGATGCTCCTGACAATATCGTTTTTTGCTATGCTAACGCTACGGTGAGTGTATTGAATACAAGTACACAGAAAACATTGATGCCTAAAATCTCGGAAACCAAAGGAGGATGGACACAACGCAATCGTGCCAATGCCACGGAAGAGGCTTTCAATGAATTGGCAGAAAAAATTGTGGAAGCTGTAGTTCCTCTCATTAAAAATTGATTATGATGAAAAATACATTGTTATTGCTAATCTTGTTGTCTTGTCCTGTTCTGACAATGGGGCAGAACACACGTACTGCATCTTCCGACAACCCTACCAAGGTGGCGGTTTATGTTGATGATGAGCAGATAGGACTGGCCGATTTTGTTTCGGCGGCAATGGTTGACGCTTTTGTACATAATAGCGGATATATTGCATTGGAACGTACGGACAGTTTTTTGAAAGCTATCAATAAGGAGCATGAATATCAGCGTACGGGAATGACCGATGATGAACAGATTGCACGTTTGGGAAAACAGTTTGGAACCAAATATGTATGTGTGGTGAAGATTGGTACTTTGGTTGACAAATATTTTATGCAGGCACGGCTACTGGATGTGGAAACTGCCGGTATAATTAATACGACTAAAGCATTGGTCTTCACTTTGGATGATGTGGAAGATATTTCCACCAAGGTGGTGACGCAACTGTTAGGCGAAAATAGGGATACGCGTACCATTCAGGGAGCTTTTGGATATTAATGTTATTGTAATATAGTATGAAGAAATATTGGATTTTATTGTTTGTAGCATTCATGTTGTTTCCTTTTTCATTTCTCTGCGCCCAGCAGGCCAATGAGAAAGTGGCAATTTATACAACCGACGAGTCCGGGATGGGTTATGCCGGTTTTGTGGGTGATTTCCTCACCAACGCCATAGTGAAGCAGGGTCGTTATGAAGCGTATGAGCGCACATCGGCATTTTTGGCGGAACTGAACAAGGAGCAGGCCTTTCAGCGTACCGGCGCGGTAGATGACAGTCAGATTTCCAGCTTGGGCAAGATGTTCGGTGTCCAATTGGTATGTGTGGCGAAGATAGGCAAATTGGGCAGCGATTTGTACATATCAGCCCGATTGGTGAATGTGGAGACTTCCCGTCTGAATACCTCATCCCGTCCTGTGCGTTTCGGTGCGGATGATTTGGAAGAGATGGAGAGTGCCTGCCTGGAAGTGGTGAAGTCCCTGTTCATGGATAGGGATTATCAGGCTGGTACGCCTGTTTCCGGTAATAGTTCATCTTCTTCACGCCGTCATCCGGGTGAGCCTGAGATGGTGTTTGTCCAGGGTGGTACATTTCTGATGGGCTGTACTGCCGAGCAGGGTGGTGATTGTGGTAGTGATGAATCCCCCAACCATTTAATAACCGTGTCCGATTTCTACATAGGCAAGTATGAAGTGACGCAGGAGCAGTGGGAGGCAGTGATGGGCACCAGCATTAGCCAGCAGCGCGACAAGGCAGGTGGTCGTTCTCTTTATGGTGTAGGAGCGAATTATCCGATGTATTATGTAAACTGGGATGAAGTGCAGGAATTCATCAGCCGTCTGAACGCCCTGACGGGCAAGCAGTACCGTTTGCCAACGGAAGCTGAGTGGGAATACGCCGCCCGAGGCGGCAACCAAAGTCGTGGTTACAAATACAGTGGCGGCAATTTCATCGAACAGGTGGCGTGGTTTACGGATAATAGCGGTGGAACAACTCATCCGGTCGGCACAAAGAGCCCCAATGAATTGGGCATCTATGATATGAGCGGCAATGTATGGGAGTGGTGCTATGACTGGTATGGCAGTTATAGCGGTACGCAGCAGACCAACCCGATGGGGTCTTCTTCGGCCTCGAACCGTGTTAGTCGTGGCGGGAGTTGGTACGATAATGCGTCTTACTGTCGTGTATCTAATCGCAATAACATCGCCCCGACTTATCGCGACAACGATCTTGGTTTCCGCTTGGTTTTGTCCCATTAGTTTATTTGTAAAATCCATCTTTAGCATGTGAGTTTACCTAAGGAAAAACGTAGCGGAGCGTCGTTTTTTAAAGGGTAAACGAACAAGAATATTTTATGAGAATGAAGAATGCGTTTTTTATATCGTTAACCAGTGTGTTTCTGTTGTTTCCTTTTCCGTTTCTCTTTGCCCAGCAGGCCAATGAGAAAGTGGCAATTTATACAACCGACGAGTCCGGGATGGGTTATGCCGGTTTTGTGGGGGATTTCCTCACCAACGCCATAGTGAAGCAGGGTCGTTATGAAGCGTATGAACGCACATCGGCCTTTTTGGCGGAACTGAACAAGGAGCAGGCCTTTCAGCGTACCGGTGCAGTAGATGACAGTCAGATTTCCAGCTTGGGCAAGATGTTCGGTGTCCAATTGGTATGTGTGGCGAAGATAGGCAAATTGGGCAGCGATTTGTACATATCGGCCCGATTGGTGAATGTGGAGACTTCCCGTCTGAATACCTCATCCCGTCCTGTGCGTTTTGGAGCGGATGATTTGGAAGAGATGGAGAGCGCTTGTCTGGAAGTGGTGAAGTCCCTGTTCATGGATAGGGATTATCAAGTTGATACACCTGTTTCTGGTAACAGTTCGTCTTCGTCCCGCCGTCATCCGGGTGAGCCGGAGATGGTGTTTGTCCAGGGTGGTACTTTTCTGATGGGCTGTACTGCCGAGCAAGGTGGCGATTGCTTGCAGGGTAATCATTCCGTTACGCTATCTGATTTCTACATAGGCAAGTATGAAGTGACGCAGGCGGAGTGGGAGGCTGTGATGGGTACCACTATCAGTCAGCAACGCGACAAGGCAGGTGGTCGTTCTCTTTATGGTGTAGGAGCGAATTATCCGATGTATTATGTAAACTGGGATGAAGTGCAGGAGTTCATCAGCCGTTTGAATACCCTTACAGGCAAGCAGTACCGTTTGCCAACAGAGGCGGAGTGGGAATACGCCGCCCAAGGCGGCAACCAGAGCCGTAGCTACAAATACAGTGGGAGTAATTTTATAGAACAGGTGGCTTGGTTTATGAATAATAGTGTGGGAACGAATCATCCAGTCGGCACGAAAAGCCCCAATGAATTGGGCATCTATGATATGAGCGGTAATGTATGGGAGTGGTGTTATGATTGGTATGGCAGTTATAGCAGTGCGCAGCAGACCAACCCGATGGGGCCTTCTTCGGGTGTGGCTCGTATTATTCGTGGAGGTAGTTTTAATGGTTTAACAGCACAAAGTAGTGTTATTAATCGTGCATTTTTTATTCCTACTTTTCGTAGTTATGATTTAGGTTTCCGCTTGGTTTTGTCCCATTAGTTTATTTGTAAAATCCATCTTTAGTACGTGAGTTTACCTAAGAAAAAACGTAGCGGAGCGTCGTTTTTTTAAGGGTAAACGAACAAGAATATTTTATGAGAATAAAGGTTATTAATATTTCCCTATCCGATGATGGGACACAGCATGCGGAGTTAGACAACTTTTTGTCAACTCATCGAGTTTTGGAAATAGAACAGCATTTTTATTCGAATGCTAATGCTACGGGGTGGAGTTTTTGTATTCATTATATCAATTCTTCAGTTTCTGTTAACTCTTCTTTGGGAAAAGTGGATTACAAAGAAGTTTTATCAGAAAAGGAATTCGGGATATTTTCCAAACTGCGGGAGATTCGCAAACGACTTGCCGCAAAAGAGGCGGTACAAGCATATATGGTATTTACAGATGAAGAGTTGGCGAATATAGCCCGATTGCCTCAATTGGAGGTGGGAAAATTGATTTCAATTAAAGGTATTGGTGACAAAAAAGTCGAAAAGTATGGGAAACCGATGCTCCAAATGTATCATGAAATGTTCCAGAACTCAGCAACTCAGTGATTAATACAATGAAGCGAGTGAACGGACTGATGCCAGAA
Organism: Candidatus Gallipaludibacter merdavium; assembly: GCA_017694875.1. Taxonomy (GTDB): domain Bacteria; phylum Bacteroidota; class Bacteroidia; order Bacteroidales; family Paludibacteraceae; genus Gallipaludibacter; species Gallipaludibacter merdavium. Next base: position 37,182 of record JADIMG010000064.1, read on the forward strand.
ATAGCAGATATGAATAATTTGGAACTGGCATTTTGGAAAGCAAAAAAAGGCAAAGAAGCCAAATTGGAAATTCGCAGATTTCAAATTGATTTGCAGACGAATTTATTGGAGTTGCGAAGACAGTTGTTGAGTGACAATATTATATTGGGAAATTATCATTTTTTTCGAATCTATGATCCAAAAGAACGGAATATTTGTGCGGCTGATTTCTCGGAACGCGTAGTGCATCATGCTGTTATGAATGTGTGTGCTCCCTATTTTGAAAAACATTTTATTTATGATACATATGCCTGTCGGGTGGCTAAAGGTACACATAAGGCATTGGAACGTGCTATTATATATCAAAGGAAATATCGTTACTTTTTAAAGATGGATGTTCGGAAATACTTTGATTCAATAGACCATGTACGGTTAAAAAACAGTCTGCGACGCATATTCAAAGACAAACAGCTTCTTTCATTTTTTGATAACTTGATTGATTCATACACTCTTTCTGAAGATGAAGGAAAAGGACTTCCTATTGGTAATTTGACATCACAATATTTGGCTAATTTCTATTTGTCATTTGTCGACCATTATGTAAAAGAAAAACTATTGATAGGTGCATATGTGAGGTATATGGATGATATGGTTTTATGGAGTAATGATAAAAAAGATTTGATGGATAAAGGGAAAAACCTGCAGTATTATATGCAGGAAGAATTTAAATTGGATTTGAAGCAATTTTACTTGCAAGCGGCCAATAAAGGCCTACCATTTTTAGGATTCTTGATAAAGAATACTAAAGTGGAATTGCAGCAAAAGACAAAAAAAAGGTTTATCGGAAAATATAATCTATATATGAACCGATTGATTAAAGGAAAGTTGTCACAAGAAGAGTTTGTCTCCCATATACGCCCGATTTTTAATCATATAAGTTATGCGGAGACAAATGCTTTACGGTTGAAAATTTTACAAAAACGGGAGATGGCTGTAGGACTCGAACCGTGTTAATCGTGGCGGAAGTTGGAACAATAATGCGTCTAACTGTCGTGTATCTAATCGCAATAACAACACCCCGACTAATCGCAACAACAATCTTGGTTTCCGCTTGGTTTTGTCCCATTAATTTATAGGCTAAAGATGGATTTCAGCAAATAAACAAGCCGTCCTCGTGTTACTTTTTTAGAAAGTACAAACATGCTACCGTTATTACGGGAAAATATCTGTATTAGTACCTGTTATCATGGGAACGTTCAGATATTTTTTATTTCATGCTTTGTCCATTTTATAATCACTTTCCCTAAAACCCTTATCTTTGCCCCGCTATTAATCCGAGGGTATGAAAACAAATACATCCTATTATCTGCTGGCTCTGCTTACCGTTGCCATGTGGAGCACAACCTTTGCTTCGTCCAAGACGCTTTTGAAGAGCTTTGCGCCGGAAACCATTATGTTGTTCCGTTTTTCATTGGCGTGGTTGGCGTTGTTCTTGTTGCGTCCGCGCATCAGGAAACCATACAATTGGCGTGACGAGTGGTTGTTTTTGGGGGCAGGCATTACAGGATGTACTTTCTATTTCATTGCGGAAAACACGGCCTTGCTTTTTGCCGATACCATAACGGTAGGACTGGTGGTGGCCATAGCGCCCCTGCTGACCTTGTGGGCTGTGAGGCTATTTGACAATTCGGAGAAAATCCGCCTCCCGCATATTCTTGGTGCAGTATTGGGATTTTTGGGTGTGGCGCTCATCTCTTTTAATGGTTCATTCCATTTGGCGGCCGATTGGCGTGGCTATGCATTGGCGCTGGCGGCGGCTTTCAGTTGGGCGGTCTATTCGGTTATTCTGAAGAAGATGGATACACGCTATTCTCCGTTATTTGTGACACGGCGTACATTCTTTTATGCGGTTATAGTGCTTTTGCCTATTATGTGGCTGATGGATATACATATTGAATGGGCACAACTTCTCCGTCCTATCAACTATTTGAATGTGCTTTTCCTTGGACTATGTGCCTCTTGCTTGGCTTATCTGATTTGGGCGAAAGTAGTGCGACAGATAGGGGCGGTAAAAGCCAATAATTTCATTTATCTCTCACCTCTCTTTATTTGCATGATTGGGGTGTGGGTGATGCACGAGACCATTACGCCCTGGATTGTGGCAGGAGGTATATTGGTGTTGGCAGGTGTTTATGTGGCAACGTTGGGAAACAACAAGTAGGAATAAGAAACCTCCTGACATAAGGATTTTTCTGCTATTCCCTTGTCTATTAGACCTCATGCTATAATAGGTATGTTGCATCAAATGATGCCTCTATAAACTTAATACATTTCCCGTTGGTTACTTGCGTTTAATTTTGTATTTTTGCCATCTTGAAACAAATTCTGGTTGGCCTTAGAGCGGCTGTATTTCCTACAAAAGGAAAGAAAATCAGGATAAAAGGAAGAAAAAATGAACTTGAACGAAACGAAGTTTTTGCGGCTCATCAATACGCCTGACGATTTGAAAAAATTGCAACGGAACGAATTGCCGCAGTTATGTAGCGAGTTGAGGCAATTCATTATCGACGAATTGTCGCACAATCCTGGTCATTTAGCTTCAAGTCTTGGCGTAGTGGAATTGTCTGTTGCGCTGCACTATGTTTTCAATACGCCTTATGACAGAATAATCTGGGACGTGGGACACCAGGCTTATGCACACAAAATATTAACCGGACGGCGTGACCGTTTTTCCACCAACCGACAGTTTAAGGGGTTGTGTGGATTTCCAACGCCCAAAGAGAGTGAATACGACGCATTTGGTACCGGACATTCATCTACTTCCATATCGGCAGCTTTAGGCATGTCGGTGGCCGCTTTGCTCAAAAATGAGCGTGACCGGCAGGTGGTGGCTGTGATTGGTGATGGAGCGATGACCGGAGGATTGGCTTCTGAGGGGCTCAACAATGCCTCTATGGATAAGAACAATATGCTCATTATCCTCAATGACAACAATATGGCCATTGACCCTCTTAAGGGAGGCTTTACGCAATATCTTACCGATATAACCACTTCCAAAACTTATAACAATCTCCGTTATAAGGCCTACAAGTTTCTGAAAAAAAAGTCTTTGATGGATGAGTCGAGCAAGAAACGCGTGCAACGTTTCAATACTTCGCTCAAAACGTTGTTGTCGAAGCAGCAGAACAATATTTTTGAAGGGCTCAACCTGCGTTATTTCGGACCGGTTGACGGACATGATGTGGAAGGCCTTGTACGTATATTGTCGGAGATTAAGAATTTCAGCGGACCGAAGGTTTTGCATCTGGTTACGGTAAAAGGTAAAGGCTATAAACCGGCTGAAGATTCAGTAACCATTTGGCATGCACCCGGTGAATTTAATGTGCAGACGGGTGAGCGCAAGCATCCGCATTTAAACAAGGCAACACCGCCGCTTTATCAGGAAGTATTTGGACATACATTATTGGAACTGGCGCGAATGAATGACAAGATAGTTGGCATTACACCCGCCATGCCGTCGGGTTGTTCCATGAACATCATGCAGAAGGAAATGCCAGAACGCGTGTTTGATGTGGGAATTGCCGAAGGCCATGCGGTTACTTTTTCTGCCGGATTGGCGAAAGAAGGACTCATTCCCTATTGCAATATCTATTCGTCGTTTATGCAGCGGGCCTATGACAATATTATTCACGATGCGGCCTTGCAGAACCTTCACGTGGTTTTGTGTATCGACCGTGCAGGTATAGTAGGGGCTGATGGGGCAACACACCATGGCTTGCTCGACCTGGCCTATTTGCGTTGCATACCCAATGTGACCATTGCAGCGCCTATCAATGAAATAGAGCTCCGTAATTTGCTTTATACGGCACAGAATGCGCAAGGGGTTTTTGCTATTCGCTATCCAAGGGGAAGGGGAGTGTGTCCAGATTGGCAACAGCCTTTCAAAGAACTTCCAGTGGGCAAAGGACAACAGTTGGCAGAGGGGGATGATATGGCCATTCTTTCCATTGGAGCTATTGGCAATACGGTTATCCAAGCATTGAAGATGTATTATGAAGAATACGGTACACAAAGAAAGATTGCACATTATGATATGCGCTATTTGAAACCGATAGATAGCGAGATATTACATCAGGTCGGAAAAAAATACGCTAAAATCATGACGGTTGAAGACGGTGTGATTTCAGGTGGGTTGGGCTCGGCTGTACTCGAATTTATGGCAGACAATGGTTACACGCCAAGGGTTAAGCGTTTGGGAGTAAATGATTGTTTTGTAGAGCACGGTTCGACGGCCGAATTATATAATATGCTTGAACTGGATGTGCCGGGTATAACAAAACATATAAAAGAATTTCTTACCGCTGAATAAATATGAAAATCTGTATTGTCGGAGCAGGAGAGGTTGGAACGCATTTGGCCAAACTGCTGGCACGTGAAAATTTTAATATTGTATTGATGGATGCTTCAAGCGAACGTTTGAGGGATCTGGATGCCAATTACGATTTTCTTACGGTTGTTGGATCGCCTACTTCACTCAAGGATTTGAAGGAAATAGGAGTGGAGGATGCTGATTTGTTTATTGCGGTTACCCCTCACGAGTGTGTGAATATAACAGCCTGCATGCTGGCTTCCAATCTGGGGGCCAAAACGACATTGGCACGCATTGACAACAGTGAATATATGCAACCTAAGAATCGGGAATTCTTCAAGAAAATGGGAGTAACCCATTTGATTTATCCTGAGTTGTTGGCTGCAAAGGAAATAGCGGAATCCCTGTCGACCAACTGGTTCCGTAATCACTTGATTTTGGGGGATGGACTCTTGGAGATGTTGGTGATTAAGGTGAGGGCCAATTCGGAGATTGTCAATAAGAAATTCAAAACAGGAGCTTTTGACCATGACAAGTATAGAATAGTGGCTATCAAAAGACAAAATGAGACCATCATACCAGGCGGTAACGATGAAGTGTTGCCCAATGATTTGGTCTGCTTTGTAACGTCACCAGAAAATAGGAAGTTTGTGCGTACGCAGGCTGGTAAAAAGCTGATTGACATCAAGAACGTGATGTTTATGGGAGGAAGCCGGATTGTACAGAATGCTATCCGCCTGCTCGATAAGGACATGAACATCAAACTGATGGAGATGGACCGTGAAAAAAGTTTCCAATTGTCAGAAAAGGTTGACAATGCCTTGATTATTAATGCCGATGGGAGGAATATGGATGCTTTGAGAGAGGAGGGAATAGCTGATATGGATGCTTTTGTGGCTGTTACGGGCAACTCTGAGGCTAATATTTTGGCTTGTCTGGCGGCAAAGCGTTTTGGTGTAAGTAAAACGATTGCGGAGATAGAGAATATCGATTATATTCCTTTGGCGGAAGAGTTGGATATCGGTACCGTGCTCAATAAAAAGACTATAGCCGCCAGTTATATCTATCAGCTGACGCTTGATGCCGATGTAATGGATGTGCGCCATTTGACCAGTGCTGATGCGGAAGTGATTGAATTTGTCGCTACGGCGGGTTCCAAGATAACGCGCCATAAGGTAAAGGATTTGAATTTACCAGATCAAGTCAACATAGGAGGATTGGTTAGAAATGGAAAGGCGATGTTGGTGAATGGTAATACATTGATTATGCCTAATGACCGTGTGATTGTTTTCTGTACATCATCAGTTATACGGAAAATGGAAAAGTTTATCAATTAGGATTATGACTCGAACGTTCAATTTTAAGATAGTCTGGTTCACTTTAGGGGCATTGCTGGTGCTCGAGGCTGTTTTCATGCTGTTGTCTTCTGGAGTAGCATTTCTCTATGAAGAGTCAGACGCACTTCCTATTTTATATGCTGCACTGATAACAATGGGATTTGCCGGTTTGGGAATCCTGTTGGGACGAAAGACGGAAAAGAGGTTGGGTAAGAGAGAGGGATATATTATTGTAGCATTGGTCTGGATTGTTTTTTCTCTTTTTGGCATGTTGCCTTTTTATCTTTCGGGTACCATACCGACTATTACGGATGCTTTTTTTGAGACAATGTCCGGTTTTACTACAACCGGTTCATCCATCCTGACCGATGTGGAAACCTTGTCACATGGACTGCACTTCTGGAGATCGCTTACACATTGGCTGGGAGGTATGGGTATTATAGTGCTTTCTCTGGCTATTCTGCCTTTTTTCGGAATTGGAGGGATGAGTCTTTATACAGCCGAAGCTACCGGTGCAACTTATGAGAAGCTGCGGCCGAAGATAAGAGATACAGCAAAGTTACTTTGGGGAATCTATGTTCTGCTGACGGCGGTGGAGGCGCTGTGTCTGTCACTTTTGGGAATGGATGTTTTTGAGGCGATTTGTCACTCTTTTTCCACATTGGCTACGGGAGGCTATTCTACTCGTAATGCGGGTATGGCTGCCTTCTCACCTGCCATACAATATGTCGTGACCATTTTTATGTTTTTGGCCGGTATCAATTTTAGCATGCTTTATTTCCTGTTCAAGGGAAAATTCAACCGCTTGAAAGAGGATGAGGAGTTGCATTGGTATGTAGGGGCTGTCGTTGTGTTGACAGTGGTAATGACGTTAGCTCTTTTGTTCCTCGATAAATCCTATCCTTCCAATGATGTGGAAAAGGCTTTCCGTGATAGTGTTTTTGTGGTGGTGACGCTTATGACGACAACCGGTTTTAGCGGGGTGGATTATACCTTGTGGCATCCGCTTTTATTGTGTATCGCCATATTCCTGCTTTTTACAGGTGCATCTGCCGGCTCAACAGCGGGTGGTATGAAATGGTCAAGGTTGGCGTTCATGTTCAAGAATGTCCGTTGTGAATTCATGCGTCTTATCCATCCGAATGCCATTATTCCTGTGAGAATGAACGGAAAAGTGGTCAATTCGTCAGTAGCTAACGGAATTGTCGCTTTTTTGTTTGTATATATGGTTACGGTGCTACTGGGAACGATTGTATTTACCTTTTTCGGTTTGCCGCTGTCTGAAGCATTTGGTGCTGCAGCAACCAGTATAGGCAACGTAGGGCCAGGCTTGGGGCTTTCAGGACCTGCCGGTAATTTTGCATTGATGCCTGTACCGGTTAAGTGGATTATGTCATTCTTTATGCTGCTTGGACGTCTGGAGCTGTTTACCGTTTTGCTTATTTTCACTCCGTCCTTCTGGGGAAAATAGTTGTTGTGTTTGACGGTTGCAGTAGGAGGAAGCTGGTGGATGGGTCTGCATGAATGACAAATAAAAAGAGGTAAATCGAAAAGACTTACCTCTTTGGTGGAGCATAGCGGACTCGAACCGCTTACCTCAACACTGCCAGTGTTGCGCTCTACCAGATGAGCTAATACCCCATGCCTTATTGTGGGTGCAAATATAAGAACAAATATTTAATTAGAGTGTATTTTTTACGCAGAAATTTTCTTTATTGTGGCATTTTTTGCTGCAGAATAGGCTAAATCAAATCTGTTATGGATAAATATATATTGAATATTACTTTTTCTGTTGAAAAAGCAGCACAGGAACAATGGAAAGCATGGCTAAAGAATGAATTACTGCCCATGTTCAAGGAGGAGAATGGATTTTCAAATCCACAAATAGCCCGTGTCGTGCCTCGCGATAAAGGTGTAGAGGAAAGTTTTTCCGTTCAGCATCTGGTGTCCCATCCAAATGCTTTTAAACATTGGAACCAGACAATTGCACCAGCTATGGAGGAGGCACTGCAAAAACAGTTTGGACAAGCTGTATTGTTTTTCCCGACTGTGCTTGAACTTTATGCAATTGAATAGGAGATGGCGGAACAAACAATCATATTAGGCATTGACCCTGGTACGAATGTAATGGGATATGGGCTGTTGAAGGTGACAGGAAAAAAGGCTGAACTCATTACGATGGGTGTACTTGACATAAGGAAGCAGAAAGACCCTTATGAGAAGTTGCATCTTATTTTTGAACATGTCACTCAACTGGCGAAAACATATATGCCTACGGAGATGGCAATTGAGGCACCTTTCTATGGAAAAAATGTACAATCTATGTTGAAATTGGGACGAGCACAGGGCGTAGCCATGGCTGCCGCCTTGCATCAGGGGCTTCTCATTTCGGAATATGCACCTCTTAAAGTAAAGATGGCTATAACGGGTAATGGTGCGGCTGCCAAAGAGCAGGTGGCAGATATGCTTCGGCGTTTTTTGCATATTCCGAATGAAATGATGCTACCACAGTTGGATGCTACCGATGCGCTCGCAGTGGCTTATTGCCATTTTCTGCAGATGGGAAAGCCTGTTTCAGATGCATCCTATCATGGATGGAAGGATTTTATGGCTAAAAATCCGGAAAGAATCAAATAGCGGATAATGTTGTTATTGTAAGGTGAATGTGCCCTGAATTGCAAACTATACATGTCAAAACAAGAAAAAATTGTATCTTTGCACACGCCTAAGGTCTGGTAATGGACGATAGCTGTTCTATCTTCAGATGGGCTAACTGAATACTCGGCCATAGACAAGTAACAATAAAATTTATTCATAGATGGAATCTTTTATAAGGACACATCGCTATTTGGTGGAACACGTCCAGTCACCTGTCCGCAGAATGCTGATGGATGAAATAGATTGGAATGACCGGCTCATAGGCATCAAGGGAAGCCGTGGAGTAGGGAAGACCACTTTTCTGCTGCAATATGCAAAAGAGCATTTTGGAACAAGCTCCAAATGCCTATATATCAATTTTAATAATTTCTATTTCACACAGCATTCCTTGGTTGATTTTGCCGGTGAGTTTTATAATCGTGGGGGCAGAACCTTATTGATAGACCAAACTTTCAAATATGAAAACTGGTCTAAGGAATTGAGGGAATGTTATGATAGATTTCCGGAATTGCATATTGTTTTTTCCGGTTCTTCTGTCATGAGATTGATAGATGGTAATGAGGATTTGTCTGATGTCGTTAAATCTTATAATCTCAGAGGCTTTTCTTTTAGAGAATATCTGAATCTTCAGGCGGGAACATCGTTTAAAGCCTATTCATTGGATGAGATTCTTCATAACCATGAAAAGATTGCTGCGGAAATCAACAAGACAGTGAAACCATTGTGGTATTTTCCTGATTATTTGCATCATGGATATTATCCGTTCTTTCTTGAAAACCACAACTATTCGGAAAATTTGCTGAAAACCATGAATATGATGCTGGAGGTGGATATTCTGCTTATCAAGCAAATTGAACTCAAATATTTGTCCAAGATACGGAAACTGCTGCACATTCTCATGAATACGGCGCCATGTGCACTGAATGTCAGTCAGCTGAGTGTGGAGATTGAGACTTCACGAGCAACGATTATGAATTACATCAAGTATCTGCAAGATGCACGTTTGCTCAATTTGCTTTATCCGGCGGGAGAAACCTTTCCCAAAAAACCCTATCGGGTTTTCTTGCACAATACGAATCTTCTGTATGCTGTTTCCATGTCCAAACCTGAAGAGAAGAGCGTGATTGATACCTATCTCTATAACATGTTGCATGCGCGTTATAAGGTTAATGCTGGCAAAAAAGGAACTTTTCTTGTGGGAGATGCTGAATTTACTGCATGTGCAGCTGGGCAGCGCTTGCGTAAGTCGCCCAATTTGTATAATGCCATTAATTCACTGGAAGTGGGCAAGGAAAATCAGATTCCTTTATGGTTGTTTGGTTTTCTATATTGATGGTATTGTAATTAAATCGCATTACACATAAAAAAACGCTTCCGAAACAATCGGAAGCGTTTTTTATATAGAAAAACAATCGGTTAATTGATTTTCTTGATTAAATCCATACCAATCTTGATGGCCTGTTCATTCAAAGGCAACAGATGGTGGTGGCGTTCCGGCAATGACTTTTTCAAGCCAGCCATTACGTATTCAATCTTAACGATAGGACGAAGTTTCAGATAACCGCCCAGAATAATCATGTTCAGTGTTTTTTGATTATTGGTACGGGTAGCTTCTTCGGTTGCATCAATACTGTATATGTTAATATCAGTACGTTGTGGCATGCGTGATAACCCGTGAGGGTCAATAATCAGTATACCACCAGGTTTAACCTTGCTTTCAAATTTGTCCAAAGACGGTTGGTTCAGTACGATGGCTGTGTCATATTGATTGAGGATAGGTGAACTGATGCGCTCGTCACTCAAGATAACGGTAACGTTGGCAGTTCCACCGCGTTGCTCAGGTCCGTATGAAGGCATCCAGGATACTTCCTGACCTTGCAGCAAGCCTGAATATGCAAGAATTTTACCCATTGACAAGACACCTTGTCCACCAAATCCGGCTATAATGATTTCTTCTTTCATAATGATTCTTCTTTTATGGGTTATTTGTCTTTAAGGTCTCCAAGTGGATATGCTTCAAACATGTGTTCTTCCATCCATTGGTTGGATTTGGCTGGTGACATTTTCCATCCTGAGTTACAGGTGGCAACAATTTCAATGAATGATGTTCCTTTGCCTTCCATTGAGTTTTCAAAAGCTTTTCTGATGGCTTTTTTCGTTTTTTGAACAGCTGCAACTGTATGAACACTTTGACGGGTTACATAGCGGGTACCTTCCAGTTCAGCAACCAGTTTGGTGATGTTCAATGGATATCCGTTCAATGCAACGTTACGGCCGTAAGGACAGGTGGCTGTTTTCATGCCAATTAGAGTTGTAGGAGCCATCTGGCCGCCGGTCATACCATATATGGCGTTGTTGATGAATATGATGGTTATGTTTTCACCACGGTTGCAGGCATGGATTGTTTCTGCTGTACCTATGGCAGCCAAGTCTCCATCACCTTGATAGGTGAATACGTAGCGGTCAGGCCACAAACGTTTTACGGCTGTAGCCAATGCAGGTGCACGGCCGTGAGCAGCTTGCTCCCAATCAATGTCAATATAATTGTAGGCAAATACTGCACAACCTACGGGGGCGATACCGATAGTCTTTTCTTGTATGCCCATTTCATCTATTACCTCGGCGATCAATTTGTGAACAACGCCGTGGCTACATCCCGGACAATAGTGCATTGGATTGTCGTTAAGGATGGGGGTCTTTGTATAGACCAGGTTTTCGGGTTTAATAATATCTTCGTTCATTTTGTTTTTCCTTTAAATATTCGACTATTGGTTAAGCATTTTCTGCTACAAGTTTTTCCAATGCTGTCAATACTTCGTCTGGAGCTGGGATAATGCCGCCTAAACGTCCGAATGATTCAACGTTTACTTTGCCATTAACAGCCAGACGTACATCTTCAACCATTTGACCGGCGTTCATTTCTACGCACAGCATAGCTTTGCATTTGTCAGCCAATGCCTTGATTTCTTTTGTTGGGAATGGGAACAAAGTGATAGGACGGAGTACGCCAACTTTAATTCCTTTTTCGCGTGCCAATTCCATTGCCTTCTGGCAAATGCGGGCGCACAAGCCGAATGCAACGATTACATAGTCTGCATCTTCACATCCGTGAGTTTCATACATCACTTCGTTTTGTTCGATTTCACGGTATTTAGCCTGCAATTTGAGATTGGTAGCTTCCATCACTTCTGAAGCAAGTGCCAAAGAGGTGATGATGTTGCTTTTGCGTGAAGCTGGTTTACCTATTGCAGCCCATGGACAGTTTTTGCGGATTTCTTCTTCTGTCCAGCGTGGACGTTGAGGAGGCAATACCACTTTTTCCATCATCTGGCCAATAGCACCATCAGCCAACACCATAGCAGGTGTACGATATTTGAATGCCAAGTCAAAGGCTTTAACTGTATAGTCGGCCATTTCCTGAACAGTTGATGGAGCCAACGTAATCAGTTTGTAGTCACCGTGTCCACCGCCTTTTACAGTCTGGAAATAGTCAGCCTGTGATGGTTGGATAGTTCCTAAGCCGGGACCGCCACGCATTACGTTTACTATTACGCAAGGCAATTCTGCACATGCTATGTAGGAAATACCTTCTTGCATCAAGCTGATACCAGGACTGGAAGAGCTGGTCATTACATGTTTTCCTGTACTTGCACCACCATATACCATGTTGATGGATGCAACTTCACTTTCTGCTTGTAATACTACCATTCCGGTTGTTTTCCATGGTTCATCTTCCATGAGAGTTTCCATTACTTCTGATTGAGGAGTAATAGGATAGCCGAAATAACCGTCGCAACCACAACGGATAGCGGCCCTGGCAATGGCTTCATTGCCTTTCATTAGTTTTACTTCTTCGCTCATAGCTTTTCTCTGTAAATTGTTAAACACCCATCGGGGCAAACGCGGCCGCAGGCGGCGCACCCGATACAAGCTGCTTCGTTTTTCATGTAGACATAATTGTAGCCTTTCGTATTAGCGTGCTGCGACATCCCTAATACGTCTGATGGACAAGCTACAACACAAAGCTCACATCCTTTGCAGCGCTCTGTGTTTACGACTACCATTCCTTTAAATTTTGCCATATATGTATCAGATTAGTTAGTGAGCCGAAGTTACAGACTTTCGGCGTATAAAAACAAATTTTTACGTGTTAAAAAACAAGAAATCCACAAAGTTTTTTTGCGAACTTTCATTTTGAAAGTAAATGCGGGACAACTTCTTTCATGTTGCCCCGCATTCGCTTGTTTTTGTGTGCGTTTTTGCAGTTAAAAAATATAACTGACCTCGCTATTTGAGACGCTCACGAATAGCTTTTGTTGCTTCTTCATAACCTGGTTTTTCCAACAAGGCAAACATATTCTTCTTGTATGCTTCTACTCCCGGTTGGTTAAATGGGTTGACGCCGAGCAGATATCCGCTTATGCCACAAGCCTTTTCAAAGAAATAGAGCAATTCGCCAATATAATATTCGTTCAGGCAGGGCATTTCCACTTTCAAGTTAGGTACACCGCCATCTACATGAGCCAGCATGGTGCCTAATTCTGCCATTTTGTTTACATAGTCCACGCGTTTGCCCGCCAAGAAGTTCAAGCCGTCCAGGTTGGCTTCATTCGTTGGGAACAAAACCGTGTGGTTAGCTTCTTTTACAGATACGACAGTCTCAAATATACTGCGTTCACCTTCTTGTATCCATTGACCCATTGAGTGGAGGTCTGTGGTAAAGTCAACAGAGGCAGGGAAAATGCCTTTGTGTTCTTTGCCTTCGCTCTCACCATACAGTTGTTTCCACCATTCAGATACATAGTGTAGCTTAGGTTGGAAATTCACCAATATTTCTATTTTCTTGCCGGAATGATACAAGGCATTTCTTACTGCTGCATATTGGGCAGCGGGATTTTCTTCATAAGGAGTCTTGTCTGAGCAAACTTCTTCCATGCGGACTGCACCGGCAACCAATTGGCGTATATCCAATCCAGCAGTAGCTATAGGCAGCAATCCTACTGGTGAGAGTACGGAGAAACGACCGCCGATATTGTCTTCAATGACAAATGTCTTGTATCCTTCTTGAGTAGCCAGTGTACGCAATGCACCGCGTGCTTTGTCTGTGATGCAGACAATGAGTTCCTTGGCGGCTTCTTTGCCTTGTTGTTCTTCCAATTGGGTTTTCAGCAGGCGGAATGCCAATGCGGGTTCGGTTGTCGTTCCTGATTTGGAAATGGAGATAATACCGAATTTCTTGTTTTTCAGCACGGCTTGCAATTCATACAGATAGTCTTCGCCAATGTTTTGGCCGGCATATATGATAACAGGATTCTTGCGTTCTGTCAGTAACCAATCAAAAGAGTTGGATAGAGCATCGATAACGGCTCTTGCACCCAGATAGCTACCTCCAATACCGACAACAACAACGACTTCGCATTTCTCGTGCAATATCTTGGCGGTTGCTTCAATGTCGCTTAAATGCTCATTGGTAATACTTGACGGCAAGTGAAGCCATCCTAAAAAATCATTGCCTTTACCTGTTCCTTTATGTAACTTTTCCAGGCTTTCTTCAACTTCTTTCTTGTAGTTAGCAACGGCCTCCGGAGTGACAAATCCGAAAGCTTTGTCAATGGTTAGTTTAATGTCGTTCATTTTTTATACCTCCTTCTGTTTTATGATAGTTTCTCTGTCAACTGTTTGATTTCAAGTGTCGGAGAACATCTGTTATACAATATATTATATACAGCATCTACTATGGGGATATTCACTTGGAATTTTTCGTTTACTTCGTGAATACACTTTGTGGCATAATAGCCTTCAGCTATCATTTCCATTTCCAATTGTGCTGTTTTTACGGAATATCCTTTGCCAATCATAGTACCGAACAGACGGTTGCGGCTGAATTTGGAATAGGCGGTCACCAGTAAATCACCTAAATAGGCGGAATCATTGATTTCTCTGTGTATCTGACTGATTGCATTTGTCAAGCGGCTCATTTCCTGTATGGCGTTTGAAAGCAGGACAGCCTGGAAGTTGTCACCATACTTCAAACCATGACATATACCGGCTGCGATGGAATAGATGTTCTTCATAACGGAAGAATACTCCAGACCATACACATCATCATTGACAGTGGTATTTACGTAAGAAGTATGGAACAATTGCGCTAGGCTGCGTGCCTTGTTCCTGTCGCAACAGCCGATGGTCAGATAGGAAAGGCGTTCCATGGCTACTTCTTCTGCATGGCAGGGGCCTGCCAAGACACCAATGTTTTCCACAGGAACTCCATATTTGAAATGCAGATAATCGGATACCACCATGTTTTCATCCGGAACCATTCCCTTTATGGCCGAGATGATGGTCTTTTTGTTTATCTTTCTCCGCAATTTCTTCAAGTGAAGTTTCAGAAAAGGGGAGGGGATGGCCAACACAAGTATATCCGATTCGCCAACAACCTGATTGATTTCGCTGGTGAAGTTGATACGGGTTGTATCAAATTTGGTGGCGGTCAGATAAGAGGGATTTTTGCTTAAACGAATGAATTCATCTATCTGATCCTGTCTTCTCATATACCAATTTATGGTAGGGGTATTGTGCAATACAATCTTTGCAATTGCGGTTGCCCAGCTACCTCCACCTAAAATGGCTACTCTGCTACGTTCTGCCATAACTCAAATGGTTAAGATTCTTTGTGTTTTTACTATGGTCTATCTGCTTAAAGTACCCACTTTGCAACATCTTCCTTGGAAGGATTGCTCAATTCCAATTTGTTCTTTTTGTTGTAACCGCAAATATCCTGGTGTAGCTTGTTGGGGTTCAATCCTTTGAGTTTGCTTACTGTGTCGTAGCCCAATTTCTGCAATACATCTACCCATTCTTCCGGGATTCCTAGAGCTACATATTTGTCTTTGCTGTCTTTTTGTACTTTCTTTTCTGGTTTCATTTGAGGGAAGAACAACACTTCCTGAATGGTTTGCTGACCGGTCATGAGCATTACCAATCGGTCAATACCTATACCCAATCCAGATGTTGGTGGCATACCATATTCCAAAGCGCGTACAAAGTCATGGTCAATAATCATGGCTTCGTCATCACCCTTTTCGCTCAGACGCATTTGGTCTTCAAAACGTTCCAACTGGTCAATCGGGTCGTTTAATTCTGAATAGGCATTGCACAATTCTTTCCCGTTGACCATCAACTCAAAGCGCTCCGTCAACTGTGGGTTGGTGCGGTGTTTTTTGGTCAATGGAGACATCTCAATCGGGTAGTCGATGATAAAAGTAGGCTGTATATAGGTGCCTTCACAGAATTCTCCGAATATTTCGTCAATCAATTTGCCTTTGCCCATGGTTTCGTCGGTTTCCATGTGCAGTTTATTGCATACTTCACGTATTTGTGCTTCATCCATTCCGTTCAGGTCATATCCGGTGTGCTCCTTAATAGCGTCAAGCATGGTTACGCGTCTGTAGGGAGCCTTGAAATTGATGATGTTGTCGCCCACCTTTACTTCGGTTGTTCCGTTTACGTCCATGCAGATTTTCTCCAGCATCTTTTCTGTAAATTCCATCATCCAGTTGTAGTCCTTGTAAGCTACATAAATCTCCATACAGGTAAATTCCGGATTGTGAGTACGGTCCATACCTTCGTTGCGGAAGTTTTTGCCGATTTCATACACACCTTCAAATCCGCCTACAATCAGACGTTTCAAATACAATTCACTGGCAATACGCATGTACAGTGGAATGTCCAGTGCATTGTGGTGAGTGATGAATGGACGTGCTGCCGCACCGCCTGGAATTGATTGCAGTATAGGAGTTTCCACTTCTATATATCCTTTGCTGTCGAAATATTCACGCATGGATTTGTACACTTGGCTGCGCTTCTGGAAAATGGTTTTTACATCGTCATTTACAATCAAGTCCACATAACGTTGCCTGTAGCGTTGTTCTGGGTCATCAAACTTGTCGTAAGCTACACCATCTTTGTATTTTACAATAGGAAGCGGGCGCAATGATTTGCTCAATACGGTCAGTTCTTGTGCGTGTACACTGATTTCACCCATTTGTGTGCGGAATACAAATCCCTTGATACCGATAATGTCGCCAATATCAAGCAATTTCTTGAATACGGTGTTGTACATTTCCGGCTGGGCTTCTGTGTTGATGTCGTCACGACTGATATATACTTGTATACGGCCTTTGGAGTCTTGCAGTTCAATAAAGGATGCTTTACCCATTATACGGCGGCTCATTATACGGCCGGCTATGCACACATGTTCCGGTTCTGCTCCGTCTTTGAAGTTCTTTTTTATGTCGGTTGAAAAATGTGTCGTTGGATACTCTGCTGCGGGATAAGGTTCAATACCCATGTTGCGCAATGCCTCTAAACTGTTTCTGCGGAAAATCTCTTGTTCGCTTAATTCCATAATCCTCTTTCTTATATATCGTTTTGTTATCTTCATTCCAACAACCCACGGATGGCAGGTTGACTCGTTTGTAAGTGTACAATTATACACATTACTTATTGCTGCAAAAATACAAAATAATCGATAAAACAGAAAAAGAAAACGATGAAATGTCGGTATTATGTTTTACTTCGTGTGTTTCCAATTGTTTTCTTTCCGGTCAGGACTGTATAATGCCGTATTTTTGCCGTTGCGCCACTATTGCTGCATTGGTGTATGATTGTTGTTCCCGATTTTGGGTATATGGGTGTCGTGTTCATACTTTATTTGGTGAATAACAGGCTAATATTACCGCAAATTACTCCAAGATCCTATGCCTGGACACTCTACCTTTGCATCGTCAAAACAATGAATAGTATGGATATGAAAAACAAAACAATGGAAATAGGGAAAATATTTTTCCGTAGCTACAATGGAATTGTTAATGTTACTCTGTCAGCATACGATAAAATGGAACGTACTGTTCTTTCCCTTTATGCCTCTATGGAGCATGCCATAGTGGCTTTATATGAAAAGATGCAAGCGGGAATCTGTACATCTTGCATGAAAATAAAGGTGCGGATTCTGGAAAAATTAGACTCGCTGTCTGGCAATAGAATGCAATCATTACACAAATGAAAACAATTGTTTAATCGGAAAAATCATTAGTGTCCCGTTAAAATGGGACGAGTTAAACAATTAATCAAAAAGCCCCGGAATCAGGGGATCATTTAGATCTTTGACATCATTGAAATTAGTCTTGTCGAACAGGTCACGCAAGTGGGTTTTGT
>JADIMG010000065.1 GCA_017694875.1 Candidatus Gallipaludibacter merdavium
ATGAGTATATTAGTAGTTATACGAGTGATGATGTATGGCTGAAAGTCATAGAAAAAGGCAAGGATTCATACACCATCCTACCTATTATAGAAAGAAAAGACTATTTGTTGGGTGAAACAGGAATACCTCAATAACGAATAACTATGCACAAACAACAGGCACAATGACGAAATCATTATTTATCCTTATTGTACTTTTGGCAACGGGAATGAACCTCATGAGTGCGCAAAAACACTATTTTGACACTCCGTATTGCAATGATAGCGTTTACTCGTATATCAACGTTGACAGACTTCCAAAATGCACAGGAATCGGACATACAACGCTTGAAGATTACATTTACAAACACATGTCCTACCCTGCAGAAGCTGACATTCAAGGAAGAATTCTCGTTTCGTTTATCGTTACCAAACAAGGCACAATCAGTTCTGTCCGCATTGAAAAATCACTCTACCACGAGGCTGACCAAGACATTAAAAACATTTTATATGCTATGCCCAAATGGAAGCCAGGGAGAAAAGACGGTAAAAAGGTACATACAGTCATGTATTTGCATCTGGACTACAAACTATACGGCCCATCAGACTTAATGAACAAGTAAAAAGAAAAACTACACAACCTTGCTAACTGTACATGCGTCATCAGACAAAACCAGAACATCCAATCCCTAAAATGAATAACAATGCACAAACAACAAAAGAAAAAAACATTGCCACATTAGCAACTTAAAATTTATACTTATGAAACACGGTAATCAACAAACATGGCTTAAGGCCATCCTTTTCTTCGGGGTTCTAATGGTAACAATGCCCATGCAGGCCGGAAACAAGACTAAAACTAAAAAGCCCAAAGAAAAAGGTAAGGAACGAATAGAAGTAACACTAAATGACAGTACTGTTATAAAGGGCAGATTGCAGTATTTCTGGACAAGATTGATGACAAACTGGAACTACGAATTTTCCATGTACAACGAAAATGGAGAAATAGTAGAGCTTACAGCTGATGATGTCAGAGAGGTTTACTTTCCTGATAACAAAGACACACAATACGCCTACTACTACCCCGTCCAGTCAACCCTATCACTCAAAAAAGACGGCAAACGTTTAATGGGTGTCGTAAACAAAACAGAACACGCTACTGTGTATTTTCAATATACGGAACATAAGAGCTATAAAGAGAACATGAACCACATGGGGGGATTTTGGCATAGCTATAGACTTGAAGCTATGCATTTACAAATGGAAGGTGACTCAATTGCCTATTATTTCATGTCCATGTCTGGTCCGGAACCTGTTTACTTTGGTAAGTTCATCAACAAACATCACCCAGAGGACAGCATTTACAGCCAATTTGCGCAATGGCTTAAAGTGTGGTGCAAGAAATATAAAAACAGAAGAACAGTCGCACGTAATCCCGGCTATATGGCCAATCTTTATGAACAATTCCTACAAGAAAGGGCTACCCTGGCAGAAAGCGGACTGCAATAATTGAACACAACAGAAACCATTTCCTCAAAAACAAAAAGAGGTTACCTCATTGGAGATAACCTTTTCATTTTGTGGGCGTTGACGGATTCGAACCGCCGACCCTCTGCTTGTAAGGCAGATGCTCTAAACCAGCTGAGCTAAACGCCCCAAAAAATCAAATTCAAAAATCGGTGGGCGTTGACGGATTCGAACCGCCGACCCTCTGCTTGTAAGGCAGATGCTCTAAACCAGCTGAGCTAAACGCCCGATTTCTCTTATTATTTCAACCTTTAAGCTTTTCCCTTGAAAAGCGAGTGCAAAGATAAGCCATTTGCAGGAATCACGCAAATATTTTCGGCATTTTCTTTCAAAAAACATCTGTCCTTACGTACAAATATCTGAAAGACAAGCTATGAAAACAGGGCATTTTTTGTAGGGGAGATAAACCAGCATTGGCATATAAAAGGACATTAAGACGAACGCCTGTGCCCTTGCTGCAGCGTGACGGGTTGGAAGGACGGAATGTGGCAAAAAGAAAAGACCTGCCTAAAGCCATTAGCCAGACAGGTCAGTCCCTACCCTTGCGGATAGATATCATTACATACGAAGTTTCATGCCGGCAAGCAAAGTATCGGGGCAGAAATTAAACACGGAGGCCATTTCGCCCGCCATGCACAAGCCACACTGCTTGCAGATATCGGTACCATCACCAATGCACAAACCGCGCGAGCCGTCGGGATAGATGAAGTTGGTTACCCAACAACGCTTCTTGAAGTTGTTGTGCTTCATCTTCTTCAAACCCGATATGGAATTCATGATAGGATAGCCCTTTTTCTTGTAGGCTATCACCTTATCTATGATACGATTGCGGATGTCCATATCTAATGTAAGGTATTCCGTACCCTCAAAAGGTGTGTGGAAATTGATGGAAATGGACTTGATATGCGGGTTGTTTTTCACATATTCGATGGTTTCGTCCACACTTTCGTAATTGAGCGTATTGACAGCCATATTCACACTCAATGCCTTATGGTGAGCCGTTGCAATGTTTTGCTCCAGACGGGCAAATGTGCCCTTGCCGCGGATGGCTTCATGATACGGACCTATGCCGTCAAGGCTCACCCAAATGGAATCGGCCTTGCAATGCGTGAATGGCAACTGGGCATTGGTGGTGATGGTAGCCGAAAAGAATCCGACTTCCTTCGCCAAATCAATCAAGTCGTTGATGTTTTTATCGCCGTCACGCCAAATCATGGTTTCCCCACCCTCAAAATCGACAAAGCGGGAACCCAAACGATAGGAATATTCCAAATGTTCCCTAATCTGCTCATAGGTCATGTTGTGGGGATTCTCTTTCTGATATACGCTGCAATGCTTGCACTGGAGATTGCAACGGTCAGAAATGAACAATACAGTCTGTAAAGGATTTTTCTGACCTAAAAAACGGGCCTTGAAAAACCACCAGCCCAAATATACTATCTGTTTAATCATAATGTTCTAAATTACAAATGCCAATATGACATTCACCACTATCAGGATAAAGGAAAAGAAGGTTACGAGATTGCGGCATACCAGCCAACGAATCATGAACCAACCGATACCCGCCTTGCAGTAGCCGTCCCAATTGCCCATAGGTCCCATCCATTTCTTGGGCTGAAGGCTGATTTCCCTGCCATAGACAAAAGAGGTAAGGGAATAGACCAAATAAATGGCCATAGGCAACACGAGCAACACAAAGCAGTATGCCCAATGCAAGATGCCTGCTAAAACGCCGCCCAATACAATGACAAAAGGCAGAAGGTTGAAGATATAGGAAAATGCCAGCTTGGCCGGCTTGGACTTCAACAAACGGCTGAAAGTCATTTTGCCACACTTTTCATCGGCAGGTTCATCGAGCACGGCATGGGAATAGACAATGTTGATGACCAACAGTCCGACGGCAATGGAAGTCAGCAATACCTCTTGCGTGAACACTCCTGAAGCAGCAATGTGCATTCCCGCCATGAGAAGCGGACCAAATATGATGCCTATTACCCATTCGCCCCATCCATGATAGCCCAACTGCAAGGGTTTACCGGAATATTCAATGCCCAAAAACAAGGTAGCCAAAGCTATATATACTACCGGCATGCCTCTGAAAACGAAAACGACAGCACCCAAAACAGCCGCCACCAGCAAGAACAGCACTATGGCAGTGCGCAATTGTCCGATGGTTGCCTTTCCCGAAGTCAGATAATCGTATTTGGCAATACGGGCACGGATGCCTTCTGATGCCATTTCCTGACGATGTTCGCCGGTTTTGGTCTGAAAGTCGAAATAATCATCCGCCAGGTTCATGGCTAAATGGGCTGCTATAATACCGACCAATGCCAACAAGGCCAACCACAGAGAAAAGCCTTCGTGCTTGGCCGCAACAGCAATGGCCAACGCTGCCGGCAAAACACTCTGCGGCAAGGCAATGCTACGGGCATTCTTTAGCCAAAATGCAACTTTATTCATTATTTACGGCTTTTTTCAATATAATCGACAAAGGCCTCGTTCAACAGTTTGGTGCCACCCGGCGTCGGATAGTTGCCGGAGAAGTACCAATCGCCTTTATGGTCGGGACAAGAAGCATGCAATCCTTCTATGGTCTGGAAAATGATTTCCACGGGGCAATCCACATCGTCGGGAGTAAGCAGTTTGGCCATCTTCTGGGCTATCTGCTCATCAGTAAACGGTTCGTAGATGCGTTTCACATAGTTGACCACCTGCTCTTTCGGCAAAGCCATCTGTGCCTTGCACTGGGCATAGACTTCATTAATCAGCTGGAACTTGCCTGCCTCTTCGAGCAAGGCAATAGCCGCCTTGAAAGCGATAAACTCACTCATATGCGACATGTCAATGCCGTAAAAATCCGGATAACGGATTTGCGGAGCGGATGACACAATGACAATCTTCTTCGGTTTCAAGCGTGCCAAAATCTTGATAATGCTCTGCTTCAAGGTTGTTCCGCGCACGATACTGTCGTCAATCACCACCAGATTATCCACATGGGGTTCAATGGTGCCATAGGTAATATCGTAAACGTGGGCTGCCATATCATTACGTGTGGCATCCTGCGTAATGAAGGTACGCAACTTGATGTCCTTAATGGCCACCTTCTCGAAACGTACTGAGAAAGACAGGATATCTTCAATCTGCTCACGGGTCAGTTCGTGTTGCTTTTCGGCTATCAGATGGCTTTTCAGCTTGTTCAAATGGCGTTCCAAGCCTTCGAGCATACCATAGAAAGCCACTTCGGCCGTATTGGGTATAAAGGAGAACACGGTATGGCGCAAATCATCGTCAACCGCCTGCAGAATGCGTGGAACCAAATTGGCGCCCAACTGCTTGCGTTCACGATAGATGTCGCAATCGCTGCCACGTGAGAAATAGATACGCTCAAACGAACAGGGCGACACATTTTTAGGAGCCAGAATCTGTTCCAGACGTACCTCACCTCGGGCATTGACGAATAGGGCCTGGCCAGGCAAGAGTTCGACCACCTGGTCGTGCTGTACGTTCATGGCCGTTTGAATGACCGGACGTTCTGATGCCAGAATCATCTGTTCATCGTCCACATAGTAGAAGGCAGGACGGATTCCCCATGGGTCACGGATTACAAAAGTTTCACCGCTGCCCGTCATGCCACAGATGACAAAACCGCCATCCCACATGGGGGCACATTCGCGAAGCACATTGGCCATATCAATATCATGCTCGATGGCACGTGTCAAATCCAATCCGCGCAGTCCCTCCTGATGTTTCAATTGGTAGAGACGGTCCACTTCGCGGTCCAGACGATGTCCCAACTGCTCCAGCAGGATGAAGGTATCCGATTTCTGGCGCGGATGCTGACCGCGTTCCGAAATATATTGGAACACTTCGTTGACATTGGTCAGATTGAAATTGCCGCACAGGGTCAAGTTTTGTGCACGGTAATTGTCACGCCTCAAAAAGGGATGTACAAAACTCAATCCCAGTTTACCGGTTGTACTGTAACGCAGATGTCCCATGTACATCTGAGCGGCATAAGGTATATGCTTCAAATCAGTCTGCCCCGATTTCAGAGCTTCCGATATAGTTTTATTGACGGCAACAAATATTTCAGAAATGGCATTGCTTCCCTCGGCACGTTCACGAAACATGAACTCCTCGCCCGGTTCGGCATCCAATTTCACACAAGCCACACCAGCTCCTTCCTGACCACGGTTGTGTTGCTTCTCCATCAGCAGATAGAGTTTGTTCAATCCGTATGTCCAGGAGCCATACTTATCCTGAAAATAGGTCAATGGCTTGCGCAGGCGCACCAAAGCCACTCCACATTCATGTTTTAAGGGTTCCATTTGCTCTAATTATTTATATTCGTCCCAACTCTTGATGGCTATATTATTGATGTCCAATGTACAGAAGGCGTTGATGAAAGCACTTGCCAGGCGTGCATTGGTGATAAGCGGAATGTTGAGGTCGATGGCAGCACGTCTTACTTTGTAGCCGTTGCTCAACTCTCCCGTTGTCAGGTTTTTCGGAATGTTCACCACCAGGTCAATGGCCTTTTTGTGCAACATATCCAAAGCCTGCGGCTGCCCTTCTTCGCTCGGCCAGTAAACCAAGGTATTTTCCACTCCGTTGTCAGTGAGGAAACGCGATGTTCCACCCGTTGCATAAAGTTTGTAGCCTTTGGCCGCCAGCAAGCGTGCAGCATCGAGCATTTCGGCTTTCTGTTTGGCCGAACCGGTTGACAAAAGGATGTTCTTGGCTGGAATTCGGTGACCCACCGCCAACATGGCCGTAAGAACAGCACTGGCAGAATCATCGCCGATGCAGCCCACCTCGCCGGTTGATGCCATATCGACGCCCAATACAGGGTCGGCTTTCTGCAAGCGGTTGAAGGAGAACTGGGATGCCTTCACACCCACATAGTCCAAATCGAAGAGGCTCTTGTGCGGTTTTTCCACGGGCAATCCGAGCATCACCTTCGTGGCCAGGTCAATGAGGTTGATTTTAAGCACCTTGCTCACGAACGGGAAACTGCGTGAAGCACGCAAATTACATTCGATTACCTTTATATCGTTTTCACGGGCCAGATACTGAATGTTAAACGGTCCGGAAATATTCAATTCCTTAGCTATCTGACGACTGATGCGCTTGATGCGGCGAACAGTTTCCACATACAATTTTTGCGGCGGGAACTGGATAGTAGCATCGCCAGAGTGAACACCGGCATATTCGATATGTTCGCTGATGGCATAGGCAATGATTTCACCGTTTTGAGCCACAGCGTCCATTTCCACTTCTTTGGCATTTTCAATAAACTGGCTGATAACCACCGGATGCTTTTTGGATACATTGGCTGCCAATTTCAAGAAGCGTTCCAGCTCTTCCTGATTGGAACATACGTTCATGGCTGCACCTGAAAGCACATAAGAAGGACGCACCAACACCGGGAAGCCCACCTTTTCGATAAAGGCATTCACATCGTCCATAGAAGTCAATGCGCTCCATTCCGGCTGGTCCACCCCGATGCGGTCGAGCATGGCCGAGAACTTGTCGCGGTCTTCCGCATTGTCGATGCTCTTGGCCGATGTTCCCAAAATGTTGACATGTTCCGCATCGAGACGCATGGCCAGGTTGTTAGGAATCTGTCCGCCGGTGGAAACGATTACGCCATGCGGATTTTCCAGTTCGATGATATCCATTACCCTTTCAAAGGTCAACTCATCGAAATAGAGACGGTCGCACATGTCATAATCGGTGGAAACGGTTTCAGGGTTGTAGTTAATCATCACACTGCGATAACCGTTTTGACGGATAGTGTTCAAAGCTTGCACTCCGCACCAGTCGAATTCGACTGAAGAACCAATGCGGTAGGCACCCGAACCCAAGACAATGATGGATTTTCTGTCGCCTACATATTTCACATCGTTGGTTACTCCGTTGTAGGTGATGTACAGGTAGTTGGTCTGTGCCGGATATTCGGCAGCCAGTGTATCAATCTGCTTCACCACGGGGATAATACCCATTTTCTTACGCAAGTCACGGATGACCAAAATGGCCTTTTCGGTGGAAGTAAAGTGCTCCAAGCCCAACCCGCGTGCAATCTGGAAATCGGAGAAGCCTTGTGATTTGGCCGTGCGCAGCAAATCCTCATCCACATCTGCCGGCGTAATATCCAGATGCGATGCCTGATTCTTTTCCAAAGCCTGCATAGTACGGACAATGTTCATCAGCTTCTGCAGAAACCAGCGGTCAATCTTGGTCAATTCATGTATTTGGTCCAATGTGTAGCCGGCACGCATGGCCTTGCTGATGACAAAGATACGTTTGTCGGTCGGTTCGCGCAATGCCTTGTCCACATCGGGTATTTCCAATTCCTTGTTGCCCACAAATCCGTGCATGCCCTGCCCAATCATGCGCAAGCCCTTTTGAAGCGCCTCTTCAAAGGTGCGTCCGATGGCCATCACCTCGCCAACCGATTTCATGCTGGAGCCCAGCTCACGGTCAACGCCACGGAATTTACCCAAGTCCCAACGCGGTATTTTACATACCACGTAGTCCAAAGCGGGTTCAAAGAAAGCAGAGGTAACTTTCGTCACCGAGTTCTTCAAGTCAAATAAGCCATAGCCCAATCCGAGTTTGGCAGCCACGAAAGCCAGTGGATAGCCGGTAGCCTTACTTGCCAATGCGGAAGAACGGCTCAAACGTGCATTCACCTCAATCACTCTGTAGTCTTCACTTTCCGGGTCGAAGGCATATTGCACATTACATTCGCCCACGATGCCGATATGGCGGATGATGCGGATGGCCAGTTCACGCAATTTGTGGTATTCGCTGTTGGTCAACGTCTGTGAGGGCGCAATCACGATACTTTCACCCGTGTGGATACCCAGCGGGTCAAAGTTTTCCATATTACATACGGTAATACAGTTGTCGAAGCGGTCGCGCACCACTTCATATTCTATCTCTTTCCAGCCTTTGAGGCTCTTCTCAATCAGTACTTGCGGTGAGAAAGAGAAAGCCTTTTCGGCTATCTGTACCAATTCCTCTTCATTGTCGCAGAAACCGGAGCCGAGACCGCCGAGGGCATAAGCTGCACGCACAATGATGGGATAGCCCAATTCGGCAGCAGCCTTCTTGGCATCTTCAATGTTTTCAACCGCATGGCTCTTGATGGTCTTTACATTGATTTCATCCAGTTTCTTGACAAAGAGTTCACGGTCTTCCGTATCTATAATGGCTTGTACGGGCGTTCCGAGCACGCGTACATTGTATTTTTCCAACACTCCCGACTTATAGAGAGCCACGCCACAGTTCAAGGCAGTTTGTCCGCCGAAGGCAAGGAGAATGCCCTCCGGACGTTCCTTTTCAATCACCTTCTCCACAAAGAAGGGCGTTACGGGCAAGAAATAGATTTTGTCGGCCACGCCTTCCGATGTTTGCACCGTGGCAATGTTCGGGTTGATTAAAACAGTATAGATACCCTCTTCCTTCAGAGCCTTCAAGGCTTGCGAACCGGAATAGTCGAACTCGCCGGCCTCACCGATTTTCAAGGCACCCGAACCCAACAATAGCACTTTCTTGGGCATTGGCATATCTGACTGTTGCTGCATGGCAGTATGTTCATGTGTCAATATCGTATTCATAATTGTATCTTCCTATTTTATCAGCTGTACAAATTCATCAAACAAAAATTCCGTATCAGTAGGACCGCTGGCGGCTTCCGGGTGGAATTGAGCCGAGAAGAAAGGTTTGAACTTATGGCGGATACCTTCGTTGGTGCCGTCGTTCATGTTGACAAACATCGGTTCCCAATCGCTTCCGAGCGTGTTGCTGTCAACAGCGAATCCATGGTTCTGGCTGGTTACGAAACAGCGGTTAGTGCCCACCAGTCGCACCGGTTGGTTGTGTCCACGGTGTCCGTATTTGAGTTTATAGACCTTGGCACCTCCTGCCTTGCTCAAAAGCTGGTTACCCATGCAGATGCCGAAAATAGGCTTGTCGCCATTGAGCGCCTGACGCAGATGCTCTACAGCCGCTCCACACAAATCGGGGTTGCCCGGACCATTGGAAATGAAAAGACCATCATATTCCAAAGTATTGAAGTCATAATCCCATGGCACTCGGATAAGGGTAACATCGCGGCGCAAGAGACAGCGGATGATGTTGTGCTTCACGCCACAATCGACCATCACCACTTTCTTTGCTCCCGTTCCATAGGTAATGATTTCCTTGCAGGAAACCACATCCACCTGATTGACCAGATTCGGGTCTTCAAACGCAATTTCATCTTCGCCTTCCAATTGGATAGCGCCCTTCATGGAACCCTCTTCACGGAGCAGGCTGGTAATTTCGCGCGTATCCACTCCATAGATACCGGCAATGCCCTGTTCCTTCAGCCAATCGGCCAGACTTTTTACCGCATTCCAATGGCTATATTCAAAAGAATAGTCGGAAACTACCACGCCACGAACGTGAATTTTTTCCGACTCATAAAAGGTTGAAATACGTTGTTTAATTTCATCAACAGGAACACCATAGTTACCGATAAGAGGATAAGTGAACACTAGAATCTGACCGGAATAAGAGGGGTCAGTAAGGCTTTCCGGATATCCCGTCATGGCCGTGTTGAACACCACTTCACCAGCCACTGAGCGTTCATATCCAAACGACTTTCCTCGAAATACGGCTCCGTTTTCTAAACGTAACGAAGCATTTCTTGTTTGCTGCATATTTGAGATAAAATTTAGTACGTTGGAAGATTGCATAACATCTCGGCAAAGGTATAAAAAAATTTCGATGTTTACCCCATATTCCAACAACAAACAATCCATAAAAAGCCTGCGGCCTTAGATATTTTTCTGTTTTCCGAAACATGCGCTCTATCAAACTCTGCGGATAGCGAAACATTTACTTACAAAAACGCATCATAACACAACGTACGAATACAAAATGACAGATTTTTTATTTCACCACCATAGTAATGGAAGAGAAAAAAGGTGATTTTCGTTCTTTTTCCGCTCCAGTTCTACCAAAACGACAAAATGACACAAAAATTTGAATATTCCATACAAACACATTATTTTTGCACATCCATTCAAAACAAAATTCACCAAGAATGAAGATACACTTTACAAAAATGCAAGGAGCAGGCAATGATTATGTATATATCAATGCTTTGCAATATCCCATAGAACATCCTGAAAAAGCAGCAATCCGCCTAAGCGACCGCCATTTCGGCATTGGTTCTGACGGTCTTGTACTGATTATGCCCTCGGATACCTGCGATTTCCGCATGCGTATGTTCAATGCTGACGGTTCGGAAGCACAGATGTGTGGAAATGCCTCACGATGCATCGGCAAATACGTTTATGAAAAGGGGTTGACCGACAAGACACAATTTACTCTGGAAACATTGAGCGGTGTGAAACACCTTTCACTCACAGTGCAAGACAAGACCGTAAAAGAGATTGAAGTGGATATGGGCAAACCGGTTCTGACTCCTGCCGAAATTCCCGTGCTCCTTCCGGAGGTGGATGAAGTGATTGACTATCCTTTCAACATTTCCGGTTTTCCACTCCATCTCAATTGTGTTTCCATGGGCAATCCACACGCAATATTCTTTGTGCATGACCTGAGTGAAATAGATGTTCACGGTTTGGGACGAATTGTTGAACACCATCCGATTTTTCCGGAACGTACCAATGTGGAATTTGCCCAGGTATTGAGCCGCGAGGAAATCAAGATGCGCGTGTGGGAGCGTGGTAGCGGAGAGACCATGGCTTGCGGAACAGGAGCATGTGCTACGGTAGTGGCAGCCATCAAAAACGGGTTTTGCAACCCTAAGGTTCTGGTACATTTGCCGGGAGGCGACCTTCACATCAGATGGGACCAGGAAAGCGGTTCCGTATTGCTGAGCGGTCCGGCTGAAATTGTCTTTGAAGGAGAAATGGAATTGTAATCAAGAATAAAGTTGTTTTTAATTGTCATATGTATATAAACGAACATTTTTTAGCGCTGCCTGAAAGCTATCTGTTTTCTGAAATAGCCCACAAGGTAGCGGCTTTTGAAGCGGAAAATCCTCAATCCGCTATTATCCGACTGGGCATTGGTGATGTAACCCGCCCTATTGTTCCCACCGTTATCAAGGCTTTGCATGCTGCTGTCGATGAAATGGCACAGGCAAGCACTTTCAGGGGATATGGTCCCGAACAGGGATATCTTTTCTTGCGTCAAACGATTGTTGAGCACGATTTTCTCAGCCGCAACATCACGCTGGAACCGGATGAAATCTTTATCAGTGACGGTGCAAAAAGCGATACCGGCAATATTGGCGATTTGCTTGACAGCCAATGTGTGGTGGCAGTGACCGACCCTGTGTATCCGGTCTATATTGACAGCAATGTGATGGCAGGCAGAGCGGGCGAGCTGCACAACGGCAAATGGAGCCGTATCCAATATTTGCCCTGCAACGAGGCCAACCAGTTTATCCCGTCATTGCCGGAAAGCCGTCCGGATGTGATATACTTGTGCTATCCGAACAATCCGACGGGCACTACCCTCACCCGCACCCAACTGAAGAAATGGGTTGATTATGCGCGCGAGAACGATGTGCTGATACTGTTTGATGCAGCTTATGAGGCCTTTGTACACGACGATGAAGTGCCACACAGCATCTACGAAATTGAAGGAGCCAAGGAAGTGGCCATTGAATTCAGAAGCTTTTCCAAAACGGCCGGTTTCACCGGTCTGCGTTGCGGCTATACAATTATTCCGAAAGCTGTAAAGGGAAAAACTCATGACGGCAAACGTGTAGCTCTCAATCCATTGTGGAACAGACGCCAATGCACCAAATTCAACGGTACGGCCTATATCATACAACGTGCTGCTGAGGCTGTCTATACTCCGCAAGGACAAACGGAAATCCAAGCCAACATTGCCTATTATCTGAACAACGCACACACCATCAAGCATGGACTGGAGACGGCCGGATATAAAGTTTTCGGCGGAGAGAATGCTCCTTATGTATGGATGAAGACACCGGATGGCATGTCATCGTGGGACTTTTTCCATCATCTGCTCCACACGTGCCAAGTGGTGGGTACGCCTGGCGTCGGTTTCGGCCCATGCGGAGAAGGCTATTTCCGTCTTACGGGCTTCGGCGACGCCCAGAAAACAAAAGAAGCAATAGAACGCATCCAAACTCTCAAACCTTCTATATAACAGGGCATCCCGCCCAAAATCACGCGACCAGCCGTCTCCTATTCTATGGGGTGGCTGTTTTTTTGTGGATTTTTTCTTAAAAACATTGTGAATTTAATGGATTATTAGTACTTTTGCCCCCGATTGCATTTACAATCCCTATGTGCCGTCACAAAATTCATACGTAGTTTTGGGCATTTTTCACATTTTAGTAATAGATAACATGAAAATTTAAACCGCTACTCCGCGATGGAATGGCTGTTATGTTCATTTATTACTAACCGAAAAATACAAAAAACTATGAGTACATTTAAAAGTATCGCAAAATGCAGTCGTGACGGAAAAATCCAAATGAATTATGAAGCATACCTCGATATGCTGGAGGAGCTGAATGCTGCCGGCTATGAGCTGAGCGATGACGATTGGCATCTGCTAAGCCTGTGGTGGTCTATCAAGGACGGACGTGACTGTTCAGACCGATATGCCATGGAGTTTTACTTTGAAGTAGTAAACGCCATCGACAAGCCTCAATCGGAAATTGAGCAATTCCTGTATGAACAGGCCGATAATGGTTTGCGCTCCCTTAGGTGCAGCTACGACGATTATGTGTGGGAGACGCTGGCATGCAGGTACTAACTGCTGATTGGCGGTGCGTATTCAGGGGGACAGGCTGGGCTGGCGCTGATATCCTGTGCTTCTGGATACCGCTTTGCTGCGGAAGGAAAATAGTGTGTATGTCGGCCTCGCTATGGTCCTTGCTTCTGGATTCCGCATCGAGTGCGGAATGACATTAAGGACGGAGGCTGAATGCCTTGCGACTGGATACCGCATTTCTGCGGTATGACGTTTGAGTACCTATTATATTCTGACATACCTTAAAGGGGTTGCTTCAAAATGTGTAGTTTTGATGCAACCCCTAATTTAGAATGCGTTTTTAAAAAACGGAAAATTGATTATCAGAACTGGAAGCCCAAGCTGATACCGACCGAAAGCAGATCGGGGGTTGTACCAACATGACAATAATCGGTATATTGAATCAATGCACCCAATGTAAAGCCATCGCCAAAATTGTAGTCATAAGCCAAACGCACCAAATAGCCGTGATCCATGTAATATTGACCAGGCTGGGAAGACAATTGTATCAAGCCACCAAATGCGTAACCTCCACCCACAGAAAGACGGTGTCCCTTCATGTTCAATGGATAGGCAGCTGCATAAAAACCTAATCCCACCATATTCACAGAACTATTGAATGTATTTACATTTTGCTTGGTTTTTTCCACGTCATAACCCATATAAATATGTGACTGTACGCCAAATGAAACCGGTACCTTGGGTATAGCCAGCAATTGCTCATACTCCAGATTAATCTGTCCAGCTATTGAATAACCGGATAAAGTGTTGTACATACCTGCCATACGGATTTGTCCCCACTTTGATTCGCGAGGGTCAGGCAAATTTTCTTGTGCTGAAAGCGAAAAAACTCCAAAGGTTGCCAACATTAGAGCAACGAATAGTTTTTGAGGTTTCATAGACATTTGATTTTTAATGTTATGATATGAGTTAAAATGTTTACAAGGCAAATCTATAAAAACATTTTTACATCTACAATAATCAATACAAAAAAAACTAACAAAACACAATTCCAACAAAACAATTACAGATACAGATTCGGTTTTTGTTTACAAAATACGGCTATGACAATATTTACTTATGGTGTTAAAACAAGGACACCCGACGAGTGATTTCATCGGGTGCGGGGTATGGAATAGAATTTATTCCGATTTGTTGTTCTTGCGTTAGGAGTGTCTATGGGTTGGCGCGTACAATGCAACTGTCGACATAGATGTGTTCGATGGAATCGAGCAGGGATATGGGTATGACAAGCGAATCTATGCCTGATTCGAGCACATGATAGTAGTGGCTTCCCTCGGCTTCGAGAAACATCATGAGCGAATCCATAGGCAAGGCGTTGGAGAGCTTCCGATAGGCATTGTAGCTGTTGGCCTTGGTGGGATCGGACTTGGTATAGAGCTTCATTTCCTGCGCATAGACTACCCTACAACGGCCTTCGCCTGAAAGGCGGACAATGTGCAAGGACTTGTCTTCAAAATCTGCTCCAGGGCGTGCCTGGATATTGCTGAGAATGGAATATTCCGATTTCACCGTGTCGGTTCGCCACATGGGCGCCCATGTTTCATCTGACAAATCGTTGGGGAACTGTGCCTGCACCACTACCCCATCATCAGGCAGGATGAGAATTTCAGCCGCATAATTTTCGGCATTGTCCTTCTTTTCGCAAGCGGCCAACATGAACAATGCGGTCATGATTATCAATGTTTTAGAAATATTCCGTAACAACACCCTCATAAGTCAATGTATATCCACTAGATTTGCATTCCACTTTAACTTCACGCTTTTCTCCGGTTGAACGTTGAATGGCCGTTATTTGTACTGTTCCTGCCTTCGGACCATATTTGTCGATTTCATAACCGGTGAGCTGATAGTCCATAATGGCACGACCCATATCGGCAGAGAGACGTCCTTTTCCTTCTATTTGCATGCGGTCGGTTACGATGACGCCTGGCACCACTTCCCTGTTATTGAAAGTAAGAAGGTAATCAACGGAGAAATAGTCGAGTGTTTCTGCTCCTTCAACATCCTTGAAGCGGAATTGTCCATTGCCGAGGTTGGTAATGTCGAAAGGCATGTAATAAGGATAGTACATAAAGCCTGTTTCCATCGGTGCGGGTTCAGAATACAGACGTTGCATTCCGTCGGGAGCCGTTTGCGGCGTATAGGTGAAGTTTTCCGGCAGGTTGAGGACGATGGTCCATTTTGTACCGGTAGCCATAAGGTCGTCACCATAGGTCCTTACCAGCATACGGCAAATAGGGTCAACGTAGGAGAAGTTTTCGTCGTAATAATAGTTATTGTCATAAATATTGATGACATAGGTGCTGTCTTCATACATGTGGATTCTGTCGTATCCTCCGAAATAGACCTTGATAAGGCTGTCTTTTTGCTGGGGTGTGGGTGTCTGGAGCACTTCATTAAGGAGCACTACCTTTCCGAAATAGTTGAATGTAAATTCCTGGAAGCTGTTGTTCCAAGTGTTATATATTTCTTCACCTCTTTGCGTTGGACTTCCTGGATAATGATATTCCATACAGGCGGTAAAGAACAGTATTACAGGCAGATATGCCATCCATTTTTTATTTGTTTTCATAATGTTTCCTCCTGATTAAAAACGTGTACCGATACCAATTGTTGCTATTCCTTTTACGCCGCACCCGATTTCAGCCGTTCCATAGATTTTGTCTCCAAAGCGTACTCCAAAGGCAGTAATCTGGAATGAAATACGGGAATAGATGCCGGCTGCATCCTGCGGTCTTCCTGTATAGAGGTCGTATCCGTTGTCAATTCCTATGAACCAGCCAAGGGAGAGGCCGGAATAGAGCCCACAATATTTTCTGTTGAAGTACTGGAAACGTATGGAGGGGAGAATGGATATGGCGGTTGTCCCTGCGTTTCCTATCTTCTGCATTTGCGGTTTTTCGTAAACGGGTGAGTATTCTCCGCAATAGTAGAGTTCGCCTCCCACCAAAAGCCATGGTTTGAAGGCATAGTAGTAGGAGAAGGAGAATGTGGGGAGGAATAAATCATACTTGCTATAGACATCGGGAGCGAACCAGTTGGTGCGGCTGCTTGTAGGTTCGTAATAACCAATGTAAGAGTAGCCTCCGTAAAGGGCGTTGAAAAGGTTGTCACCAATAGAGAATGACACATAATGACGCACAGGTTGTTCCTGGTACATTTCCTGTGCATGTGCTGGCACTGAGACAAGGGCCCAAGTGCAAAACAACATCAGAATTGCTTTTTTCATATCCGTATTGTTTAAGTTAGTGAGGACAAAGCTACAAAAAAAATTCAAAAGGACAACTATTTTCCTAAAAATGTGGAGATTATCGTTTTTTTTGAGGGAAAACTCCCCTATGCCGGTTACACAATTAAGGAAATGTTATCTTATCCATACCTTCCAAATGCAAATAAACAAAGGGAATCATGTTGTTTTTAATAATACTACTTGTTCGGCTTCAGAGGGGGCTCTATATATAGTCTTGCTGGTAAGTCACTTCGACTTCGGTTTCGGAAGGATGTTGTAGCACAATTGGCCCACCTGGAAATCGGAGTACTGTGCCAAGGTTGTGAGAGACAGGAGGGCGAAGACAAGAAGAGAAAACAGTTTCTTCATGTGATTATTATTGAAATTAAAGGTATTAGAGGGTGTAAAGGTAGATAATTATGGGGTGTACAAATGGGGCTGGGGACAGATTTTGTGGATTCGGTTGAGGTGTTCTCCCCTATTCTTTTGGGGAGAACTTATCTGAGAAAGAAAAACAACACCCAGCGTGAGAGATGAAGCAGTCAATGGTCTGGTTTGATGATGTTTAGCATTGAGGTTTCTGTTTTATGATGCGTGTCAATAGGGATGGTGGGTTGTGAGTCCACGATAATAATTGTATTATTTTGTGTTATGGGCGTAAAGGTACTATAATATTTTTGGTGGTACAAATGGAGATGAAAAGAGTTTTTCCGGATTTCTGCTTCTCCTGTTTTCCTGAGGGGAGACAAAACAGACGACGATGTGTCATAATATGCAATCTGCTTCGTTGCTATCAGGATTCAGGCTCGGTCATTTACGCCAATAAACTCACAGTTCCCTCACCTTCAGTACTTTGCATCTTACATATTCTGACATACCTTACAGGGGTTGTATCAAAAGAGTCATTTTGACACAGCCCCATCGGGTGCGGTATGACATTAAAAACGGACGCAGAAGCCATGCTGCTGGATTCCGCATTTCTGCGGAATGACAGGTTGGAGAGGCGATGTGCGAATAATTGGCGGTAGCGTTGAGTATTAAGGTTGAGCAGTGGTGGATGTGCTACCCTACTTTTTGAGGATGAAAGAAAGCGACACTCTTGCGGTGAGGCAGGAATGTCGCTTTTTTGTGTGCCTGTTAGGGCTGGGTTATTTCTTTGCGTCTATTTGCTTGAGGAGCTCTTGGACGGCTGTTTTGAGCTGGGTGTCTTCGCCCTTGACTATGGTTTCGGGGGCGTTGAGGACGTAAACGTCGGGTTCGAGCTGAGCGTTTTCAAGATAGCTACCGTCGGGCAACTGATAGCCAACTACCGGGATGCCGAAGACCATGGTTGGGTCTTGCATGCGTACCCAGTTGACACTGGTCATAGTTCCGGGAACGGGTGCTCCGACGAGGCTGCCAAGTCCGCGGTGCTTGTAAACCCATGGTGTGCCGTGGGCATTGGAATAGTTGGCTTCGCACTGGAGCATGATGGAGGGTTTGTTCCAACGACGGCTTGGCATGTCGCATGCTTCGCGGCCACGGATGACTTGGGTGAAATATTTCTGTCCGCTGAAGAGGATTTCGATGTCTTCATGGAGACGTCCACCGCCATTGAAGCGGGTGTCGATGACGATGCCCTCGCACTGGTTGTATTTGCCGAGGATGTCGGAATAGACGGTGCGGAAGCTGCCGTCGTCCATGGATTCGATGTGGACATAGCCGAGACGGCCGTTTGACCAGCGACGAACGTCTTCGGCACGCTGTTTAATCCAGCGGTCGTAGAGAAGGCCGGAGAAAGCACCGTTGGAGATGGGGCGCACGACTTCTTCCCAACGTTCCTTGTTGGCTGGATTGTAGAGGGAAACGAGGACTTTCTTGCCTGTTTTTCCGTTGAGGAGCTGTGCATAGTCGGTGGTTGGGGTGATTTCGGTTCCGTCAATCTTTTCGATGATGGTGCCTTCGGTTACCTTGCTGCTCTTGCGGCTGAAAGGTCCTTTTTCGACTACTTCGGCTATGCGGAGTCCATTGCCGGTGTATTGCCAATCATAGAGCAGACCGAGATTTGCTGTCGGTTCGGCTGCTCCCGGTGCTGAATAGCGTCCGCCGGTGTGTGAGACGTTCAATTCGCCGAGCAATTCGCTCAACATTTCAGCAAAATCGTAATTGTTATTGATATGTGGGAGGAAGCGACGATAGTTTTCGACCATTGCGTCCCAATCGACTCCGTGCATGTTGGTTTGATAGAAACGTACCATTTCTTCACGATAGACGTGCTGTAGCATGTAGGCACGCTCTGCTGCGAGGTCCATCTTGACTGTTGCGTTGAAGGATATGGGTTTGAGTGCTTCGGATGAGGCATCCATTTTCTGCATGGTTCCGCTGCCCAATACGAAGATGTTTTTTCCTTCGGCATCTGCTATCAGGTTGGACCAACCGGCGTCCATTTTGTGGAGCAACGATGTTTCGTGCTTGCGAAGGTCCATTTTCCACATGTCATAACCGCCTTCGACTGCTGAGAGGTAGTAGAGTTTCTCACCGTCCTTGGAAATGATGGCTGATGCAAGGTTGGATGAATAAGGGGTGAGACGGATGATGCGGTCTTGTATGCCTTCGAGTTCGACCACAATGTCTTTGGATTTTTCATCCTTTTCGTCCTTAGCTTCGTCCTTCTTCTTGCTGTCTTTTTTATCCTTGGACTTGTCGTCTTTCTTTTCAGCTGCCTTTTTCTGCTCGGCTTCCAACTCCTTGAGGAATTCGTAGTCTTCCTTGCTGAGGCGGAATTTGTCGTAAGCATCCTGATTGAGGAAGGCAATCATGACATCGTCGAGCGAGCCCCATGATGCGTGGTTGCGCATGCCGTATCGTTCGGTGA
This sequence comes from Candidatus Gallipaludibacter merdavium, assembly GCA_017694875.1. GTDB lineage: Bacteria > Bacteroidota > Bacteroidia > Bacteroidales > Paludibacteraceae > Gallipaludibacter > Gallipaludibacter merdavium. The sequence goes on from JADIMG010000065.1 coordinate 19,427, forward strand.
AGAAGATAATGGCATTTCCGTCTAAAGCCCAACGTGGCGAGCCACTCATGTAGCCGCTGTTGGTGATGTTGACAAGCTTGCCCTTGCCGTCGGCACTGATGATAGCGATGTCGGCATAGGGGTCGTGCTTGTTGGCGATGCAGGTGAGTGTGAACCATTTGCCGTCGGGCGACCAGGAATAGTCGAATCCTCCTGCGAGTGTGTACCATTTTGAACCATCGGTGATTTGGCGTACTTTTTTGCTTTCGCAGTTGTAAACCATGAGCTTGGTGCGGCTTTCGATGAATGCGATTTCCTTGCCATCGGGCGAGAATTGAGGTGCAAAGCGGTCGATTTTTTCTGACGGGAGAAGCGGCTGCTCTTCGATTAAGGTAGCATTGGGGAAGTTGAGGTCTTCATCACGCACGATTTTAGCCATGTAGAGCCCGTAGTTGCCATTGCGCTCGCTAGCATAGACCAAAGAGCGATTGTCGGCACCGAAGGAGATGCCGGATTCGGCCTGCGGCGTGTGGGTGATTTGCTTTGTGGTGCCATATTCAACGGAAGTAACAAAAACTCCGCCACGCACGATAAAGGCCACTTGCTTGCCGTCGGGTGAAGGAACGGCTTCGGTTGCTCCGCGCGAATAGGTAAGTGTGGCAGGCTGGTTGTCGTCGTCGCGCGTAATGTCGATGGTGACTTTGGCTGGTTTTCCGCCTTGTGTCTGGGTGTAGATTTCGCCGTTATAGGTGTAGCAGAGTTTTCCGTCGGTTCCGATTGATAGGAAGCGTACGGGATGGGTTTTGAAGTTGGTGATGGCTTCTACCTTGTCGGGTTCATTGAGCGGGAAGCGATAGACGTTGAAGGTTCCTCCGTTGCGTTCGCTGAGGAAATAGACTGTGGCTCCGTCGGGTGTGAGTACGGGGTTGCGGTCTTCGCCTGGACGGTTGGTGAGGTTGGTGTGCTTGGCGGTCTTGATGTCGTATTTCCAGATGTCGCGTGTGATGGAAGATGTGTGGTGCTTGCGCCATTCGTCTTCAAATCCTTTTTTGTCCTGATAGAGGAAGTATTCTCCGTTGGTGGCATAGGCGAGCATTTCGGCGGGTGTTCCTAGGATTTGCTCTGTCTTGCCCCCTGCTACGGGTACGCGATAGAGTTCGCTCATGGCTGCCGTTGGATAGAGTGCGCTTGTGGCGGGGTCTTGGATGGATGCTGAGAAGAGGATGTATTTGCCGTCGGGCGAGAAGGTTGACGGAATTTCGGATGCGGAGTTGAAGGTGAGGCGCTTGGCTTCTCCTCCATCTGCGGGCATGACGAACAGGTCCATGCTGCCGTAGCGGTCGCTGGCGAAGGCTATCTGCTTTCCGTCGGGTGACCAAATGGGATTGGCTTCGTAGGAATCTTGGGTGGTGAGCTGCCGGGCTTGTCCGCCTTGTGCACTGACTTTGTAAATGTCTCCTTTATAGCAGAATGCTATCTGATTTCCGTCGGGGGAGATGCGTACATCGCGCATGAAAAGCGGTGTAGCTGCATGTAGGAGGGTGACGGATGCCCCCCATGCGAGGGATAGAATCAATTTTTTCATATTATGTTTATTAGATTGTCTGTGGACAAAGATAGTGAAAGCTGAGCGCAGAGGCAAATGCAAAACGAAGTTTTGTAATTTGACTATGCCAAGGCGCATCCTGTCTTATTAAGAGATAGTGAAAGCGGAATGAAGATGCAAATGAGAAGGAATGTTTTCAATTTGGGATTGGGGAGATGTAGGGATAATATGTCTGATGGCAAAGAATGTACTTCTATTGCGATGTGTTTTCCGCATTTCCGCTTTTCCGTGTTTCGGGAATTTTTTAAATATTTGAAACGGACGCTGAAAGCCTTGCTACTGGATTCCGCATTTCTGCGGAATGACATTAAAAATCAGACGCAATGAACTGGGAAACTAGATACCGCATCGAGTGCGGTATGACGTTTAAAACAAAAGTAAAGGGACTGCATCATTTTTTTGACACAGTCCCTTTCTTATAATGGTGTGATGATTAGATTACATCATACCTCCCATTCCTCCACCCATTTGAGGCATTGGAGCTGGATGTTCTTCTTTCTTGTCGACAATTACGCATTCGGTGGTCAAGAACATACCTGCGATGGAAGCGGCATTTTCCAATGCTACACGTGTTACCTTGGCAGGGTCAACTACACCTGCTGCGTGCATGTTTTCATATACATCGGTACGTGCGTTGTATCCGAAGTCGCCTTTACCTTCACGTACTTTTTGAACGACAACTGCACCTTCCTTACCTGCGTTGATTACTATCTGACGCAATGGTTCTTCGATGGCACGACGGATGATTTCGATACCGGTCTGTTCGTCTTCGTTGTCTCCTTTGAGTCCGTCGAGAGCTGCCTGTGCGCGGATGTAGGTAACTCCACCGCCAGGAACTATACCTTCTTCAATTGCAGCACGTGTTGCACTGAGGGCATCGTCTACTCGGTCTTTCTTTTCCTTCATTTCCACTTCGGAAGCGGCACCGACATAAAGTACTGCTACGCCGCCTGACAATTTGGCAAGACGTTCCTGGAGTTTTTCCTTGTCATAGTCGCTGGTTGTGGCGGCAATCTGTGCTTTGATTTGTGCAGTACGCTGTGCGATTGCATCTTTGCTACCAGCTCCGTTGACAATGGTTGTATTGTCTTTAGTTACGGTAATCTTTTCGGCTGTACCCAGCATTTCGAGGGTTGCATTTTCGAGTTTGATTCCTTTTTCTTCTGAGATGACAACACCTCCTGTAAGGATGGCGATATCTTCCAACATTTCCTTTCTGCGGTCGCCGAATCCTGGGGCTTTTACTGCGCAGATTTTCAATTGGGCACGCAATCTGTTTACTACCAATGTTGTAAGGGCTTCGCTATCTACGTCTTCCGCAATAATCAACAATGGGCGTCCTGACTGTACAGCTGGCTCCAACACTGGAAGCAATTCTTTGAGGTTAGATATTTTCTTGTCGTGGATGAGGATGTATGGTTTTTCCATTTCGACTTCCATTTTTTCGGTATTGGTTACGAAATATGGAGAAATGTATCCACGGT
>JADIMG010000066.1 GCA_017694875.1 Candidatus Gallipaludibacter merdavium
GGATTTCTACAGCCTGTTCAATCATCCCGAAAAAGATTGGGAAACACTATTAAACGTAGATGCTGATCAGAAAGAGGATTGTCAACTGTCCATATTTTGACGGGGCTTGGATCGACAAAATAAAACTCGACTACTGGATACACAATGCTCGAGCTGTACTGTTTTTATATTTAATCGAGTTTATCGGACAGCAATAGTTCTTTTTTGTTTAAGGTTTGTTGGTTTCTGTATAAGCATTTATTTTTGCATAAAAAGAAAGTGTATGGATTCTACGTCTTCTATATCATCTTCTAATATTCTTGAAGCAGATTTTGCTGTCCCCGAACGGGGCTTTTCTGAATACGAAGAGATGCCATGTGGCGGTTTTAATCGTTTGTTCAAGGTAAAACGCTACGGCCGTTGGTTTGTGTTGAAAGGTTTGAAAGCGGAATATGTGAATCAGGCTTTTTATAAGGAGCTGCTGCGCAAGGAGTTTGACTTGACCATACAACTTGACCATCCAAGCATAGTGAGAGTCTTTTCTCGGGAAGATGACCCTTTGGTGGGTCCTTCTTTGCTGATGGAATATATTGATGGTTGTACGCTTTCTGAATTTCTAAAGACAAAACCATCACCGGCAGTTCGTCGGAAAATCCTTTTCGAATTGCTGGATGCAATGCGCTATTTTCATTCCAAGCAAATCATCCACCGGGATTTAAAACCATCCAATATACTTATTACCCATAACGGTCATAATGTGAAGATTATTGACTTTGGGCTTTCTGATGCAGATGATTATGCTGTGTTTAAGCAACCGGCAGGTACCGTAAAATATGCAGCGCCCGAACAGATGCAGTCCGGGGTTAAAATAGATGCTCGGGTGGATATTTATGCTTTTGGAAAGTTGTTGCAGCTTCTCTTCCCGACGCAATATAAGGCAATTGCCCGCAAATGTCAAAATGTAAATCCGGATTTGCGTTTTCAGACCGAAAATGATATCGTCACACAGTTGAAACGTGTAAGGACATTGAAACGGACGGCTGTTGTGGTTTCGTGTGTGCTGTTTTTGGTTGTTATACCAATGGCTTGGCTTTTTACACGATATTCTCTGGTTTCTGTGGATTCTATTGTTACAGAAGATGTTGTAAAGCAGCTAAAGAATGAGTTAGAAGCTAAGACCAGTGAGCTATCTGCCATGGAGGAGTCCAAACAGCATATAGATTCTGTTTACGCAGCATTGGAAGAAAAACTTTCTGAGTATTATTCTCATGCCCCAGGGGATTCTCTTGTACTGGGAGATTTTTATAAACAGTTGAAGAAGGAGTATGAAGAGAAAACAGAATCTCAATCGCTTATGAAAGAAGTTCAACAGCATGCTGACTCGGCATTTGCAGCGGTAGAAGAAAAACTGGAAAAGATGCATTATAGAGAATTTGGTCAAATTATCTTTTCTCAATGTTATCTGTCTTTGTTGAACGACTGGAATCTTCATTACAAAAAGAAATTTCAAGTAGAGAAATCCGTTCTTGCGCAGTGCTATAATGAATATGTGCATTATTTGTATGAACTTCAGATGCCAATTCAGGCATTTGTTAGCCGTATGCCGTCTTTCATTGAGTACCATAAGGAGGGTCAGATATCGCAAGATGAATATCTTCGTTTGTATAAGTTGTATCAACAGGAATCTGATAGCTATAATGCATTTCTCAACAAAATGAATCAGATGCAAGCTCAATAGTTCTTAGAATAATAAGGATATATTGTTTTGGGTGCTTCTCAATAAATAGAATGGGATTGTATCTGCATCTGTTATTCCAACTCTTTTGTCCCTTATACCTTTTCTTTACTTGACGTATGCGCATGCTCTGCTTGCGTATATCTTTATATATTCTTGTTTCACAATGCCGTTTATCAGAATGTCGTTTTTTAGGGTATTTATTTGGAAGTTTGGGTGGTTGTTATAGCTTATTCCTGATTGGAAGATTCGTCTTCTGTACTTTTGGTTAGTTTCAGCAGTGTGAGTCCTGACTTGTTACCTACAACAAAAGCGATGGGGGGATGACCTTCTTGTGTAAGGTTTTCCATGTAAAGAGGCTCTTCATAAACAAATAGACTACACATGAACGTGTTGCCTACCTTTAGTTTTGAATTGCTCGATTTTTCAACAAAAAAGGTGCGGTTGCCCAAGTAACGGAAGTGGCAATGACGATTGGGTTGCCAGGCCACTTCAATCATATCACCTTCCTTTAAATGCTGGGTTTCAATGTGTTGTGTTAAAATTTTTTCGGAAGGGATATCATTTTCATTTTCCAGTGATATCAGAAAATCATCCCAATCTTGATAGCCTATAAATCTGGATAGCAGATTTAGTGTGCTGTTGCGTGTTTTTGAAGCACCATCCACGTATCCCCAAAGCCGCTTTAGGGTGCTTATGCTAATGGTCTCATGCATTTCTTCCCACACCTTACGTGTCAGATAATCAAAGTCTGATGGTGTTTTGAGCTTCCTGTTAATGGCAAGTTCAATTCTATGGCGTAGTTCTACAACTTCGGGGCTTTTTTTGTCCATTCTTTTCTTATTTTGATTACAAAAATGATAAAATTCTCCTCCTCCACCAAGCTGTTTTTGGTTCTTGTTGGTTCTTGTTGGTTCACAATGGTTCTTATTCAGGCATAGGACGTGGAAACTTGTGGTTTATGGCCTATTTGTGTTATATTTGCAAAATTGGATACTATGTATAATTCGGGATTCATTTGGTTTCTTGTTTATTCTTTGCCGAAATAATTGTATGTAGAAATCCCCTCTTTGTCGCTTTTTTTGATTATCGCAATCAGGCTGTCGTTTGCCTGCTCTAATTCATACTCCGTAATGATGAAATAAGAACTAACAAGAATTTTGCTGGAATACTATAGGATGTTTAAATTTGCAAATCCTATGGCTAATTGTCTGCAATGTAGCCCCTCTTAAAGCTCGAGTGTTATTGTTATATAGAAATGTTGCATGAAAAAAGACAGTCTTTTTTTACGGTTATTTATGAATGACAAGTTCATCTTGTTTTTCATTCTGTTGAATACGGCAATGATATATTTGCAGGAAAGCAACTTGCATGATGTATGGATTGTGGTGTTGGATGTGGTTTGTACCTGTGTGTTTGTGATAGAGATGATTTGTAAACATATCGTGTTGGGGGTTAAAAAGTATTGGTCGTCAGGGTGGAACCGTTTAGATGGAGTGTTGGTCATTCTTTCCTTGCCCTCTTTGGTGAGTCTGGTCTTGCCCATTGAAATGATGAGTTTGTCCTTCTTGTTGGCTTTGCGTGTGTTGCGCGTGTTCCGTTTCTTTCGTATATTCCATTTCTTCCCGAATTTCTCTCAAATCGCTATGGGCTTTGCAAGAGCCATGAAACAGTCTTATGCTGTATTCGCTGGACTGATTATCATTATTTTGCTTTTTGCATTGATCAGTTGTGCAATATATAAAGATGTGGCTCCTGAATTTTTTGCTACTCCTACTGATTCCATTTATTCCATCTTCCGACTCTTTACCATTGAGGGATGGTATGAGATACCAGATACAATAGCGGATGCTGTTTCGCCTGCTTTTGCCCGTTTCACCCGTGTTTATTTTAGTGTACTGTTAGTTTTAGGGGGTATCATTGGGGTATCGTTGGTTAATTCGGTTTTTGTGGATGCGATGGTGAGCGATAACAATGATGACCTGGAGAAAAAGATGGATGCTTTAGAGAAGAAGATAGACCAATTACTTGAAGAGAAAGATAGTAAGATAAAGTAAAATAGATAATGCCATGACGAAGTTATTTACAATGATAGGTGTGGCCTTGTTTCTTATGACGGCTTGTGTCAATGATGGCAAACCAAGAATGTCAGAAACTGAAAGAGCCCGTTATGACAGTACGCTAATGGTGGTGCAAGATTTGGAGAGGGCGCTTGACGGCGCTTATTCCGCTGATTTGTCACAACAAAAAAGATTGTGGGAGGCAAGTCAAAATCTGTATTATAATTATAATCCTATGGACATGGATTCCGCGGCGATTGCTTTGTGTCAACAGCTTAAAGATAGAATCCGATCTTTATACATATCAATCAATGAAACGTTGGAAGACATTGCTAAGACACAAATGTTAATCGCGGTTGATAAAAGTGACTATTTGATGGAAACAACCGAAGCCTTTCCGCTTTATTTGCATAAAGATGATGTCTTAAGGTTTAATGTCAGCATGGAAAAGCCGTGTAATGTCCGTATCTATAATGCTGATAGCCGTTCACTGCTTAAATCATACATGGGGAAAACGACAGTCAATGATACGTTGCTGATTAAGAATACGGCCATCTATTTGGTGGAGGTGAATCCGCGTACAACTCAATATGCATCCTTGGGCATTGCCTATTCTGTTCCAACGTTAGAACGTTATATGCATCCCCAGTTGGTTGAGACAGAGATGGTGGAGGGGCAGAAAGGCAGTTTCCGTGTTTTATCGACCAAAGGGATTAATATGAAAGATATTTTTGACGAGCCGCGTTCGTTTACTCTTCGAAGCCAATTTAAATCGATTTTTTCCGGCAATAGCCGTGCTTTGGTAGCTTTACAGATACCCAAGGGGGCAACGGACGTGATGTATAGTCTGCGTATCTCTACCAGTGAACAGGCTCGTAGTGCTGACGGTGAGTTTTATGACAATATGTCCACTTCCTATCGCAAAATCCGTTTCTTGGGATTGCCACTTTATGAATCACAACGGGGAATCGGGTTGCTTGGGCAGTTGCTGGACGATAACCGTCCACTGCGTGAGGAGGACGCTTATTGTGATATGTATGTTTTTGCTGATCCTTCTCAAGCGAGGCGTTTCCAGAATGGTGAGTCCACCTCAGAGTTGAAGTATAATGTTGATTATTCTACCATGGGTACGCAGTCGTGCAATGGGCGCATACCAACGCAAGGTCTTCGTACCATCTATCTCGGATTTGAGAATGCGCGTCTTCGTTATACAACCTATATATGGGTTGAGGCTGTTGCTGCCATTCCTGTTACCGAATATTTCCAGGCAAAATATACAGTTGTGGATATGCCATTGTAATAAATATTTGAACAATAAAAATATTTTGTCATGAAAAATAAGTGCTTGCTTTTGTTTCTCTTTTTCTTGTATATAACGCAAGGACATGCACAAGGTTTTACATTGGAAGAATTGCCAATATCGGCTATTGTAGAGCAGGGTAATGCTGGTGATGTGGCTTCTCAGTATTATTTGGCTTATTCCTATTATACGGGTCAAAGAGTTGGACAGGATTTTGGAAAAGCGGTTTATTGGGCGTCTAAGGCAGCGGAAAAAGGTGATGCACAGGCACAACTTCTTATGGGTAACTGTTATAGGGATGGACAGGGTGTGCAGCAGAATGCCTTGACCATGGTGTATTGGTTTACAAAAGCAGCCGAACAGGGATTGGGCATTGCTCAGTTTGAATTGGGTAATTGCTATTTTTATGGTAATGGACTAAAAAAGAATCCTCAAAAAGCCGTAGAGCTCTATCGGAAGGCGGCAGAGCAGGGTGTTGTGGAAGCTCAATATAATCTTGCTTCCTGTTATTATAACGGTACCGGAGCATCTATTGATTTTGCTGAAGCTATCAAGTGGTTTACAAAAGCTGCCAATCAAGGAGATAAGAATGCGCAGTTTAATCTAGGGGTATGTTATTCAGAAGGAAAAGGTTGTGTGCCCGATTTGCAGAAAGCTGCCTATTGGTATAAAAAGTCAGGCAAGGCCCAGACTGAGTTGAGTCGGCTTTATGAAAGGGAAGAGTTTAATAAGGATGTTCAGGAATATTACCGGCAAGTCCAGCGTGATGCCTATTTGGGTGATGAAAAAGCGCAGATAATCATGGCGCAGGCCTATGCCATGGGCATTGCACGCGAGCAGGACCCAGCTAAAGCTATTGAGTGGTACATGAAAGCGGCAGAACAAGGCAACGAGACTGCCATCAATAATTTGGGGGCCATTTATTTGAGTGGAAATATAGTTCCGAAGGATTTGAAAAAAGCTATCTTCTGGTTTGAAAAAGGTGCACAAATGGATAATCCCAAGTTTGACTATCTACTTGCGGTTTGTTATGAAGAAGATGGCCAATACGAGAAAGCTGTTGAACATTATTCGAAGGCAGCTGCCAAGGAACATGTGGAGGCGTTACGTTGTTTGGGTGATTGCTATTATTTTGGTAGAGGCGTTGAAAAGAATCTGGAGTTGGCTGCCCGTTGTTATTATGAGGCTGTTCAGCATGACGATGATTATGCTTGTTTTTTGTTGGCCAACTGTTTTTTGGAAGGGCATGGAGTGCCTCAAGATTATGAAGCGGCTTTGATGTTGCTTAAAAAGGCGGCTGATAGAGGAATCGTTCCGGCGCAATATCGTCTGGCTCGCTGTTATCAGGAAGGAACTGGCACTAAACGGGATTTGCAGTCAACCATCCATTATTACACCATGGCTGCTGAAGGTGGTGACCTGAAAGCCCAGGAAGCGCTCAGGGAAATCAATGAAGAATTGGAGAGGGTTATGCGGGAAAATGGTGATTTGTAGTTAAGTTCTTATGGTATGGCCACTTCAGTAGCAGTTAGACCTAAAATGTTGTTGACAGGTTTTGAACCTTTTGGGCAGTGTGATGTGAATACCTCCTGGGAGATTGTAAAGTCCATACCCGAACTGCCGGGCATGTTGTTGTCAAAACTATTGCTCCCTGTCGCCTTTAATGCTTCAGTGGATATTCTTGTTAGGAAAATAGATGAACTGCAACCGGATTTTGTTGTTAGTTTGGGACAGGCCTCTTCTCGGGATACTTTTTCTTTGGAGCGTGTAGCGGTCAATATAGCCGATGCCAAGCATCCTGATAATGCTGGATTTTGTCCCAAAAATCTTGTCATTTCCTCTGAAGGAGAAAGGCAGTATATTTCCACTTTGCCTATTGTTGATATTTTTCATTCGTTACAGCAACATGACATACCCGTGAGTGTGTCCGATAGTGCTGGTGTCTATGTCTGTAATCATTTGATGTATTGTATATTGCATCATATCTCTGTGAATGGACTGCCTGTGAAGGCCGGATTTATTCATGTTCCTGGAATTGTCAAACTTTCACCAGGGAATGCAACGCTGAATATGAGTATAATGCAGAACGCATTGATATTGACGCTTGAAGTTTTGCGTAATGGCTTTGTAAACTAATCGGGCTTATCTCTATTAAAGCAGATTTGTTTCTTGTTATTTCTAATTTTTTCTTTGATTTGTTTATGTTGTCGGTGATATGTCTTATTCCCGATTTGCGGCTTTTATTCTTTCTTGTTTTTTAGTCTGTTGATTATCAGCTGTTTGCTTGGTTTTTATACGCGAAGATATTACAAATGTGTATTTGGTTAATAAATAAGAACCAAAAAGAACTTTGCAAAAAATGATGGTATGTTTTTACTTTGTAGAAGTTTTTTATGAAGAAGGGGGTTTGTTCCTTCCTTGTTCCATAGAAATTAAAAAGGAATCGTGTTAAATTATTTGATACCATGGGATTGATTAAAGGACTTTCTTTTTCTCTTTCGAGAGCGGTAGGCATTTCTGGCCTTAAAAACAAAATTGCCCGTAAAACAGGTATACCAACCACCCGTCAGGGGTTGGAGCGCAAGATAGGGGCTTCTGTGTTGAATGCTGCAACAGGAAAGAAACGGAAGAGAAGATAAGAGATTTCAATGAGACATGTTCAATTAAGGAGAAATTCAGTAAAAATGAAAAGTATGAAAAAAGATGGTATCGTTCTAAATAGAATGTATGTTGGGGAATACATTTTTAATAATCTCGGTCACGAGATAATCAATATGTATGCAGCTGACAATGGCAAACATTATTTGTATCTGAACGCTACGGGTAACTACGAAAAAAAGCATAAGGGACGGATTGATACCATGTTGCTTACAAAATCGCACAAGCAAAATGTGGTGGAGGTTATAAGCATGGCTACTGGGTTGGAAGATGTTCCTGGAGCCGACCAATCTCTTGGTAGAAATTATAAAGGATTGAACAACGAAATACGAAAAGAGCAAGAAGATTATATCAAGCAGGAGGGGGAGATAAAATATGGCGGGATTCCAATTCTCCAAATATTTAATGATGCAGAACAGCAGAGTATCTTTATTACATATAAGGCGAAGAATTTTTACAAACCAAATAGCCCAGTATTTATAGCTTTTGATAGTAAATGTACCAATAAAGATATACCACATGGTGCACTACTGGTAAAATTAAGCCAACTTAATTGGGCAAAGACCTCACTTAAACAATATATCTATCCGGAAACAGCAGATAAGGATTATCAAACAATTATGGATTTGGTAAATAATAGTAATTTATGGGAGAAAAACAATACAAAGGTTAATGGTCATGCAGATGTTGCAAAACGCGAAATTTCGTTGATTGATATTTGCCATCTACAAAACGATGAAAATTGTTTCTCTGATATGCTTGCATATTTTATGGAGCAGGAACGTTATAGAGGGTTATGGGAGGAATTTTTCGAAAAGGCGAAATGCTACTCCAACGGTTGTTTACTTGGTATTAAATTGAAGGGAAGTTATTCAGTCACTCGTGAAAAAGATGCAAAGATAGATGGTGTTGATAGCAAAAAGTGTCCCAATGGTGGCCGCATAGATTTGTTTATTCGTGACCAAGGGAAAAATATCGTGGTTATTGAAAATAAAATCAAGTCGGATATTAATAGCATCAGTACGGACAAGAATCATAGCAACCAGTTAAGAAGATATTATAATTATGTTAACTGGCTGATTAAAAAGGAAGGTAATGGCAATGAAATAACTCCTCATTTCTTGATTATGGCACCTAACTATAACATTCCTGATGTGGAAGAAGAGAGGGATAAAAATCAAGAATTGTTAGTTCCTCAGATGAGCGACATATATAAAATTATTACATACAAAGAGTTGTACGATTTTTTGAGTACCAAGAAAAAAGAATTCGAAAACGATGCAAATTTCGTAGCTTTTTATGAGGCAATGCGACGGCATACCTATCCAAATGTAAATGCCTATCTGTATTATGAAATGGAAGAAAAATTCATTCGTCGGATAAAAGAATTTTCGTGATAAAAATCAAGGAACGCTTTGTACAAGCGTCTAGCAATAAAAAAACAAAATAAATTATTATTAACCAATCTGCTTTGCTTTGTGGTGAGGCGGATAATAAAGTAAAAAGGATATGGGCTTAACTTTATCAGAAGACAAGAAAAGGCTGCTACACTGTTCAGATTATAATTGTGTTATTCCCAATGGGGTGGTGTCTATAGGGGGGTCATTTTATAAGGAAGAAACGGAAACTTACACAGAGAATCATGGTAGAAATGGAAAGGAAACAAAAACTCGCACTAAACGGGTTAAAGTGCTTCAATCTGTAGTAATTCCTCCAACGGTAAGGTATGTTAGGAATTGGGTTTTTGATGAATGCGCCGGTTTAAAGGCAATAGCATTTCCAGATAGTGTGTTGTCAATTGGCTATGGAGTTTTTAGGAGGTGTTCTAATTTGATGGGTATCCGTATGCCTAAAAATATTTTGCAGTTAGGTAATATGGTCCTGTATGATACAGCCTTGTATAAAAATGAAGCTAATTGGAAAGATGGAGTGCTTTATATAGGAACAAATTTGGTCGCATCGAGAAAAGATATTACAAATTGCAAAATCATAGAAGGTACACGCGTGATTGCGTCTGAAGCATTCTATTCTTTTCCTCCTTTTAATGGCTGGCGTTGGTATCCTCCTTTTTGTAGCAACTCTGGTGGTAATTCTGCTTTAGCCTCAGTATCTATTCCAGATAGTGTTGTTAATATTGGATACAATGCATTTGCAGGTACGGCGCTTTATAAGGATGATTCCAAATGGAAAGATAATGTTTTGTATATAGACCATTGCTTGATTGATGTCAAGCAGGAACTGCTTGTTGGGGACTATCAAATAGAAGAGGGTACTCGTGTCATAGCAGAAGGAGCTTTTGAGGAAAGTTATGCACTTATGAGTGTCACTTTGCCTGATAGTTTGTTATCTATTGGTTCTTATGCTTTTTTGCAATGTGTAGTTCTTTCTTCTGTCGAAGTGCCTTTTGGCGTCTTTTATATTGGACAGGGGGCTTTTTCTAAATGTTCCTCGTTGGCATCCGTGACGTTACCTAGCTCGCTGGAATATATGTTATCTGATGTGTTTAATGAGTGTAGTTCTTTGAGCGAAATTAAGGTTTATGCAGTGAAGCCTCCAGTAGTGGATACTACATTGGGGAGTAATTTAGATAAATCCATTCCTGTCTATGTACCAGAGGAATCCATTGATGCTTATAAGGCGGCTGATGGTTGGTGTGAGTTTACGAATTTCCAGCCTTTAAAAGACAAGGAAAAGAAAAAAACGGCATCCGTCAAAGAAGAAAAGGTGGAAGTAACAACCAAACCAACAGCTTCTAAAACAGCGAAAGCAGAACCAAAAGCGGAAAAACCAGCACCTCAGGTTGTTGAGAAACCGGAAACTGTTGCTTCAGAAACTCCAAAAGCAGAGCCGAAACATGAAAAACCGACTGCTTCTGTAGTTGAAGAACCTAAAACGGCGGCGGCATCTGCAACTTCCCCAGCCAAACCCAATTTATCAGACGTGAAGAAATCGGCAGAAACAAAGGATTATCTCATTACACAAGGCAACGATGGTAGCATTATGGTATATCGCAAGAACGGAAACGAATGGGAGGAATCGGACAATGCTAAAGGCGCTTTGCGAGAATTGGCTGCCCAAGTATCGTTTGATTATGACAAATCCTGGACTACCCGACAGTTTGGTGCAAAATTGATTGATTTTGTCAATAAGCTCTCGTAATAAGAATGGAAGATATAGAAAGTACAGCCTTCAAGACACATTGATAAATAGGATTAGTCATTCATATTAAAAGTTTTTTCTATGATAAAGAAATCGGCAAATTTTGAAAACTACATCATAGAGCAAGAGGACAGCGGCTCTATTTTGGTATATGACACCTCAAGTGGAAGCAAACAACCAATAAACAATGCCAAAGGTGCATTGCGTGAACTTTCGGAAAAAGCCGGTTTCACGTATGACGAAGATTGGAACACAAGACAGTTTGGGGCAAAATTGATTGACTACTTGAACAGTAATGCGAAGCAATCAGTTGTATCTGCTCCTGCAGCAAAACCAGATGCGATTCCACAATCTGAGGCGAAACCGGCTCCTGAAAGCAAGCCAGAACCAGAGCTGAAAGTGGAGGGCACAGATGCCGAATTGGCTAATGCCAAGATTCGTGTATATGGAAAGGCCCAAAACCGTACGGCTTTAGGTATTATGCATGCCTATCTGACCATGTATCCCCATGCCACTTTGGAAGACATGAAAAAGGCATTTCCCGATTCATTGAATCCGGATAGTGGTGTGAAAATCAACTTTGTAGATTTGAAGGAGATAAAATCGGTACAGAGCGAAGATTGGAACGGATTTTTTACGGATGAAGAGTGTCTGCTTCATTTGCAGGATGGACGTAAGGTGGCTGTTGTCTCTATGTGGACCAAGCCAAGCTTTGAACGATTGGTCAACTGGGCAAAGCAATATGGTATTGTCGTTGCCAAGTTTGAGGCTGCAGACAAGGGTGGCAAGAAAGGTGGCTATCGACTGGAGTACCTTAATGGGTACGTGCCGCCAGTGCCGGAAGAAAAGTCAAAAAGCAAATTATGGGTGATTATTCTGGTTCTGGTTATAGTGGTAGCTGCATTGCTGGGCTGGCTCTTTATGCGTCCAAAGCAAGTGCAAGTGGTGGAAAAGGTAGTAGTGGATACCGTTTATGTTCAGCAGATTGCTGAAATTGAAGCGAATTTTAATGCGGCTCAATTTGAACAGGGTAAAGCGGAGTTAAACCAGGATGCCAAGTTTGTGTTGCACGATTTGGCAAAAGTGCTGAATCAGAATCCGCAGTTGCGTTTGCGCATCGAAGGACATACATCTGCGGAAGGTAATGCAGATCTGAATATGAAATTGAGTGAAGAACGTGCACAAGCAGCCGTTGACTTCCTGGTGGGTTATGAAGGTGTAGATGCCAATCGTTTGGAAGCAGTGGGTTGCGGTTCCAACAAACTCAAAAATGCAGATGACCCGATGTCGTCGGAAAATCGTCGTACGGAATTTATTGTTATCAAATAAACACAATACATTATGGGATTACTTAATAACATTAAGGACCACTTTACGAATGCAGAATTCAGTGTGGCCCCCAACAAAAAACTGAAAACAATTTGTGCCGACTTTAAAGAGGCATTTGGATGTACATTGGCTGTTTATAAAGGCGTAAAACTGGCAGATCCGGAAATGACCATCAAGCAGCTCAATGATAAAACTTCCAAAGCAGTAAATACCCGTAGCAGTGAGGAGTTGAAAATAAAAGCTTCCATGAAAGTGGGTGAAGTGGAAAAACTGTTTGATTCTGTTTATGGACTTACAGTGCAAATCAAAGACCCGGCAGGAAAGTCGTGTGTAGATAACAATCTTACCATTGGCCAAGCTGCCCGTGGCGAAAAATAGGAGAATGGAGGCAGCCGAAAATCCTCGAAGAGTAGGCATGTAATTTTAAATTATTATTTATTATGGCAGAATTTAAATTGGATGGCCGCATGAAGGTCAAAACCTTGAAGGAAAAGTTCAAAGAATGCTTCGGCTCTACTTTGCGTGTATATAAAAGTGCTTCTTGTAAAGGTGCATTTGCTGACGATGATGCAACTTTGGCATCAATCCGTGCAGAAGGAGCAAAGGGTGGTGAATTGGTTGTAAAAGGCAATATCAAAGTGGGCAACTTTGAAAAGAAAGTAGCTGAATTGTATGGAATCGGTGTGCAAGTGGCAAATGCCGATGACAGCAAGCTGGCAGACAATGAAATCACTATTTCTGCAGCAGGAAAATAAGCTTGCATACAGAAATTCTTTATTTTTACTATCAAACCCAATTCGGTCATTGAATTTGAAAAATGTACTTGCATTCCAATGACCGATTGGGTCTAAAAACACTCAATATATGAGTAAGGAATATTATAAGAAAAAAATCATCGATTTGCGTGCTGATTTAGCCAAGGAGAAGGAAGCCAAGAAAAGAGACAATGCGTCTTATGCGGATTTGATTAAAAGAGCATCTTCTCCATCCTCGAAAGCGTCCTATAGGAAATCAAAGATTGATAAGGCAGCAGCACATGACAGAAGAATCGAATACATTAAAGGGCAAATAGAGAGCGCAAAAGAGTCGCTTAAACGGGAAAAATAAATAATTCAAAGAAAGCAGCATGGGTATATACTTGTGCTGCATTTCTGTTTGTAGAATGGATATATAGCATAGCAAGAAAATGAAATCAAGTATCATAGATGTGCCGCGTACGCATACGCAAGATGATTTGTTTGGAATAGAGGTTTACCAGCAAGCACTTATTGATTATGTAAAACTGACTGATACTCCAATTACGATAGCATTGCAAGGGGAATGGGGAAGCGGTAAAACTTCGTTGATGAATCTGCTTCGCTGGAATCTGTGTGATGTGGAAGGTGCGGAATTTTATCCTATATGGATTAATACCTGGCAATATTCATTGTTGAAATCACCTGGTCAGACTATTGTCAACATACTCGAGGGTATCATCAATCAGATTGGTAATCTGAATCCGAATGCCAACAAATGGGAAGAAAGCAAGAAGAAAATAGGCGGTATATTCAGGAAAATGGCAACGATAGGAACAAAGGTTGTCGCCAACCAAGTGGGTATAGATGGTTCACTGGTGGATGATATATTTGCAGAGAGTGGTGATGTCCCAGAGTCGGATATAGCAGCATTGAAAGCGGAGATTACAAAGCTGATTGCTGACTCACTGGCACATAATCCCCATAAGAAAGGCTTTATTTTCTACATTGACGACCTTGATCGGATTGACCCTCCAATGGCGGTAGAGATATTGGAATTGTTGAAAAATATATTTGATATAGAAAATTGTATATTCATTCTTGCTATTGATTATGATGTGGTAATCAAGGGATTGAAACCTAAATTTGGAGAATTGACAGAAAAGAATGAGCGTGAATTCAGATCATTCTTCGATAAGATTATTCAATTGCCTTTCTCCATGCCCGTTGCCTCCTACAAAGTGGATACATTTTTGGTAAATGCACTCGAGCAGATTGATTTCTTTACACCCAAAGAAATGGGAGATGCAACCTTGGCCGAAAATCTATCGGAGATTTCCAGATTGTCGGTAGGGACTAATCCAAGATCTTTGAAACGCCTTACCAATACGCTTTCGCTTATATCGTTGATTAACAAACGAATGCAGGCAGAGGAGTCGGACAATACCAACAAATTGATAAATTTTGCTTTGGTTTGTATGCAGATTGCTTATCCATATATCTATAACCAGCTTACAGAAGAACCGGATTTTAAAGCATGGAATGAGAAAGTTGCATCCAAGTTAAAGTTGCGTCCTTTAACTCCAGTGGAGGAAGAAAGTTTGAATGCAACAGGTGAGTTTGATGAACCTTGGGAGAAGGTGGTTTTCAGAATGTGTCAGAAGGAAACGTTTTTGAGCAATAGGGCATTTCAGGTTTCTGCTCTTCTCAACAAAATATCTGAAATTATAGGCGATGATGCAAGATTGGGAGAAGTGGTGGAAGCAACATTGGAATTGTCGGCAGTTACTAACTTGAAAGCTTTCGATACGCCCAAGAAGATAACCAAATTTAATCGTGATAATTCCAATTATCGTTTCAATGATGTTGTATATACCAAGAAAACAGACCTGGTTTATAGTGTCATTCGTTATTATATACAGCAAAAACCTCAAGCTTCGTTTGAACAGCTGAAAGAGGATTTTCGCTTCCAGAAAAACATGGATGCCTATTTCATGCTCTATGAAGACTATGAACAGGAATTAAAGGAGAAAGGTGTAGTGAACTTTTTCAGAGTACGTTCTCAAGATGATTGTTTTGAACTGGCAGATAAGACGGTATTTGTGGTAGCTAAAAACTGGCCGACTACCGTACAGGGTAAGCCAGGTGCTTTCATGAAGTTTATAGACGTTGTACAGAAAAATCTTGGTTATAAGATTGCCAGCTGCTAACCTGTCTCTGTTTCAAATGAGAATTTTGAATATTGTATTTTTACTGTCTCTTTGTGGGCTGCTAAATGTTAAAGCCCAGGAAGAGACAGTTGTAATCTCCAGTCGTGCCGGAAGGTCCACTGGAGTAGACGTAATGCCATTTCGTTCTTTGCAACTTGAGTCGCGTATTGAATATGATCATGGTGAATGTGAACAAGTATTGTTGCCAGGAATGATGTTACGTTATGGTATCACAAAATTGGCCGAAATCTGGGTGGAATACACAGGCTTTTATGGCAATGAAAGTGATGTGTTTGCCTATCAGGTAAATCCGCTGATGGTCGGCACAAAAGTAAGGATTGCTAATCCGCATGGGTGGATACCCGAAACAAGTTTACAGACAGCTATGTCAATTCCGCTTGTGCAGGGTGAGGAGCATGTGTGTCTGGCTCCTTCCATACTCCTGCTTTTTGACAATAAACTATTGTCTTGGCTGAACATCGGATATAATGTCGGCATGGAATGGAACGGAACGAGCATTCATCCAATTACGAATGTCTCGTTTTGTTTTGACGTGAATTTGTCTGAACGTGTTGGCTTTTTTTGTGAAAACTATAATGCTTTTCAGGCTACAGACAGTTCTCCAATGTCGCTAACTGACTGTCAGTTGGGGGCTGGTGTCAATTTTTTCCCACATCCCAATGTGCAAATCGATGTGTATGGTTCGTGTAATGTCATCAAGACAGATTTCCATATTTTGGCAGGAGTGGGGCTTTCATGGTTAATACATTAAACAATAAGATTTTAAATAGCATATATTTATTGTGTATAAAAAGAATAATTAAAAACAGGCAATAAGAAAACAGGAAAATGAGCATCAGTGATTTTAAGCAAAAGTTAGCAAGAGTTTTTGATGAAAAACTTCATACTCGCCAATGGGGAAATGTGGTTGATTATATAATCATTGGCTTTATTTTATTGAGTAGTATTGAGATTTTTCTAGCTACATTTGAGGGTGTTGTGGAAAGATATGGTAGATGGTTGAATTTGATAGATATCATTACTACTATATTTTTTACTGTTGAAGTGAGTTTGCGTATCTGGTGTGCCGATTTATTGGATAGCCGATATAAAGGCTTTTGGGGGAGAATAAGATATTGTTTCAGTTTTTATGGGCTGATTGATGTGTTGGCTACCTATCCGTTTTATTTGCATTTTTTCTTCCCGTTTTCCTACACGGCACTTAAAACATTGCGTATTATGCGTTTGTTGCGAATATTCCGGTTTATGCGCTCGTTCCGTCTCTTGCGTAATGCTGTGAATTCCAAAAGGAGTGAAATGTTTGTTTCACTCCAGTTTTTGTGCATTGTTACGATTATTCTGTCTTTTATATTGTATTTCCTTGAGCATGAGGCCCAACCGACGGTTTATAAAAATGGAATTGATTCAGTAGTTTGGGCGTTTGCACAATATATAGGAGATCCGGGAGGTTTTGCAGACAATCCACCCATTACTTTCTGGGGAAGAATTATTGCTTGCATTGTCGGTATATTGGGTATTGCCATTTTTGCTGTTCCAGCGGGACTGATTGGGGCGGGGTTTACAGAAGCACTTGAAGAAGAAGTACATGCAGAAACCAGTAAAAAAAATGCTGCTAAAATCTATAGTACGTTTGAGCGGAAACTGGACCGATATTCACATTATCAGATTGTACCGAAATTTCAATCAATTGTGGATATTCAGTATCAAATGGGATTGAAACCAGATGATATATTGGATGGTGTGGCGGCTGCCGATAATCTGCGCCTTATTAATTTGGCATCTACACGCCCCTTGGAAGAAAAGGCTGAGGATAAATTGGCAGTGGAATGCTTTATCAAAAATCGTCCCTATGGGTGCTGCATTGATAGAGGGTCGAAAGTTACAATAGTTGCTCCTACGGCATTTGCTGAAGCAACTATGGGAGCTTTTGCATTTTATATTGCCAAATTTGGAGGGTTTAATTTTATCAGTAAGGAGGTGGGTACAATCCGACCTTATAAGTCTTTTTATCTTTTGAGCGGTGAGCAGATGGAGGGATTGGATGACTACATGGCGGATTTACAGAAATTGGCACCCACGAAGGACCATTGGCTTATTACCATTATGGCTGCGAGTGGTGCTAATGAACCGGCTTTGCCGACTCAGGTTCATTTTGGTTTTGGAGGCAAAAAAGGCGATGAATCATTTAATGCTGATGATTTGCTGGTCAATGATGTACGGAAAGCACAGCAGCTTTATTATGATTTCGCTCATAAAATTGAAGCGGACTATCAATTGCTTTCCGATTGTCAACGATATCATGACTCGACCAATCCCAAGATATATGTCCGACATTTGGATGTTCGTCCAAATGCTATTATTATACGTGTAGCGTGGAGTGTGGCTTGTTGGGATACACATAGCTTCTGTATTGCAAGGTTAATGGCGGAAGTGTTCAATGAGCATCTGGAGGCTGATAAAAACAAGGAGCTTCCTGCCGATTTGAAAGTAAAGGATATAGGTTACGATAATTATTTGCTATAAAAATAAAAGAAGAAGGTGGGGTATATGGGAATATTTGATAAAAAGAAACTATTGGACAAGCTGAACCAAACAAAGGAAGATTTGGTTAATGCTACAAAAGAAAAGTTGACGGAAGGGCTTAAAACATCCGAGTTGATTTCAGATATAAAAGAAAAAGTTAATTCAGGAATAGATGCTATAACAGACAGTAAAGCCTTTTCTGCGGTTACCAGCCATTTAAAGTTGCAACGTACTTATAGCGATGATGAAAAGCAGGACAAAGCTTCGAAAATGTTGCAGATAGTGGATTGGGCTTACGAACGGGCTAATGGCGATATTGTGGGGCTCGGTACAACGGAAGAGATGGCCAAAAAGTATTTGGAAAAGGAAGGGTCTGTTACAAAAGCGGTTGATTCGATGGTAAGGTGGCAGATAACCGCAGCTGCAACTACCGGATTTGTGAGCAGTCTTGGGGGCTTGGCTACAATGCCGTTGACTCTTCCTGCAAATATTGCGGGAGTATTGGCAATTCAGTTGAGAATGATTGGAGCCATTGCGGAATTGGGAGGTTTCCATGAGACAACAGAGGAAAAAAAGACTGGGATGTATTTGTGCTTGTTGGGGGCTCAAGCAGGAAATGTATTATCAAAAACAGCTGCTCAGTTTTCCATCAAGTTTACTACTGCAGCGTTGCAACGCTTACCGGGAACTGTATTAACTCAAATCAACCGTGCAGTGGGCTTTCGCTTGTTTACCAAATTTGGTGAGACTGGGCTGGTTAATATCAATAAGATGATACCTGTTTTGGGAGGAGTGGTTGGCGCTGGAGTAGATGCCTTCTCTACTTATTCGATTGCAAAGGCAGCACAAGCCTTGTTTTTGAAAGACGTAATTGATTTTGAGAAACAGGAACTTGTTGAAATGGAGAAAGTGAAACTGATGATTAATCTGTGTTTGGTGAGCGGGGCTTTAGATGAAGAGGAACATAATATGTTGTTAGGAATAACAGAATCACTCTCTATCTCTGAAAAAATAAGGAAAAATTGTTTGCTATGATTCTGCAACCCAAAAGTCAAAAAATCGATTATGATTTGTTTGAAGATGATGTGGTTGGTGGAATGTCAGTTTTGTCCGTTATGAATCAATTCTTGAAAGCAAAAGGAAAGGTATGTACGGCAGAGTTGGTCTATATAAAACACGTTGGAAAGGAATTGGGAATGTCACCGGATCTGGTGGAGGAATTTTGCAAGATTTGAAGTGTGGTCAGGTAAGCAAAAAGAAGAATCATGTACATGGTTCTTTTGTGAATTGAATTTCATTTGTAAAACTAAGTTTCATATTTTGTTTGGGTATTCAGTATCCGCTATAGAAATAGGATAAACTTGTACTGGGCTTTTCCGGACAGCGATGTTTTTCTTTTGTCTCTTTCTTTTTAGCTTTCATTATATTGGGAAAATATAAGATGCGATCCGGCATAGCCAAAATTGTAAAACTTCGTTTCCAATTTGTCTCTGCACCCACCTTTGCTTATATTTGTGGACTGATATTTGTATATGCTTTGACATCATAAAAAACACAGATATGGAAACAAAAGAAAAACTGAGCGCTTTGCGTGCGTCTATGAAGCAAATGGGCTTGTCGGCTTATATTGTGCCGGGAACAGACCCTCATGCAAGTGAATATGTGGCAGACTATTGGAAAGAACGTAACTGGTTGTCGGGCTTTACCGGCTCGGCAGGAACGGTAGCTGTTACCACAACAAAGGCTGGCTTGTGGACCGATTCAAGATATTTTCTGCAAGCTGATGCCCAATTGAAAGGGAGTGGTATTGATCTGATGAAAGAAGGGTTGGCAGAAACCCCTACAATTGCTGATTGGATAATGGGGCAGCTAACCACAGATGAAGCTGTCGGTGTGAATCCGGAAATGTTCTCAGCCAGGGCTTATGAAGCTTTGAGACGCCAATTGGCGGATGCAAATTTGCGCCTCATATCAACAGACTTGATTCGTCCGTTGTGGAACGACCGCCCTCAATTGCCAACGCAACCGCTGTATGTTTTGGAAGAGCAATATGCAGGTCAAAGTGTGGCCGATAAATTAGTGGCTGTACGCCAGGAAATGGCAAAGCATAATGCTGATGTATATGTCTTGTCGTCGTTGGATGAAATTGCATGGCTTTTCAACATCAGAGGAACGGATGTAGACTATAATCCGCTTGTAATTGCCTATGCCATGGTAGAGAAACATAAGGTGACATTGTTTATTGCACCGAGCAAATTGACCGCTTTCTCTATGAAGTATGTAGTTGAAAATAAGATTGGTGTGGCTGATTATGAACACATAGTCCCCGCTTTGCATGCGATAAGTGCTCATGATACGGTAATGTATGACGGAAGTCGGTTGAATCAGGCCTTGTTTGAGGCTTTTCCTGCCAACTGCAAGAAAGTGGATGTCTCTTCTGTGGTAATGCGGTTGAAGAGCGTGAAAAATCCGGTGGAGCTGGCTGGTACGCGACGTGCAATGCTTCAGGATGGAAAAGCTTTGGTGCGCTTCTTCAAGTGGCTGGAGGAAACGGTGGGCAAAGAGCATTTGACGGAGTTTGACATTATGGCGCGTCTGAAAGAATTCCGTTCGGAAGGTGAACATTTTGTGGGAGAAAGCTTTGGCACGATTGCCGGTTATCAAGGAAATGGTGCCATTGTGCATTATTCGGCTTCTGAAAAAGGTGCTGCCGAAATCAAGAAGGAAGGTATGCTCTTGCTGGATTCGGGAGGACAATATTTTGACGGGACAACCGACATTACGCGAACCATTACTCTTTCGGAGCCTACAGCAGAGCAGAAACGTGATTATACATTAGTGCTGAAAGGTCATATAGCTTTGGCTTGTGCCAAATTTCCCAAAGGAACATGTGGCGTTCAATTGGATATATTGGCCCGCCAGTTCTTGTGGCAACAAGGTTTGAGTTATGGACATGGAACCGGACATGGGGTAGGGCATTTCCTCTGCGTTCATGAAGGGCCGCAGAATATCCGTACCGATTTGAATCCAACGCCGCTGGAAGTGGGTATGCTGATTTCTGATGAACCGGGATTATATCGTGCCGGTCAATATGGTATCCGTATTGAAAATCTGGTGGCAGTGAAAGAATGTGAGGTAACAGAATTCGGTCAATTCCTGGATTTTGAAACGCTGACACTTTTCCCCTACGACCAGCAATTGATAGATTGGTCCATTATGACGGAACAAGAAATAGATTGGGTCAATAACTACCATAAGATGGTAGAAGAAAAGCTGTTACCTTTGCTGAGTGAAGAAGAGGCAGCATGGCTGAAACGGAAATGTATGAAACACTAACAGATAACCAATAGCAAATCGGGACTACTCATGTGGTCCCGATTTGAAATCTTGTATGCGCAGTATTTGTAGATTCATCGTATTATTCTTGCTATTTTACATCTTGACGGGGTGTAATAATTATGTATCGTCCATCCCGGACATGCCGGTCAGTTTGCAGTTGAATCTGCTGACCGAGTATCCCCATTTGAAAGACAATCCTAACCAGTGTGTCATCATTGACAAGCCGCGACTGATTACAGACCGCATAGGATTTGGTGGTGTGCTGGTATATTCTGATTTTTACGCTGATTTTCACGCATTTGACTTAGCCTGTCCTTATGAAGTCAAGACGGATGTGCGTGTGGAGCCAGACAGTGTCGGACATGCCATTTGTCCCGTATGTGGTGAAGTCTATGACATTTCCTTGGGGACAGGGGTGCCCACCAAAGGTATATGCAAAGAACCATTGAAACGCTATAGGACACGGTTGATGAACAATGTATTGTATATAGACAACGATTGAATAGAGGTTGATAATCCTTTCTGGGAGTTGTGTAGGCATAAAGTATTGAATATTTGCAGATGAAGATACTTTATGCTATTTTTGTGCATCAAATTCAAAAATCTATTCGTATGAAAAAACTATCATTAATTGTGTGTGCGATGCTAACATTATTGACTGCTTGCCAGACAGAACAGAAAAATCCTTTTTTCGAGACGTATACAACGCCTTATGGTGCTCCACCATTTGACAAGATTAAGCTGGAGCATTATATGCCGGCCTTCTTGGAAGGCATGGCGCAGCAAAAAGCTGAAATTGATGCCATTGTCAATAATACGGAAGCGCCAACATTTGCCAATACGATTGAAGCTTTGGAATATAGCGGAAGTCTTTTGGATAAGGTGACTTATGCTTTTTTTAATGTATATATGGCTGATGGAAATGACGAAATGGGTAAGATTGCAGAAGAAGTTTCCCCTCTTTTGTCTGAACAGTCAGATTATATCATGTTGAATGAGGGACTTTTTGAACGGGTGAAAGCTGTATATGAGGCACGGGCAACATTGAACCTTAACAAGGAACAGGAAAAATTGCTGGAAGAAACATACAAGAGCTTTGTGAGGGGTGGCGCCAATTTGACGAAAGAACAGAAGGATGAATTGAGCCGCATCAATAAGGAATTGGGTTTGGCTGAGTTACAGTTTAGCAAAAATGTACTTGATGCAACCAATGCCTATCAGAAATGGATTGAAGATGAAAATGAATTGGCTGGACTTCCTGAAAGTGTTAAACAGGCTGCTGCCGAGGCTGCAAAGGCTGCCGGTCAGGAAGGGAAATGGCTGTTCACTGTTCAAAAATCAAGTTTTCTTCCAGTGCTGCAATACAGTGACAACCGGGAATTGCGCAAGGAACTTTTAATGGCTTATACATCTTTAGCCAACCATGATGACAGTATGGACAATAAGGCTGTTATTAATAAAATCATGAAACTGCGAGTACAGCAGGCGCACTTGTTCGGATTTACAACTCCGGCGGGATTTATCTTGGATAATACTATG
This sequence comes from Candidatus Gallipaludibacter merdavium, assembly GCA_017694875.1. Classification (GTDB taxonomy): domain Bacteria; phylum Bacteroidota; class Bacteroidia; order Bacteroidales; family Paludibacteraceae; genus Gallipaludibacter; species Gallipaludibacter merdavium. The sequence goes on from JADIMG010000066.1 coordinate 22,587, forward strand.
GCGAAAACTCCTGAAACCGTATATTCTTTCCTTGAAACCGTATGGGCGCCTTCTTTGGCACAAGCTAAAGTGGAAGCCGCTGAGCTCCAGAAACTGATGGATCAGGAAGGTAAAGGTGAAAAGTTGGAACCATGGGATTGGTGGTACTATGCTGAAAAATTGCGTAAGGCAAAATATGATTTGGATGAAGAAGAATTGAAGGCATATTTCAAGTTGGAGAATGTACGTAAAGGTGCATTTGATTTGGCTGGCAAATTGTGGGGATTGCAATTTAAGCAATTGGAGGATATGCCGGTGTACAATCCGGAAGTGGAAGTATTTGAAGTGTCTGATTCGGATGGCTCTTTGATAGGCATTCTTTATACAGACTATTTCCCACGTGCAGGCAAACGTGCAGGTGCATGGATGAATGAAGTGTCACCCCAATATGTGCGTGATGGTGTAAATCATCGTCCTATTGTTATTAATGTGGGTAACTTTACCCGTCCTACCGCAGACAAACCCTCTTTGTTGACCATGGATGAAGTGTCAACCCTGTTCCATGAATTTGGACATGCTTTGCATGGATTGTTGAGTCAATGTACTTACAAGAGCTTGTCGGGAACCAATGTGGCAAGAGATTTTGTCGAATTGCCTTCTCAATTGATGGAAAACTGGTGCTATGAGCCGGAAGTAATGAAGACTTATGCTTTCCATTATGAAACAGGAGAAGTAATCCCTGACGAGTTGATTGAAAAAATACAAAAGGCTTCCACCTTCAACCAAGGTTTTGTCATGACAGAACTGTTGTCGGCTTCATTGCTTGATATGGATTACCATTCAATAGCAGATACTGCAGATATTGATGTAAACGCATTCGAGAAGGCTTCTATGGAAAAGATGGGAATGATACCGGAAATTATTGTCCGTTACCGCAGCACTTATTTCAGCCATATCTTTACAACCGGTTATTCGGCCGGTTACTATAGCTATACGTGGGCTGCCGTATTGGATTCAGATGCCTTCCAAGCTTTCAAGGAAACAGGTGATATCTACAATCAAGAAGTGGCAACGGCTTATCGGAAAAATATCTTGGAACGTGGTGGAACTGAAGACCCAATGGTATTATACCAGCGATTCCGTGGAAAGATGCCAAATCCTGATTATTTGCTGATTAAGCGCGGTTTTTTACCTGCGGCTAAGTAAGACTGAAATTGAAACGTATAATAGATAATATTATTTATCCAACCATTCCCACCAGCATATTGATGCTGGTGGGTTGTTTGTGCTTATGGCTGCCTGACTTTGTTTGGTTTACTTCGGAAGTCAGTTATTGGGGCATGACATTCTCTTCGTCATGGCTATCTTTATCCTGTTTCTTATTGCTTGTAGGCAATGGCTTCTGGTTTGCCTCACTGTTGTTCCATTTATACATAACGCGGGTACATAGTTATTTTGCTATTTTTATTTATGTGTTCTGTATAAGTTGCATGCCTGACTTTCATGTAGAGCCATTATTACATGTATATATGTTTATATACATATGGTTATTACGGATTCTGATACGGATGTACAAAAGGCAGGATGCTGTTTTTGAGGCTTATAATATAGGGTTGCTTGTATCTTTGATGTCATGCATGTTTCCGCCCTATTTGTTTCTTTTGCCCCTGGTCTTGGTTTGCATGCTGCTGTTGCATGCCTTTTCTATGCGTACCTTCCTGGCGACTTTGCTGGGTATGCTTACTGTAATTATTATGGAAACAGCTCTCCATTATTTGTGCTGTGGAGATTTAAGAGTCTTGTGGGTGAACTTGGCAAGCGATTTGTCATTTGATGCAATGTCGTTTGTTTGGCAGGATTGGATGCCATTTTTTGTATTGGCTTTTTGGGGTATTATGGCTTATTTGATACAATATGCTCATCTGTTTGCCATGAGTATACGTTCACGAGCACTTTTGAATGCCTGTTTATGGAGCTTCGTGGCGTTGGTGTTATTGGTAGTTTTCTTGAGAAACGATCCCTCTTATTTGAGTTTGGGGGCTGTGATGGTGATGATTGGATTGGTACAACATTTTCTGCAGAGCTATTCAGCATTGTTCCGTCAGATTAGTTTTCTCGTGTTTGTGGGAATGATGTTGGTGATATATCTAATTGAAATATATATACGGGTTTATGGAATGGCTTGAGGGATTGGGTTATTTAGGGTTGTTTATAGCAGCTTTTTTGGCAGCTACCGTTGTGCCTTTTAGTTCTGAGGTCGTTTTTACGGGTTTGGTATTTGGGGGCTTGGACCCATGGGGATGCGTATATGTTGCAACCTTGGGTAATTGGCTGGGAGGCATGACATGTTATTGGGTAGGTTTGTTGGGAAAGGTTGAATGGGTTGAAAAATATTTGCATATAAAAAAGGAAAAAGTAGACCGTTTTATGGAAAAGATTCATAAATATGGCGATTGGTTTGCCTTTTTCTCTTTTTTGCCGGGAGTAGGTGATATTATTGCTGTTGCTTCTGGGTTTTTCAGATGCCGGTTTTGGATTGTAGCCGTTTCAATGCTACTCGGGAAATTTGTGAGATACATCGTGTGGATGTATGTACAAGGCTTATTGTTGCCTTCCTGAAGTGTTTCCGTAAGTTGTATAATTGTTCGGAAATAATTATTTTTGCGCCAAACTAAAAGAAGAAACGAAAACGATAATTCTTAAATAAAAAACACACGCACAAATGAAAAAACAGATCTCAATTTTCTTTTCAGCTATAGCTATGCTCTTTGCTATGGCTGCATGTAATGGAGGTGTTAATACCCCAGATGATGGTAATGGAAAAGGTGATGGTAAGGATACCGTTCCTGGTGATTCAACAGTCAATCCTCCTGTTGAGGATGTAATTACACTTGATTACAAGTTGACTGAATTTGAGGATGACCGTTATCAGAACCGTGGATATTGCTATAATGTGATTTTTACGAAACCAGGTACTGATTTTGAAGTGAATGAAGTGGATTTGGGGGGGCAGACTGGATACCAATATGTATTGAACAAAGGAACGGCTTATATGATTTATGTTATTTCCGATCAAGTGAGAAGTAAAGTCCCCGAACCAGGTACTTACACTATAGGTTGGTATGATGGAAGGGATTCAGAATATGAAGCAGGTGAAGAGTATGGCCGTCGTGGAACATTTGCACGTGGGTATAATGCTGCAGCCAATATGCCGGATGTTGATCAACATGCTCCTGTCGGTTCCTACAGGATGAATAAGCCGGAAGAAGGAGAATATATGGTTGATTATTTTGATGATCAGGTATATGGCTATGTACGTGATGGAGAATTGGAAATTATTGAGAATGAGAATGGTACATACACTTGGAAGATGACTTTGAAATTTAATGACTTGACGACGGAAAATCTGACTTGGACGGGTAAATATATTGCCAAATAAGTCTATTGAATAATAGCGTATAGCAGAAAGTGGAGACGCGCAATAAAGTGTCTCCACTTTTTTGTTTAAAATGAAAAGGTGGAGGAAACACGATTTTTCAGAACCATAATAGCCACGAGGAGAATTTTGCAGAGATAACAGTTTACAGCAATGGTAGTTTTACAATGAATTCTGTTGTTGTAGGGACTACTTCTATTGATTTCTTTGCAATATCCATATATTGCTTTTCAATGTTTTTCAAACCGATTCCTGTAGATTGCGGGTTAATGCGTAGTTGGAGGTTGTTGGAAACAATGATTTTCTTGTTCTTTTCATCAATACGGATATTTATATGAAGCGGTTTGTCTTGACTGATAATATTGTGTTTGGTGGCATTTTCCACTAATAATTGGAGTCCACAAGGTATGATTTGTCTGGTCATATATTCTTCCGGTATGTTGATATGGACTTCCAATCCGTTTGTAAATCTTTCCTTGAGGAGATCGGTATATAGGTTTACAAACCTGATTTCATCAGACAGATAGACCAGTCTGTTTTCTCCGGTATTTAGCAGATATCTGTAAATGCTGGCTAGTTTTTTTATGAAATCACTGGCCCGTTGTTTCTCGTCGTTTTGAACCAGGTAATCCAATATATTCAGACTGTTGAATAAAAAATGTGGATTCAGCTGTTGCTTCAATTGTTGGTATTGGTATTGTGCCTTCCTTTTTTTGTCTCCTTCAATCCGTATGGCGTTTTTGGACTGTTTCAGGTATAGCAGTACATCTCCACATACGATAATTATAGTGTTGAACAAAAGAATCGTGATGTATGAACCCAGGAGCAGGAAACCTTCTTCTTTCGGGGAAAGGGTTCCAAATAGAATGGTATGATTGACAACAATAGCACCTATGGCTGAAATAACCAATATACAGGCCAGATAAATAACGATTCGTTGAAATGGATTTTCTCCATACTGAAAATATTTGTGAAGTAACCATATGGCAAGAATGTCACACCCAACAGTTAAAAATAAGGCCAGATAATTGTTGAAAAATTCTGCAGCTTGACGTGTAAGGGAGAAATTGGTGACTTGTTGCAACATCAGGTAGATGTCAATATATATTATTCTGAAAACCAGTACACATGAAATCAATAATGAGACTTGTAGTAGAGTGGATTTTGCTGTTTTAGGTAAAGCCATTACTTTTTTTCATTATGTTATTCGATACTCTTGTTGCCGTGTTTTCGTGTGATGAGTGCTGTTGTCCAACCGAGAATTTCTGTAACGATTACTGTACAGATAATGTTGGCATAAGGTATGAGCTGTCCGTTGTTGATAAGAGCAATAATTTCTGCTCCTTTGGTTCCCATGTAAAAACCGGCAAAGCAGAATAATAAAGCTAAAGCTGCCGATATGTCCAAAGGAAAATTGTAAACGCGTCCAACGGCGATAATCATAGCAATGGTAAGAATAGTTAGCGGTATGTCATCGGCAATCTCGAGTTGGCGTAAAAAAATAACGGTTATTGCATGTGCAATAGCAAATGAATGGATTATCAGGTTGGTTTTAAAGGTTGAACTCATTGTGTGTCTTTGCGAATGGTTTTCGAATGTAAAGATACAATATTTTTTCAATAGGACAAGTAAAACATGCTTGTATTGATGCGGAAACTGTTTCAGTGGAGGGAATATTTTAGATAGCAGTAATGAGTAAAGTGATGTTATTTACCGTTCTTCCTGGTAATATGTCGGTTCGTCGTAAAAATATGTCAGTTGGGCAGGAAATATTTTCTTGTTTTTTAAAGAAAAGTTACCTTTGCATACCTTTAATGAATAACCATGGAAAAGAGAGACCTATCATTTTGGCAAATATGGAACCTTAGTTTTGGGTTCTTTGGTGTACAAATCGCATATTCTTTACAAAGTGCAAATATCAGTCGCATTTTTGCTACTTTGGGTGCAGACCCTCACAATCTCAGTTACTTTTGGATATTACCTCCTTTAATGGGAATTATTGTTCAACCGATTATCGGCTCATTAAGTGATAAGACTTGGTGTCGTTTTGGCCGTCGTATTCCATATCTGTTTATTGGTGCATTGGTGGCAGTTATAGTGATGGCCCTTTTGCCTAATGCAGGAAGTTTCAATTTGACATTGGCAGGAGCTATGTGGTTTGGAGTTATTGCTTTGATGTTTTTGGATACATCCATTAATATGGCAATGCAGCCTTTCAAGATGCTGGTGGGTGATATGGTGAATGAAAAACAGAAAGGTTTTGCATATTCAGTTCAAAGTTTCTTGTGTAATGCCGGCAGTTTGGTGGGTTATTTGTTTCCTTTCATATTTACGTGGATTGGTATATCCAATCAGGCAGCCGAGGGTGTGATTCCTGATTCCGTTATCTATTCGTTTTATGTAGGGGCAGCTATTTTAATCTTATGTGCGTTGTACACCACGGTTAAGGTGAAGGAAATGCCTCCTAAGGAATATGCTGCATTTCATGGTATATCAGAGCAGGTGCAGGAAAAGAAAGAGAAAACGAATTTTATAGTCTTGTTGCGTAATGCTCCCAAAGCGTTTTGGACGGTTGGTCTGGTGCAATTCTTCTGTTGGTCAGCCTTTATGTATATGTGGACATATACCAATGGCGCGATTGCCGAAAATGTATGGGGCACACAAGATGTCAAGTCGGTAGAGTATCAAACGGCTGGTAACTGGGTGGGAGTATTGTTTGCTGTTCAGGCCATAGGTTCTGTGCTTTGGGCCATGGTTATACCATTATTCAAATCACATAAATTGGCTTATGTGGTTAGTTTGTTGTTGGGTGCTATTGGTTTTGCTTCTGCTGGATTTATTACTAATCAATACTTGCTGTTTGTTTCCTATTTGTTGATTGGCGCTGCGTGGGCTGCTATGTTGGCGTTGCCGTTTACTATTTTGACCAATTCTTTGACAGGTGAGCATATGGGTACTTATTTGGGCTTGTTTAACGGTACTATCTGTCTGCCGCAAATCGTTGCAGCTTTGGCGGGTGGAGGCTTGTTGTGGTTGGTGGGAGGTTCACAGCCCATGATGCTTGTCGTAGCTGGTGTCTTGCTGGTTTGTGGCGCATTGTCCGTTTCAATTGTACATGAGGGGAAACAATAAATAATTCCAAGAATATTTCGGTCGCTTGGATCGATTTTTATAAATCTAAAACTAACTCTTAAAATCTTATTGCATGAAGTTTAAAAAGATGACACAGTTTTTTAGGGGCGCATTGGTTGCAGCGCTGTTCCTCTTCGGACAGTCTGTATATGCGCAGACGGTTACCGTCTCAGGTCATGTTAAAGATGATTTGGATCTGCCTGTAATTGGTGCGAGTGTTTTGGAGGAAGGTACTACAAATGGTACTATTACTGACTATGACGGTAATTTTACCCTCCAGGTAAATGCTAATGCCAAATTGACCGTAAGTTATGTGGGTTACGATTCACAGACAGTAGAGGTGAACGGAAAAACACAATTGGTGATTAAATTGAGCGAAAGTTCGGTAGCGTTGACTGAGGTTGTCGCTATCGGTTATGGCTCTCAAAAGAAAAAGGAAGTGACAGGTTCTGTGGCTAGCGTGAAGGCAGAGGACTTCAATGTGGGTGTTAAAAATAGTCCAATGGGGTTGCTTCAAGGTAAGGTGGCTGGCTTGAATATCAGCCGTCAAGGTGGTGATCCTACCAACACTGGCTATAACATCCAAATTCGTGGCTTCTCTACTTTGGACAAGGGTGCTGGTACATCTCCTCTTTATATTGTTGACGGTATTCCCGTAAACAATATTGACAATATTGCTCCGGAGGAAATTGCTTCTATGGATGTATTGAAGGATGGTTCCGCTGCTGCAATTTATGGTACACGTGGAACGAATGGCGTAATCATTATCACTACCAAACGTGGAGCAGAAGCTTCTGCAGGCGAATGTGGAACGATGAAGGTGGAATATTCAGGTTATGTGTCTTATTCTGCACCTCGTGGTTCTACTGGTATGGCTACAGCTGAAGAATATAGAAATCTGTCTGAATTGTCTGGTGGCAAGATTACCCCTGTAATTTATGATGAAGGCCAATATGAAACAGATTGGATGAAGGAAATGATGAATCCGGCTCCTATTACACATAATCATAATGTCGCTCTGACTGGCGCTACCAAGAATTTCAGCTATCGTGCTGCTTTATCTTATAAAGATGCACAAGGTGTTGCCAAGAATTCAAGCCGTGATGAGTTGATTGCTAAATTTGCCGCTAACCAAAAAGCTTTGGATGGTTGGTTGGAATTCCAGTATGATGCATCTTATATGCACTACAAAAACAATTATTTCTGTGGCGATTTCAAACAGGCTGCAACACTGAACCCGACTTATCCGGTAAAAGATCCGTCTAATGACGTTTCTGGCTATTTCATTCCAAGTGGTTCCGGACAATCGAACCCAGTAGCATCTATGGAGCAGAAAGAATCCAATCAAACAGGTAACTATTTCCGTGGTTCTGTTCGTGCAACATTGAATATCAAGCCTGTAAGCGGTTTGAAGTTGAATGCATTTGCTGCATTGGAAGAAGGTGACAATTACAACTATTGGTATAATTCTCAAAAATATGATACCAGTCTTGATGATGCTGGAAAAGCTGGCCGTAAAACAGATCGAAATTTGAATCAGTTATATGAGGTTACCGCTGACTATGCAGCACAATGGGGCGGACATGCATTGACAATGGTGGCTGGTTTCTCTTATCAGAAATTTTTCTATGATGGTAGTGATATGTCAAATGGCGGTTTTGCAACGGATGGTTACAAATGGTATAGTATGGGTGAAGGTGAGGCTCAGAGAACTAAATTGAATGTCAGTTCTTATACCAACAGCAATGTTTTGGCTGCAGGCTTCTTCCGTGCCAATTATAACTATTCAGACCGTTACCTTTTGTCTGCTTCTGTCCGTCGTGAAGGTTCTTCACGTTTTGGTGAGGATAATAAATGGGGGTGGTTCCCGGCTGCCAGTGCAGGTTGGCGTGTAAAAAATGAAGCTTTCATGAGTGATGTGGATTGGGTAAATGACTTGAAACTTCGTTTCGGTTTTGGTATTACAGGTAATAATTTGAATAGTGACTTGAATTCAGTAGAATTGCTTTCTACGGGTGGTAAATTGTGGTATAATGGTCAATGGGTAAATACATATAAAGTAGCTCGAAATGCAAATCCGAAATTGCGTTGGGAACGTAAGTTCGAATATAACTTAGGTATTGATTTCTCTTTCTTGGCCAACCGTTTGTATGGTACTGTTGATTTGTATTTGCGTGAAACAAAAGATTTGCTGTGGGAATATGACGTACCGACTCCTCCTTATCAGTATAATAAATTATTGGCTAACTGTGGTGCCATTGAGAGTAAAGGTATTGAATTGACTTTGACCGGTGTGCCAGTTAAAACCAAAAATTGGGAATGGAACTCTACATTTACTATCGCATTTAATGACAATAAGATTACCAAGTTGTCTGATCCTGAATTGGGCTTGAATTATTCTGAAATGTTGACAGGTTCTGTAGGAGAAAACGGTATTCAGAATGTAAATACTCAGAAAATTGTTGAAGGACAGTCAGTTGGTACTTTTTATGGATATAAGGTTGCAAGTATTAATGGTAAGACTAATTCATTGATTTATGAAAAGGATGAAGATGGGAATAATAAGTTACAAGTAATTGGTCATGCTCAACCTATCTTTACATATGGATGGAATAATACCGTTCGTTACAAAAATTGGGATTTGAGCATTTTTGTACGTGGTAATTATGGTAATGACGTGTTGAATGTAAAACGTTGGGCTTATGGTCCACAAAAATCTCAAGGTTTGAACGTGTTTATGAAAGATGTAGAGGCCTTTGCTAATGGAACGGGTGTTTACCGTCAAGGTGTATTTTCTGATTATTATTTGGAAGATGGTTCTTTCTTGAAATTGGACAATATTACGCTTGGATATAATTTTCATTTCAAGGAGAATAAATATGTTGAAGGCTTGAGATTGTTCTTGACTGGAGAGAATTTGTTTACCATCACTTCTTATAGTGGTATAGATCCAGAAGTGAATACGACAAGTGTGTGGAGTAGCGGTATTGATGCTACTGGTTTCTACCCATCCATCATGAATGTAATGTTTGGCGTTAATATTACCTTATTATAATAGTGTTAATAAAATAAACAGAATAGAAAGATGAAGAAGTTATTTATATATTTAGTTGCAAGTGTCAGCTTGTGCTCTTCATTAGCCTCATGTGAGGATATGCTGGATGAACAATCATATGGAAAACCGACGTCCGAAGAATTGTTGAGCAACGAAGAAAATATGATTATGTTGGTAGGCCAAGCCTATGCTGAAATCAAGTGGTTGCATGACCACTGGGGATATTGGGGAATTAATACCCTTTCGAGTGATGAAGCTATGTGCCCAGTTCGTAATCCGGGTAATGATTGGAATGACGATGGTTATTGGAAAGGATTTAATGATCATACTTGGACGCCAAATGATAAATCATTTGAAAATGTGTGGAATTATAGCAGTGCAGGCGCAGTTCTTTGTAATAAAATATTGAAGCAGTTGGAAGCATTTGATGGGATAATTGATGATGATTTATATAATCGTTATCGTGCAGAACTTATTGCAGTACGTTCTTATTATTATTATACACTTTTTGACTGTTTCGGGAATATCCCATATATGGAAGATTATCCATCGGATCCTGATAAAGCGAAAGAAGTAGTTCCTCAAAGTAAACCTTGGGTTGTATGGGGAAAATTGGTTAATGCGTTGGAAGAAAATGCCCAATATTTGCCTTTGGCAAATGTGCCCAGTAAAGCAGCCAATTATGGTCGTGCTACGCAAGGTTTGGCCTATGCATTATTGGCACGTTTGTATTTGAATGCAGAATCTTATGGTGTTACTCCACAAAATTGCGGTGTAGAAGGTATTAATTCTGTAACTGATTTTTATACTCGTTGTGTAGAAGCATGTGATAAAATTATAAGTAGTGGTGTATATCATATTGAGCCAGATTTCTTCACTAATTTCAAAGTGAAAAATGAAAATAGTGAAGAAAATATTTTTGTGATAGTGGAGAATGGTAGCTCTTCGTTTGATTTTCAGGAAGTTGCTGGTAGCATGATGAATAAGTTGCGTATTACTATGTTGACGTTGAATTATACGCATCAACAAGCTTGGGGGCTAATTGAAAAACCATGGAATGGATTTTGCGCTCGACCATCATTTATTGCACGTTATGAATATGGAGTTGACCGTCGTGGTCCTTGTGATAGTATTATGGGGACAAAGACAGATTTTGATGTGGAACCATGGGGGTGGTTTATCGGTCCAGTTTTTGCAGAAAATGGAAAAGATACTTTAAAGATGCCGGATAAAAGTATGGAGAAAGCACCAGTACTTGATGAACATGGTAATCCTGTAGACAAAGATAAAAATGGTAAGCCTGATTCTGTTGCAGTTCCATTACCTGCTGTAATTACAACAAATGTTGTTAGTCTTGATGATGCAACTCCCAATGATGGTGCACGTTTGTTGAAATATCAGGTAGAGAAGAATTCGCAAGTAAATAAATATTGTGAAAATGATTTTGTGCTTTTCCGTTATGCGGATGTGCTCTATATGAAAGCTGAGGCTATTTGGCGTGGTGGTGAAGGCGATTTGAATGCTTTGTTGGCTGATGCCGACTTTCAACTAATACGTACTCGCGCGGGTTTGCCTGTTTATTCAGTTCTAGATGAAAATGAGTTGTTGGATGAGCGTGGGCGTGAGTTTGCTTGGGAAGGTATTAGACGACGTGATTTGATTCGTTTTGGAAAATTCAATGACTCTGATTATGTTCAGTATGTTACGGCAAAAGATGAATATAGAAATTGGTTTCCTATTCCTCGTAAGATGTTGGAAACTTCAGGTGGGGTTTGGAAGCAAAACGCAGGTTATTAAGAATTGAGTTGCTCTTTTGAGTCTCAATTATATGTTTAATTTACTAATCAATTTAATTGTACAATTATGAAAAAGATGAAATTTTTTGTAGGTGCATTGGTCATGGTAGCTATGGCATTTGCATCATGTAAGAACGAAGGAAAGAATCCTCCTGTAATTACAAATCCGGATGATTCAACAGAAGTCGTTTTGGAAGAAGCACCAGTGTTGGATAATCCTGGTACAGGTAAGGTTACTGTGGCTGTGCGTGTACCACGGAATACTACAAATGGCGTATGTATCATTGGTTCTATGAATGGTTGGAGTGAAGCAGATGCCATTACTTCAGGAAGAATGGCATTAGTTGAGGGAACTGAAACATGGTATGCTATTACGTTGGATTATGCAGCTGATGCATCTTTTAAGTTCTTACCAATTTTAAAGGATAAAGAAGGTAATGATTATCTAACATGGTCTGTTGAATGGACTAATGCATGCGTGTATGGATCTGAGGCATGGAGTAAAGATAATCTTAAATTCTCTGCAGATGGAGTAGTTGATTATTTTGACATCCAAGCATGGTCAGCTGACCCTAGTATTGTATTTGCAGATGCTGGAACCTATAAATTTGTTTATATTCCAGTAGAAGGTGATGTGCTGCCTGAAGGAACAGTTATGTTTACGGGAAATTTTAAAGATCAATCATGGGGCGATAGCCGTAGATCAATGACACTTGTTGATGGTAAATATGAATGGGAAGGAGAGGTACCTTCATATTTTTCATTTAAAGTCTTTGTTCTTGGTGCAGGAGAAAATGTTCAATGGCCAAATGAGTCAGATAATATTGTTTTTTCCAATGATTTAGTGAAAGATGGTGTAGTTTCATTCTCTAAATATACTTTTGCACCAAAAGAAGAAACTCCTGCTGAATAATTTCATTAATTTGACTTAATATAGAGGTGAAGGGGCTGCAAATTTTGCAGCCCTTTTTTGTTTTTACATATAAGAGTAGGGTATACTATGTTTGATAGAACAAGCTCTTTTGCTCTATTCCCCAATAAAATATTATCTTTGCGCTCTAAATATAATAGTAGAATATGCCATTAAGTTTTTCAATAGAAAAGAAGGACGCAAACAGTAACGCCCGTGCAGGTATTATCATTACTGATCATGGTAAAATAGAAACACCGATTTTCATGCCGGTGGGCACGGTGGCTTCTGTCAAGGCGGTGCATATGAGCGAGCTGAAAGAGGATATTAAGGCGCAGATTATTTTGGGCAATACTTATCATCTCTATTTGCGTCCGGGAACGGGAATATTGGAAAAGGCGGGTGGACTGCATAAATTTAATGGCTGGGACAGACCGATTTTGACCGATAGCGGAGGTTTTCAAGTGTTCTCTTTGTCAGGTAACCGCAAGATGCGAGAAGAAGGGGTGACTTTCCGTTCGCATATCGATGGAAGCAAGCACTTGTTTACTCCCGAAGGGGTAGTGGATATTCAGCGTAGTATCGGTTCGGATATTATGATGGCGCTCGATGAATGTACGCCGGGAACTGCAGATTATACCTATGCCAAAAAATCCATGCAACTGACCCATAGATGGTTGGAACGCGGAGTGAAACGTTTTCGGGAAACGGAAGGCAAGTATGGGCATGAACAGAATTTCTTTCCGATAGTGCAGGGGTGTGTCTATCCGGATTTGCGTCGTGAGTCAGCCAAATTTATTGCTGACCAAGGATGTGCAGGTAATGCCATAGGTGGTTTGGCTGTGGGGGAACCTACAGAGAAAATGTACGAAATGATAGAAGTGGTCAATGAGATATTGCCGGAAGACAAGCCGCGCTATTTGATGGGAGTTGGAACGCCTATCAATATTCTGGAAGGAATTGAGCGTGGCGTGGATATGTTCGACTGTGTGATGCCTACACGCAATGGACGTAATGGGATGCTGTTTACTTCTGAAGGCATTATGAATATGCGAAATGAAAAATGGAAAGACGATTTTACACCAGTTGACCCTAACGGGACATCATTTGTGGACCATATATATAGTCGTGCTTATTTGCGTCATTTGTTCATCAGCAAAGAACTGTTGGCCATGCAAATAGCTTCCATCCATAATTTGGCCTTTTATTTGTGGTTGGTGGGCGAAGCACGCCGTCATATTATTGCGGGTGATTTTTCTGCATGGAAAAAGGAAATGGTTGAACGTTTGGGAAGGAGACTCTGATGCGTTTGTTTACACGGGTTGACCGCTATATCATTTATAAGTTTCTAGGGACGTTTTTCTTCTCTATTGTATTGATATTGAGCATTGCCATTGTCTTTGACTTGACAGAGAAAATGGATGATTTCTTTGATTCCAATGCGCCGCTCAATGCAATATTGTTTGATTATTATCTGAATTTCATCCCTTATTATATGAATATGTTCGCGCCTTTGTTCATATTCATTTCCGTTATCTTTTTTACTTCCAAATTAGCGACCAATTCGGAAATTATTGCCATGTTGGCAGGAGGCATCAGTTTCCGCCGCTTGATGTTCCCTTATTTCTTTTCTGCATTGGTGTTGGCGGTAGGTTCCTTCTATTTGGGTGGATATGTTATTCCACCGGCCAGTAAAGGATTGTTGGATTTCGAGAATGAATACATTCGGAAGTTCAAGTCAAACCATGCCCGCAATGTGCAAATGGAGGTTGAGCCGGGAGTAATTCTGTATATTGAGAGCTATCAGATTAATACGAATCGGGGGTATCGTTTTTCTTTGGAGAAATTTGAGGGAAAAAGTTTGGTTTCGCGTCTCACGGCGGAACGCATCCGCTGGGATTCAGCTTACCATTGGATAGCGGAAGATTATTTGCAGCGTGATTTTGAAGGAATGCGTGAACATATTACGCGCGGTGAACGTCTGGATACAACCATTACAGTAATGCCGTCTGAGTTTTTCATTACAGCTGAAGAGGCTGCACAGATGACCAATCCGGAATTGGCCAATTACTTGAAAAAGCAGGGAGAACGCGGTATTGGCAATATACAGGCTTTTAAGAATGAGTATTACAAGCGTTTTGCGTCTCCCATCGCAGCTTTCATTATGACTTTGATAGGGGTTTCTTTGTCTTCACGCAAGGTGCGTGGAGGTATGGGACTTCATTTGGGAGTCGGCATAGCTTTAAGTGCAATATATATATTGTTTTCAACCGTTTCTACCAGTTTTTCGGTAAATGGGGTCATGTCGCCTTTTCTGGCTGTCTGGTTGCCTAACTTTGTTTTTCTTGCAATAGGTATATTCCTTTACTTGCGTACACCGAAATGATGTTTTTGCATTCAGTTTTCACTATCTGTGAATAAGCTAGGATGTGGTTTGGGATGGCCAAACTAGAAAAAAAATATTTTTCGTTTGTCTCTCCACTCACCTTTCACTATCTTTGCGCGGCCTTAGGCAGTTTAAATAATCTTATCCTTAATCTATTATTCTATGACAAGAGCAAAAGCTTTGTTGGAACCGATGGGCACATGGGCATGGTGGCGTTCCTGGTTTCTTATCTTTTTAGGCTGTTCCATCATGGGCAGTGGTTTCGTGTTTTTTATCAATCCATATAATTTTGTTCCCGGTGGTGTTTATGGAGCCGGTATAGTGTTGCACAATCTTTTTCCATCCATTCAGGTCGGTACATTCGGCTATATGTTTGACATTCCTCTTATGATTATAGCAATTCTTGTATTTGGTGGGAAATTCGGTGCTCGCACGGTTTTGGCTGCTTTATATACACCTGGATTTATGAATATTCTGACTAATCTTGTTTACCCGAATAAGGAGGCAGTTCACTCTTTGGACCCTGCTTTACTTTTGGGTGGACGTCTTGACTTGTCAAACGATTTGCTCTTAACTTGCCTGATAGGTGCTATTGTTATTGGTGTCGGGCAAGGGCTGGTGGTACGTCAGCAAGCTACAACAGGGGGTACAGATATCGTGGCCATGTTGATGCAGAAATATTTAGGAATTAAATTTTCAACGAGTATCTTTATTGCCGATGGCTTGGTTGTTACTTCCGGATTATTGGTGATTGGTTTTGGACTAGGAACGGGTGAAACAGCTGACGGAGGATGGATATTGACCCTATATTCCCTGATTACCATTTATGTAATTTCCAGGGTAGTGGCCTATATGCTTGATGGAGCATCCTACGATAAGTTACTTTTTATTATAACAAATGAGCACGAAAAACTGAGACATTTTATTATTCATGATTTGGACAGAAGTGCCACGTATATTAAAGCAAAAGGTATGTATTCCGATTCACAGCGTGATATGATTTTCTTGGTGGTTAGCCGTAAAGAGGTGCATCTTGTTCAACAGAAAATTAAAGAGTTTGACCCTCGAGCCTTTGTGGTGGTTACGGATGCATACGATACTTATGGCGAGGGATTTAAACCTCTTCCTGATGCTGATGAAATCAAAGCAGAATAGCTCTATCCATTCAACTGAATATCCATACGGAAAAGGAATTCTTTCTCAGATATCTTCTGCTGAAAGGGTTCCTTTTTTGTATAAAGAGGCAGACCTTCTTGCGGGTATGATATTTTTCTGATTGGTAGGTGGGTGTTGTTTCTCTGTAGTTTGGTTTTATAAGAAAAAGTCCTTAGCTTTGCCCGCACAATACCTTAAATCTATTAGATATGCATCGTCGAGAGACTTTTACGTCGGAGGAAATCCGATATTTGGAATTGCTGAGCCGTAATTTTCCCAATATGGCTACAGCAAGCACGGAAATCATCAACTTGGAAGCCATTCTCAATCTTCCGAAAGGAACTGAACATTTTTTAAGTGATATTCATGGGGAAATAGAGGCATTCGACCATGTGTTGCGCAATGCCAGTGGGGCTGTTGCACAAAAAGTGGATGCCGTTTTCGGAAATAGTTTGCGTGAAAAGGAGCGGCGCGATTTGTGTACGCTTATCTATTATCCCAAAGAACGTTTGGAACTGGTAAAACGTACAGAAGAGAATATAGACGAGTGGTATATTATCACCATGAACCGTCTTGTAAAGGTTTGTGTTGCGGCTGCGTCCAAATATACACGTTCAAAAGTCCGCAAGGCACTTCCAGAGGCATTCTCCTATATCATTCAGGAGTTGATGCACGAAAGCGAAGATGATGAAGACAAAATGGAATATTTTCATCAGATACTTCAATCCATTAACTCAATTGGACGCAGTGAGGCATGTATCATAGCCATGTGTGAGTTGATTCAACGGTTGGTTATTGACAAACTCCATATTGTGGGAGATATATATGACCGTGGCTTGGGTGCGCATTTGATAATGGAAAAACTGATGGCCTATCACGACGTTGATATCCAGTGGGGCAACCATGATGTGCTGTGGATGGGAGCGGCAGCAGGCAATGACGCTTGCATTGCCAATGTTTTGCGTATTTCTTTACGCTATGCCAATTTGACGACATTGGAAGAGGGATATGGCATTAATCTTTTGCCTTTGGCAACCTTTGCCATGGAGGTTTATGCTGATGACCCATGTGATGTTTTTCTGCCCAAATTGAATTTTGCCGACATGGAATATAGCGAGAAAAACATCCGGCTTATTTCGCAAATGCACAAGGCTATTTCCATTATTCAGTGGAAATTGGAACACGCTCTTATTTCAAGGCATCCGGATTGGCAGATGGACGACAGGAATCTGTTGCATAAAATTGATTTTGAAAAAGGCGTTGTGGTGATCAATGGCAATGAATATGCTTTGAAGGACATTGTTTTCCCAACGGTAGATCCGAAAGACCCTTATCGCTTGACCGAAGACGAGCAGGAATTGGTTGCTAAGCTGCACCACTCATTTATTGACAGTTCTAAACTGTTCAAGCATCTGAATTTTATGCTTGATAAGGGTAGCCTTTATCTGGTGTTCAATGGTAATCTGATGTTCCATGCTTCTGTGCCGATGAATGAAGACGGAACATGTAAGGAGGTTTGTCTGGATGGTGTGAACTATAAGGGTAAGGCCTATCTGGATGAAGTGGACCGGTTGGTCCGCATGGCTTGCGTGCGAAAAGGAAAGATTGACGGCTATGAATTTGCTTTGGATTATATGTGGTATTGGTGGTGCGGACCCGATTCGCCCACATTTGACAAAAATAGGATGGCCACTTTCGAACGTTATCTTTTGGCGGATAAGGAAACACACAAAGAAATACAGGGTGCCTATTATCGTTTACGGACTGACCCGGCTGTGTGTGACCGGCTGTTGGATGAATTTGGAGTAGAGGGAAGTCATCGCCATATCATCAACGGTCATGTGCCGGTCAAAACACTCAAAGGAGAGAGCCCTCTTAAAGCAGATGGGAAAATGTTGGTGATTGATGGCGGATTCTCACGAGCTTATCATTCGGAGACGGGTATTGCCGGCTATACTTTGGTATTCCATTCCCATGGTTTGCAGTTGGTACAACATGAGCCATTTGAAAGTCGCCGACAAGCTATAGAAAATGGTGTGGATATTAAGTCCACACGCTTCCTCGTAGAGTTTGATTCACAACCCATGCGTGTGCGCGATACGGATATAGGAAAGCAACTCCGCACGCAAGTAGAGGACCTCAAACGCCTGCTGCTGGCTTATAGAATAGGTGTAATTAAGTAGTTATAGCTCCCCACGAGTTTGAGATTTGTGGGGAGTTTTTTTGATGAGGACGAATATTATGGTATGTTACTAGATTCATACCCGAAAAGGTATAATGTTTGAATATATTTTCCTTACCATATTTCAATGCCCAAGAGGATGGTTATAATCCGTAAAATGGATACAACTATCCTTTTTTTGTATACGTTCTCTTTATAGGGAGTTCATAACTTTGCAATCGGTTGGATATGAATTAATAATTTCATGAAATGGAGAGTTATGAATAGAGTTATTTTAATTGCAGTATTTCATCTTTTAATAGTTGGTGTTATGGCACAGGAGAAAATTGTACAGACAGCGGGGCGTGACCAATTGGGAGAGTTTGCCCCGAAATTTGCGGAATTGAATGACGATGTGTTGTTTGGTGAAGTGTGGAGCCGTACAGACAAATTGGGTTTGCGCGACCGTAGTTTGGTAACCATCACTTCGTTGATTAGTCAGGGTATTACGGATAATTCCTTAGTATATCATTTGCAGACTGCCAAGAAAAATGGCATTACCCGTACAGAGATAGCCGAAATCATTACCCATATCGGTTTTTATGCAGGATGGCCCAAAGCATGGGCTGCATTCAATTTGGCCAAAGGAGTGTGGGCTGATGATACGACTGGCGAAGATGCTAAGGCGGCTTTTCAGCGTGAGATGATATTTCCTATTGGTGAACCAAATACGGCTTATGCCCAATATTTTGTAGGTAACAGCTATTTGGCATCCGTATCAAATGAACAGGTGAACATTGCCAATGTAACTTTTGAACCGGGTTGCCGCAATAATTGGCATATCCATAAGGCAACCAAAGGAGGCGGACAGATGCTGATTGGTGTTGCTGGCCGTGGATGGTATCAGGAAGAGGGAAAACCGGCTGTGGAGATTCTTCCTGGAACGGTGATTCACATTCCTGCCGGCGTAAAGCATTGGCATGGGGCTGCAGCAGATAGCTGGTTTGCACATTTGGCGTTCGAACTTTCGGGAGAGAATACTTCCAATGAATGGCTCGAACCTGTGACGGATGAGGCATACAATAAACTTCAAAAGTAAAATAATTTCGTTATGTATAAATTTATTGGGTTATGTTTGTTGGCGATTGGGATGTCAACAACAGCTTACACACAACAAAAACAGGATATGAACAGTCTTTCTTCAAATCATAAAATACTCGTCGCTTATTTTTCTGCGACAGGAACAACGGCACGTGTTGCCGAACGATTGGCAAAGGCTGCAAATGCAGACCTTTATGCGATTACTCCGAGTGAGCCTTATACCAATGCAGACCTTGATTGGCATGACAGGCAGTCACGTAGCTCGGTGGAAATGAATGACCCGAAATCAAGACCGGCCATTAAAAATGTAAAAGAAAATATAGCCGACTATGATGTTATTTTTCTGGGCTATCCCATTTGGTGGGACCTTGCGCCAAGAGTGGTCAATACTTTCCTGGAAAGCCTTGACATGAAAGGTCAGACGGTTATTCCGTTTGCCACCTCAGGGGGTAGCAGTATTACCAATAGTGTTGCGACATTGAAAAGAACCTATCCTGAGTTGAACTGGAAAGAGGGGCGTTTGCTCAATTCGGTCAATGATAGCGCATTAAAAGAATGGATTCATAAATTGGGTATATTGCAATAGACGGGTATGAGTTTGGGGGTGTATCAAAATGAGTCATGTGATACAACCTCTTAAGGCATGATACTTTCTATTTGAGTTTTGAATAATGATTGGCATAAGCAAAAGCCACGCTTTTGCTTATGCCAATTGTTTTTTACAAAACAACGTTTCCCATTTTGCATTGCTACTAATAGCATTGCAATTGGACTGCACTTCATCATGACTCAAACAAATATGATGTGGGATAAAAAATAATTGGAACGAGTTTCATTATTTTGTTCTCCGCTCGCCTTTCATTATCTTTGTAAGCTCTTACAATGATAAGCAGAATAGTTGCGATTATATTTGCAGAATTACACAATGAAAAGAAAAGCTACTATATATTTGTTTGTGATTTTGGGATTGTGGGGATGCTCTACAACCAAGAATACGGCTTTTACACGTTTCTATCATAACACAACCACACGATATAATATAAACTTCAACGGGAAGCAGAGTTTTGAAGAGGGCTTGATTAATATAACGAAAAGCAATAAGGATGATTTTACCGATGTTATCCCTCTTTTTCCCATAAGCAACCATGAAAGTGCTGCGGCGGCCACATCGCAAATGGATGTAACCATAGAAAAATGCCGGAAAGCCATTAAACTTCACTCCATACAGAAGAAACCCAAAAAAGATTCCAAGAAATGGAGCGACCCGAAGTATCAGGCATTTTATAATCAGACGGAATTTAATCCTGCCTTGTCGGATGCTTGGATTATGTTGGCAAAGGCGGAGTTTCACAAGGCGGATTTTATTGGGGCATTGGGTACTTTCTCCTACGTGATGAAACATTATGCCAATGACAAGGATATGGTGGCGCAATGTCAGCTGTGGATGACGCGGGCTTATGCGGAATTGGGATGGATATACGAGGCAGAGGATATGATTTCCAAAGTGAAGCAGGACGAACTCAAGAGACAGAATTCCATATTGTATGCGGAAACGTATGCGGATTTGCTGTTGAAGAAAAAGCAATACAAGGAGGCATTACCTTATGTGCAGATTGCAGCCAAGGCTCAAAAGAAGAAACGGGACAAGGTGCGCTTTGATTTTGTTTTGGCGCAATTGTATCAGTTGAATGGAAATGATAAAGAGGCAGCTGCGGCTTATGAGCGGGTTATCAAAAGCAATCCTTCTGTGGAAATGGAGTTTAATGCACGTTTGAATGCCAACGAACTGTCACCCAATAAGAAAAAGGCGGTAAAGCAATTTCTGAAAATGGCAAAGGATTATAAATACAAGGATAATCTGGACCAGATATACGGTGCCGTTGCCAATATATATATGGCACAGAATGATTCTGCCAAAGCCATAGAATATTATAAAATGGCTATCGAGAAGAGCACGCAAGCTGCTATGCCCAAAGCGGAGGTCTTGGTTACTTTGGGCGATTTGTATTACGAGCAGAGAAACTATGCCGGTGCGCAGCCCTGCTATTCAGAAGCGGCTACGATTATTCCAACCGATAATGAGGATTATGGACGAATCAATCATTTAGGGCAGACCTTGGGTGAGTTGGTACAACAGCAGGAAATCGTGTTGTTGCAGGATAGTTTGCAGCGTTTGGCCAAACTATCGGAAGAAGAGCAACTCAAAGTTGTGGAGAAGATTATTGCCGATTTGGAAGCGGCAGAAAAGGCTGAGGCTGAACGTTTGGCAGCTTTGGAAAATGAAGAAGACGGACTGGTGAGTGTCAATACTCAAAATATGATTGGGGGTGTGCGCGGACCGGCTGATTGGTATTTCTATAATGCCAACTTGATTAGCTCCGGTAAACGTGAATTCCAGCAAAAATGGGGACAACGTAAACTGGAAGACAACTGGCGTCGCCAAAGCAAAGCGGTTGTTTCGTCGTTCGATTCTCCAACGGAAATGTATGATGAAGAAGGCAACTTAATTGCTGACTCAACTCAAGTGATGCAGTTGGATACGGCTGCCAACAATCCCAAGAACCCAGCCTTTTATCTCCGACAAATTCCGAATACGCCGGAAATGATAGCAGCATCGGACGAGCAGATAGCTACGGCTCTTTACAATATGGGGCTTATCTACAAGGACAAGGTCAAAGACATGGATTTGGCTTTTGAGACCTTCGATGAATTTGAACGGCGCTTCCCGAACGATGAGCGTATGTGTGATGTGTATTTTGCCCGTTATCTGATTTGCCTGCAACAGGATAATGCCGAGCAGAGTGAGGCATGGAGGCAGCAGATGTTGGGCAAATTCCCTGATTGCCGTCAGACACAGATTCTGCAACACCCCGACTATGCACAACGGATGCTGCGTATGCAGATGGAGCAGGATTCCTTGTACATAGCTACCTATAAAGCTTATTTGAAAAGTGATTATGCAACAGTAACGGCCAACAAACAATATGCGGAGGAGGCGTATCCGATGAGTAAATTGATGCCGCGTTTCTATTTCCTGAATGCTTTGGCCATTGCCAAAACACAGACGCCGCAGCTTTTTGGAGACGCTTTGCGGGAAATGATACAGAAATACCCCGAAAGTGAGGTCAGTGCTATGGCAAAAGATATGTTGGGGTTGATGAATCAAGGATTGGAGTCGCAGACAGGAGAATCTCATGGCTCGTTGATTACCCGAAGGGAACAGGAGACATTATTGGAAGAACAACCTGTTGACTCGTTGCAGCAGTATGCTTTCTCCAATTTGGAGGCACCGGCTGTATTGCTTGTCATCATGGATAATCAGCCGGAGACAGTCAATAATATGCTCTATCAGGTGGCACTTTTCAACTTCTCGCAGTTCCTGATAAAGGATTTTGATATGGAAATCATTTCTTATAACAACAACGAAAGCGCATTAAAAATCAGTAATTTCGAGTCGTATAAGGAAGTGGTTTGGTATCAAGGACTGTTGCTGAAAAACAATGATTTGAGTCAATTATTCAGGGATAATCAGGTAAGGCTCCTCAAGATAACCGTGCCAAATTTGGAACTGTTGTTGCAAGGTCACTTTACAGAACAGGATTATTTACTTTTTGAACGTCAAAACTATATTGCAGATGAAGAACGATAAGATATTGTGGGCTGATGACGAGATAGACCTATTAAAACCCTATGTCATTTATTTGGCTGAAAAAGGATATGATGTTGTAACCGTTACCAACGGACGTGATGCCATTGACCAGTTTCGTGCGCAGGCGTTTGATATTGTTTTTCTGGATGAAAATATGCCGGGCCTGAACGGATTGGAAACGCTTGCGGCCATTAAGGAAATCAATGCCGCTGTGCCGGTGGTGATGATTACCAAGAGTGAAGAAGAGAATATTATGGATATGGCCATCGGTAGCAAGATTGCCGATTATCTGATAAAGCCGGTCAATCCAACACAGATTCTCCTAACACTGAAAAAACATATCCACAAGAAAGATATTGTCAATGAGCATACCACCACTTCCTATAGGATGGAGTTCATGCAGATTGGCAATATGATTACCTCTGCCAATTCCATGGAGGAATGGATGGAAATACAGAAAAAGTTGGTTTTCTGGAAAATGGAATTGCAGGCGGCTCACAACAGTATGCTGGAAATGCTCCAGATGCAGAAAACAGAGGCGAACAATTATTTTTGCAAATATATTAAGCGTGTATATGAAGGATGGTTTACCCAATCTGAAGGTCGGCCGACGTTGAGTCCGGATTTGTTCAAGACCTATCTTTATCCACGACTTGACAAAGGGGAGAAATGTTTCTTTGTTGTCATCGACAATTTCCGTTATGACCAGTGGAAGACCATTCAACCGCTTTTGAATGAGCTCTATACCATTGAAGAGGAAAATATGTATTGCAGTATTTTGCCCACAGCTACGCAATATGCACGCAATGCGATTTTCAGTGGGTTGATGCCTTTGCAGATTCATGAAATGTTTCCCGATTTGTGGGTAGATGAAGACGAGGAGGAAGGCAAGAATTTGCAGGAAGACAAGTTGATTGAGAGTCAGTTGCAACGTTTCCGCAAAAAATATACCTTCTCATACCATAAAATCAATGAGTCGGACTATTGTGAGCGTCTTACCAACAAGATTTCGCAGCTGAAGAATAATGACCTCAATGTTATAGTGGTCAATTTCATTGATATGCTCTCCCATTCACGTACGGAAAGCAAGATGATGCGTGAATTGGCCAATAATGAAGCTGCTTATATGTCATTGACGCTGTCATGGTTCAAGCATTCTCCCGTGTATGAATTGTTCCGCGCCATTGCGCGGACGGGTGCGAAACTGATTATTACTACCGACCACGGTACGGTCAATGTAACACGCCCGATTAAGGTAGTAGGTGACAAGAATACCAACGTCAATTTGCGCTATAAGGTGGGCAAAACTCTGAGCTACAACAAGAAGGAAGTGTTTGAGATAACCAATCCCAAGAAGGTGGGACTGCCGTTACTTAATCTGAGTTCCACTTATATCTTTGCTTTGGGAAATGACTTTTTTGCTTATCCCAACAACTACAATTACTATGTAAGCTATTATCAGGATACTTTCCAGCACGGAGGTATTTCTTTGGAAGAAATGTTGGTGCCTTTGGTTACATTGACGCCAAAGCAATAGTTATTTTCCCATCAGTCGGTTAAACAAATCCATGCGTCCTATCCGCCGCAAAGAGGATAGGATGCGTTGTTTATATTCGGCTTTGTACCAGAAAAAGAAATCGCGTTGCCGCAGTTTTTCCTCCTTGCTTTTGGCCGTGTGCACCGGTTCCAATGTATAGGGATGATAGCCGGAATAATATATCTCGGTGGATACAGTCATGGGTGTAGGCGTAAAGTCTTGCACCTGTTCCAACTTGAAATGCAGCTGCTTGGTCTGTATGGCTAATTCTGCCATGGCTGCTTCCGTGCAACCGGGATGACTGGAAATGAAATAAGGAATAATCTGTTGGCTCAGCCCCGTTTCCTTGTTGATGCGGTCAAACTCCTTTTTGAATTGTTTGAACAGTTCATAAGAAGGTTTTCGCATCAGTTTCAATACCTCCGGTGAGGTGTGTTCTGGTGCCACTTTCAACCGGCCCGATACGTGTCGGGCAATCAGTTCACGCATATAGCGTTGGTGTGATGCATCTATTTTGGCATCACCGCTGGGTGTCAGCAGCATATCATAACGTACACCGCTTCCGATGAATGATTTCTTGATGCCCGGCAATGCATCTACGCTGTGATAGATAGCCAACAAAGGGCTATGGTCGGTCTGCATATTCTTGCAGACGGAAGGGAATATACACGAAGGGCGTGCGCATTTTTTGCACATCTCCACGTTTTTTCCTCGCATGCCATACATATTGGCGGAAGGGCCTCCCAAATCGCTCAAATAGCCTTTAAAATCGGGCATAGCAGTAATTCCCTTTACCTCGCGCAGGATGGATTCCTTACTCCTAGATGCGATATGCTTGCCTTGGTGCGCGGAGATGGTACAGAACGAACACCCACCGAAGCAGCCCCTGTGCAGACACACGGAAAATTTAATCATTTCGTAGGCAGGTATTGTCTTGCCTTTGTATTTGGGGTGGGGCAGACGTGTATAGGGCAAATCAAACGAAGCGTCAACCTCCTTTGTAGAGGCAGGTGGAAATGGTGGATTAACCACTACATATTGCTGACCGCATTTCTGTATCAGGTGGTTGGCTTCATATTTGTTCGATTCTTCTTCTATATGTTTGAAGTTGCTGGCGTACAGCTTTTTGTCTTTCAGACACACTTCGTGTGATACCAGTTCCAAGGCGTTTTCTATCTTCGGACGTTTTTTGGAAAGGTAAGCGGTTTGTGGAATGTCTTTCAGTTCCTCCACCTTTTTTCCTTCCTTTAGAGCTGATACTACCGCTTTTATGGGTAGTTCTCCCATGCCATATATCAACAAATCGGCCTTGCTGTCCACCAGAATGCTGGGCATCAGTTTGTCGCTCCAGTAATCATAGTGGGTAAAACGGCGCAAGGAGGCCTCAATTCCTCCAATCACGATGGGCACGTCAGGAAAGAGTTCTTTCAGTATTTTGCTGTAAGTGATGGTGCAATAATCCGGACGCATACCAGCCTTGCCGTCAGGTGTATAGGCGTCGTCCGACCGCAGTCGTTTGTTGGCGGTATAATGATTGACCATGGAATCCATACATCCGGCCGATATGGCGAAAAACAGGCGTGGTTTGCCCAATTTCTTGAAATCACGCAGGTCGTCGCGCCAGTTGGGTTGGGGTACAATGGCCACCCGAAGTCCTTCCGCTTCAAGTGTGCGGCCGATAACGGCTGCGCCAAATGAGGGGTGATCCACGTAGGCATCTCCTGAAAACAGGATAACATCTACATAATCCCATTTTCTGATTTCCAACTCCTTCTTTGTGGTGGGTAAAAAATCGGTCAGCTGATAACTTTTCATA
>JADIMG010000067.1 GCA_017694875.1 Candidatus Gallipaludibacter merdavium
GGATTTCTACAGCCTGTTCAATCATCCCGAAAAAGATTGGGAAACACTATTAAACGTAGATGCTGATCAGAAAGAGGATTGTCAACTGTCCATATTTTGACGGGGCTTGGATCGACAAAATAAAACTCGACCACTGGATACACAATGCTCGAGCTGTACTGTTTTTATATTTAATCGAGTTTATCGGACAGCAATATAAAAAAATAAGAATATCATAGCCTAAACTATTCAGTGTGCTATATTTGGAATAAGGTTGATGTCTGACAAAACAAAAACCCAGCCAACCGCTTATGGTTGGCTGAGTTTTTATGTATATACTGCAAAATCAATTAGCAGCTTTTTTCCACTTTTACTTTTACGATATATTCATCGAAATCAAGTTCGGTAGCATCGGCAAGTGCATCCACCAGTTCGATACTGTTGGGTGTTTTTCTTGTCTTGGGCTTATCTTAGGGAGTACAAATCTCCCAATGTCCACCAAAATCAGCGCCAACTCGTTTAATAATTCCTTTCTCCTGTAATTTTTTAATATGATATTTTATACCGTCTTCTGTAATGTTGCTTATATTCGCAGCTATTTCCTTGCGACTGGCATTGGGATGGGCATGTAGGTATTCAACAATTGCTATTTGTATATCGGATAAAGTCTGGGTAGTTGTCTGGGTAGTTGTCTGGGTAGTTGTCTGGGGGATATTGTGTTCATTTGAGAAAACATCAACACAAAATACAGTTAGTTTGGCTACATCAAACACTGCTTCTTTGTTGCCGTTTAGGCGTAACATATCTTGTACCCGTCTCACCCCTTGGTTGAACATGTTTACGTATTTCATCTCTTTCATTGCCTCTGCCACAATCGGATTACGATAATCGTTTACCATCGGAAAATTTTCAGGGCGAGCTTCGCCGTACAATCCCCCGGCATTCATAATCTCAATATGATCATCAAACTGATACAGACGAATTGGCATATTGGCTTGATAGTCACGGTGCATACAAGCATTCATCATCAGTTCTCTTAATGCGTTCTTGGGATAGTTGATAATAGTCTTTTCACGAAAAAGACTGGCTGCAACCGGACGCTGTGTGATAATGGCATTGTTGACAAATGATTCCAACTCAGGAAGCATACTATATAGCGGACCTTGAAAACGTTTTTCATTAAGAACCTCTCCGCCCATTTCCGTGCCCTGAAAACGTACATACTGCACATAATTCCCAGGCATATAATAGCGGGGATTTTTTCCGAACAAAATAATCGCTGCATAAGTAGGACAATCATTTGTACGGTCATACAGATGGATTGATGCCAACTTGTCTTTGATATCACGTTTATCTTGGTTTAAAATATCTACATCTATTACGGAAGGTAGGTATGTGTTTATTATGTAATCTAATTCCAGGTCATTGAGCGAAGAGCCTAAGCATGGTGTTGCATCAAAAGTTGCCATGTAAGCGGCACGTCTTTCTGTCAATATACGTTCTTCTGCTTCGCTCGCTATATCTCGTCTTGGACCAATACGGACGAACACTCTACCACGATAACGAACGGGAGGAAGCAATGATGGTGAAACTTCTGCTATAAGTAAGTCGCCTTCTGGAAACTCAATCTTATCAACAGTCATCACAGGCAAAGGCAAAATATTGCCATCCGAACGGATTGCAGCGATCTTTTTGAGCAGGTCATCACCAACCTTCAGTCCTGATAATCTTCCGTCATCATATGCACCGATGAATAAATATCCCTTCTTGCGAGAATCGGGCAAATCGTTGGCAAAAGCACAAATTGCTTCGCAGAACTTGTCCATATTGCCTGTAGATATAGTTCGTTCTATTCTATAGGTTTCTGTACTGTGCAACAAAGATAGTATTTCCTCTTTCGTTATCATATTGAGTTTGTAATTATTAGCAGGTCGAGTGAGTGCGTTTTAATATGTAATTTTCATTACAAGATTGTGTGTGTTCCAATGAAGCGCTTCCTTGTTTAATTCACACAGCCGGATGCTGTACCGGTTAATTGGTTATTCCGAAGCAAATATAGTGAAAGCCAGTTGGAAAGACAAATCTGGAACAAGGTGAATATAACGGCTGTAAGTATTGAAAACTCTATGCTATCAAGCAAAAAACCCAGCCAACCGCTTATGGTTGGCTGAGTTTTTATGTATATACTGCAAAGTTAATTAGCAGCTTTTCTCCACTTTTACTTTTACGATATATTCATCGAAATCAAGTTCGGTAGCATCGGCAAGTGCATCCACCAGTTCGATACTGTTGGCCAAAACTTGTGATGAGATATAGTCCTTGAAGTTCTCGACTGCGGCATTCAACTCTTCTCTCTTTTCGATTTGGATGTTGATTTTGTCCGTAATTTCATAGCCGTTAGCTTTACGTATGTTCTGGATACGGTTAATCAATTCGCGGGCAACGCCTTCTTGTCTCAATTCTTCTGTGATGGCAATGTCAAGAGCGATGGTCAGGTTGCCTTCGTTGGCTACCAACCAGCCTGGCATGTCTTCTGTTGCAATCTCAACATCTTCCAAGCTGACTATAACTTCGCCGCTTGCTAAAGGCAGGATGGCTTGGCCGTTCTGCTCAATCGCATTGATGTCGTCTTGTGACCATGCGTTGATGGTTGCGGCAATTTCCTTCATCTGTTTGCCATATTTCTTGCCCAAGGTCTTGAAGTTTGGCTTGATTTTCTTCACCAACTTGATGGTTGACTCTTCTGCCAATACCACTTCCAGTTCCTTTACGTTCACTTCGGTTTTCACCAGTTCAGCTACATATTTCAGATTGTCACGTGTAGCAGTGTCTTGTACGGGAATAACGGCTTTGGCCAGTGGTTGACGCACTTTCTTGTCGGCTTTCCGGCGCAAGGCAAGAATCATGGAAGAGCTTTGCTGTGCCAATTGCATGCAGCTTTCCAGTTTCTGGTCAATCAGGCTCTCATCAGCTTCGGGGAAGTTGGTCAGGTGTACGCTTGCGCTGCTATCGCCAGTCAGGTCGATGTAGAGTTGGTCGGCATAGAATGGTGCGATAGGTGCCATGAGTTTGGAAACGGTAAGTAGGCAGGTGTACAAAGTCTGGTAAGCTGCCAGCTTGTCGTTGGTCATCTCACCGCCCCAGAAGCGTTTACGGTTCAAACGTACGTACCAGTTACTGAGGTTTTCATTGACGAAATCGCTGATGGTGCGTCCGGCACGTGTTGGTTCGTAGTCCTCATACTGTTGGTTTACTTCTTTTATCAGGCTGTTGAGCAATGAGAGTATCCAGCGGTCAATTTCAGGGCGCTCAGCCACTGGTATTTGTGCGGCATTGGTATCGAAATTGTCCACATTGGCATAGAGGGCAAAGAAGGAATAAGTGTTGTAAAGCGTGCCGAAGAATTTGCGGCTCACTTCCTTGACGCCCTCTTCGTCAAACTTCAGGTTGTCCCATGGGGATGAATTGGTCATCATGTACCAGCGGAGCGGGTCAGAACCATATTGTTCGATAGCTCCAAATGGGTTAACGGCATTGCCCAGACGTTTGGACATCTTGTTGCCGTTTTTGTCAAGCACCAGTCCGTTGGAGATGACGTTCTTGAAGGCTACTGAATTGAAAATCATGGTGCCCAATGCGTGGAGTGTAAAGAACCATCCACGTGTCTGGTCAACTCCCTCAGAGATGAAATCAGCAGGGAAGTAGCCTTGAAGATTATCAGAATAGGGCGCTTCAAACGGATAGTGGATTTGTGCATAAGGCATGGCGCCAGAGTCAAACCATACGTCAATAAGGTCCAGTTCGCGCTTCATCGGTTTGCCGCTCTTGGATACCAATATGATTTGGTCCACATAAGGACGGTGCAAGTCAATGTTTTTCGTTGAATAGTTTTCTTCGGAGTTGTCGCCCACACGGAAATTCTTGTAAGGATTTTCCTTCATGAAGCCAGCTTTGACAGATGCTTCGATGCCTTCGATGAGCTCTTTCAAAGAACCGATGCACACTTCCTCGCTGCCGTCTTCTGTGCGCCAGATAGGCAGTGGAGTTCCCCAATAGCGGCTACGGCTCAAGTTCCAGTCGTTGAGGTTTTCCAACCATTTGCCGAAACGTCCAGTACCGGTTGATTCCGGTTTCCAGTTGATGGTCTTGTTGAGGGCAATCATTTCCTCGCGGCAAGCGGTCGTTTTGATGAACCAGCTGTCAAGCGGATAGTAGAGCACGGGTTTATCTGTACGCCAGCAGTGAGGATAGTTGTGCGTATGTTTCTCAATCTTGAACACGAGGTTCTGTTGTTTGAGCATCATGCACAAAGCGATGTCGAGTGTTTCGTCGGCATCGGTGAGTTGTGGGTCGTATGCATTCTTGACAAAGCGTCCCTCGTATTCCTTGTAAAGTTCTGTATTGATATGTCCTTTGACAAAATCTTCGTCCAAATCTTCCAGCAGGAAGAACTTTCCGGTCATATCTACCATTGGGCGGAGTTCGCCTTTCTTGGTAATGAATGTGAGTCCAGGCACACTGGCTTTTTTGGCCACAAAGGCGTCATCGGCACCAAAAGTAGGTGCGATGTGTACGATACCCGTACCGTCTTCTGTGGTTACATAGTCGCCAGGAATTACACGGAAAGCTCCTTCACCCGGATTCACCCATGGAATGAGCTGCTCGTATTCCAATCCTACCAAGTCGGTACCCTTGCTTTCGGCAATCACCTGATAAGGAATGAGCTTGTCACCCGGTTTATAGTCCTCCAATGCCATTTCCGCAGCTTTCGGATTGAACAGGTGTCCAATCAGCGGTTTGGCCAATACGTAAGTGGCTTTCTTGCCGGAATAGGGGTTGAAGGAAACCACAGCCACATAGTCAATCTTTGGTCCCACGCAGAGAGCTGTATTGGAAGGTAAAGTCCAAGGGGTGGTGGTCCAAGCCAGGAAATAGGCATCTCCGTTTTCTACTGCATTGGCCAGCACTTTTTGGAAATCATTGTTGGGCGAACTGATAGGGCGTATCTTGAATTGTGCCGTGCAGGTAGTATCCTTCACGTCGCGATAGCAGCCCGGTTGGTTCAATTCATGCGTACTCAATCCTGTTCCCGCAGCAGGAGAGTAGGGTTGGATGGTATAGCCCTTGTAGAGCAATCCTTTGTTGTAGAGCTGTTTGAGCAACCACCAAAGGGTTTCAATGTATTTGTTGTCATACGTGATATAAGGATGTTCCAAGTCCACCCAGTAACCCATTTTGTGGGTAAGGTCTGACCATTCTTTGGTATATTTCATGACATCCTTGCGGCATGCGGCATTGTATTCCTCCACAGATATTTTCTTGCCGATATCCTCTTTGGTTATTCCGAGTGATTTTTCCACGCCTAATTCAACGGGTAGTCCGTGTGTGTCCCATCCGGCTTTACGCTTCACCTGAAAACCCTTCATGGTTTTGTAGCGGCAGAATGTATCTTTGATGGTACGTGCCATTACATGGTGAATGCCCGGCATACCGTTGGCAGAAGGAGGTCCTTCGTAAAAAATAAAGGAGGGGCAACCCTCACGCGTTTCGACACTTTTGTGGAATAGGTCCTTTTCATCCCATTGTTTCAAGACCTGCTTGTTTACATCGGACAGGTTCAGTCCGCTGTATTCTTTGAATTTCTTCATATAGATAGCTTGTTTGGTCGTTTTACCTTAAAAATCAAGCTGCAAAGTTATGAAAAAAAGTTGGAAAAGTATATATGATTCCAGCGGGAAAGCTTGCTCTCCGTGTTTAAAGTTTGAAACTGTTTTGCGGTAAGGTGAATCCTGGTGTGTCGGAGGAAGTCCCGTAGTTTGTTGGCTTGTTTCAGCCAAAAGGGATTATCTGCCGCAGTGGTGGGTTGCTAATGTCAGACAGTTCTTGTATGGAACATTCTTTTTGCTACTGGCATTCGGACAAAATGGCAGGAAGTGTCATGCTTTGCTGCTTGGCACATGGTTTGCCTTAACCCTTACGTCGGTTGCGATAGAGCAGCTGACATGAGAACATGAGTAATAACAATTTAAAAGATATACAACAATGGGAAAAATTATTGGTATAGACTTAGGAACAACGAACTCTTGCGTTGCAGTAATGGAAGGCAACGAACCAGTCGTAATTACAAATAGTGAAGGTAAAAGAACAACTCCTTCTGTAGTTGGTTTTATTGAAGGTGGCGAACGTAAAGTGGGTGATCCTGCAAAACGTCAGGCCATTACCAATCCTCACAACACCGTTTATTCCATCAAACGTTTCATGGGTGAAACCTATGACCGCTTGACCAAGGAAATTGAACGTGTACCTTACAAAGTCGTAAGGGGTGACAACAATACTCCACGTGTGGATATTGATGGACGTCTGTATACTCCTCAAGAGATTTCAGCTATCATCCTGCAAAAGATGAAAAAGACGGCAGAAGATTATCTGGGTCAGGAAGTAACGGATGCAGTCATTACTGTACCGGCTTATTTTAACGATGCACAACGTCAGGCTACTAAGGAAGCCGGTGAAATTGCCGGATTGAACGTACGCCGTATTGTCAACGAACCGACCGCCGCTGCATTGGCTTACGGTTTGGACAAGAGCAACAAGGATATGAAGATTGTAGTATTCGACTGCGGTGGTGGTACTCACGATGTGTCTGTATTGGAATTGGGCGATGGTGTATTTGAAGTAAAGGCAACTGATGGTGATACACACCTGGGTGGTGATGACTTTGACCATCGTATTATCGATTGGTTGGTACAGGAATTCAAGGATGAAAACGGTGGTGCCGATTTGAGCAAAGACCCAATGGCATTGCAACGTTTGAAAGAGGCTGCAGAAAAGGCAAAAATCGAATTGTCAAATACGATGACAACCGAAATCAACTTGCCGTACATTATGCCAGTTGACGGTGTGCCTAAACACTTGGTTCGTACATTGACCCGTGCTAAATTTGAACAATTGATTGATGATTTGATTCAGCGTACTATCGAACCGTGCCGTACCGCATTGCGTAAAGCTAACCTTTCCATCAGTGATATTGATGAAGTGATATTGGTAGGTGGTTCTACCCGTATCCCTGCTATCCAAGCTGCTGTTGAGAAATTCTTCGGAAAAGCTCCTTCCAAAGGTGTTAACCCTGATGAGGTTGTGGCTATCGGTGCTGCTATTCAAGGTGGTGTGTTGACAGGTGAAGTAAAAGACGTGCTGTTGTTGGATGTGACTCCGCTTTCCTTGGGTATTGAAACCATGGGTGGTGTGATGACCAAATTGATTGAGGCCAACACAACTATACCTACCAAGAAATCGGAAACCTTTACTACTGCCGTTGATAACCAACCTTCTGTGGAAATCCACGTATTGCAAGGTGAACGTTCTATGGCAAAGGACAACAAGACCATCGGTCGTTTCCACTTGGACGGCATTATGCCAGCCCGTCGTGGTGAACCTCAGATTGAGGTAACGTTCGATATCGATGCTAACGGTATCTTGAATGTATCAGCCAAGGATAAAGCTACCGGTAAGGAACAAAAGATTCGTATCGAAGCTTCCAGCGGCTTGAGCGAAGAGGAAATCAAACGTATGAAAGCAGAGGCAGAAGCTAATGCTGAAGCTGATAAACGCGAAAGAGAGCGTGCTGATAAAATCAACCAGGCTGATAGCATGATTTTCCAAACGGAAAAACAGTTGAAAGAGTTTGGTGACAAGATTCCAGCCGACAAGAAGGCTCCTATTGAAGCAGCTCTTGGTAAACTGAAAGAAGCTCACAAGGCTCAGAATGTAGCCGCTATCGATGCTGCCATCAACGAGTTGAACACCGCTTTCCAGGCCGCCAGCCAGGAAATGTATAATGCACAGAATGCTTCTCAGAATGCAGGAAGTGCACAGAGTGCTGACTTCGGTGGCCAACAGACACAAGGCGGTTCATCAGACAACAAGGGTGGTGACAATGTAACCGATGTTGACTTTGAGGAAGTGAAGTAAAAAGTTGACAATAGTATAAAGTAAAACAGCGCATAATCCCGTAAAGGGGTTGTGCGCTGTTTTTTGTTTGTTGTACCACTATTGAAGGGGTTACTTTTAAGCCATGTTCTGCGCATGCATTGGCACTGGTGTTGTATATAAGTTTGATCATAATGCGCCAATAGCCGGTCTAATCAGAGCCTTCATGAGTTAAAATTCCCAAGTCCTAAGATTCATGATGTTTTTCTTTATAGCATGTTTGGTTACAACAATCTTGTTATATTATGGCTGTGATTGGATGGATTAGAAATAACGAGGTCAATTATCTTTTGTGCAGTTTTACTGATTGTCTTCTGTGTTTCCTATGTGTCTCCGAACTTTTGGACCGAATTTTCTTCGTTAGCAGGGTACTTTTCGAGGGTACTATTTACCCTGTTGGCCATTTTCTCAAAAGGTAGCCTTCCGTTCTCTCCCCAATTCAAATTATAAAATGTGATGTAGAAAGAAGTCTCTTTTGTTTTGTATTGTGGTCCTTAACTCGGCAGGAAGTTAGGCAATTCCTCCGTAAGTTCCCGCATTTTCCTAAGAACCAGATTTCAGAGTTAGGTTCCTTAAGGTTTTTGGCAGATAGTTTGTGATCCCAATAGAATGAACAATAATAGAGATGAAAGCTGATGTTTTGTTCATAAGGCTAATGGATTTATATTTATAGTATTAGATTTAAGTGGTATGTTTGGTTTGTTGCTAATAAGCGTTATATATTTCAGGTGTTATGCGGACTGTTGTGTATTCATCACCAGATGCGGTGAAAAAGCCAAATTGGATGACCATCTGGTTTATTATGGCCAATCTCATGATATGGTCACAAAAGTCATTCCAGTTGCTTGTGATGAATTCACTGAGCTTGGCAGGGGGTATTGCAGCCATTTCCTCTGCAGATAGGTCGGCGAGTCTAATGCGATAACTCACTTCTGTGTCATTGTTGTTCCACAATATCTTGTCCAATATAAAGAGCCTTGAATTAGCAAAAAAATTATGGGGTTCTTTATTGGTTTCGTTGATGAGCTCCTTGATCGTTTCTATTGGACATTGATAGGGTGCTTCTGTTGCAGCCTTATATTCTTCAGGTGTGATTGTTATAGTATAAAGGACTTCAGAGAGAGAATCAACATATTCACAGGTAGTGCTATAACCTGTTGCATAGTAGTGAGCAAAAGGGTCTGGCTCAGGATTGGTGGAAACATCAAATAGCTGTTCGTGCTTGTTAACCATCGCCTCATTATCAAGGTAGCCAGGATCAAAGTCGGTTTTAACCAAATAGCTGTATTGATAAGTAAAGATAATGTTCATGTTTTCTTTTCTGATATGTTCCAGGGTAAGGCCGTCGTATATGACCCTTGGTAATTCCATATTCATATCCTCGATGTTTGTCTCAACATATTTTTCGGTTGTGAAGAGGTAACGAAGCGGGTCATCCGTTTTGATAAAAATGTAGGCAAGAGTTGCTGTATAAAAGCTCAATCCTATTATATAAATAGCCAGTACAATTTTTTCAAAGCTTTTCCATGTGCGCGAAAGTATGGGGATTAAATTGTTAATATCTTCTGATTTTTGGATATATGTAAACCATATTATGCCCCAGCTTATTTGCCGGAGTGCAGGCCGGAACATTGAATTGTCTTCAAATACTGTTCCTAAAATTAGGGAAGAGATACCATCCAAAGCAATCATAGCTGTATAGGTTATGGCTAAAGCTACTGCATTTGATTTTCTACGATAAAAGGCTATTATAGTATAGACGGCAATGATATCGAGAGCTATTATATAGGTTGCATATGCAGAAGCGAGGTACCAGTTGATACCCTCAATGATAATTTCATTAAAGGCTGTTTTGGTCGATACAATGACTCCGAGTCCGATGCCGACCCATAAAAAAAAGGTTAGCCAGCCAGAGATTGACTGTGGTGTGTTGTTGTCTTTGGGTTTTTGGAGTTGGTCTGAATCAGCTTCAAAAGCTGGGCATTCGTCATCAAAGATTGGTTCTTCATTGGTTAGTGAACAAATCAATCCTTTCTCCGGATTAAATTTTCTTTTCGTGCATGTGGAGCATATTTCCAGTTTTTCTTCCTTGGTCTTCATCGGATTAAATCTAAGGCAATGAGAATTCAGTTATTAATTCTTTTTTTTGTACATTGGTTACTGATACGTTCGCTTTGTTTACAATTTGATATTTATCGAAGGCAAATATAGTGCTTTTTGTTGAAAACAAAAATATGGAAACGTTTTTTTGATAGTTTGGTTAAATAATTTTCCGGGAGGAAGAAGTCTGTCTTAGGGCTAGGTAAAAAAGGATGGTTTCAATCCTTGCATTTCCCTTCCACAGCCAGAGAAAAATGATACGATACGCATAAGTCCTGATCTTAAAGAGAATAATAGGTTATCTTTGTAGATTCTTTATCTATTCTGATAGAATTCCTATTTCACTTTCAATAGACTAAACAGCATTTGCCCTTTGCTCGTTAAAAGGTATTTTTGCCGTCGGTGGCGTGGTGAATCGTGGTAGAGCATTTGGGCAAAACCTCCATTGATTGCAGGGGTCAGATAGAGTTTAAGGAAGTTGGGACGGTGTCAATCTCAGTTGCTCCATTATTTCTTTTATTGAACATTCATTACCACCAATGGCTAAAGTAATGTCTATGATATTTTGACTGATTTCTTCAAACTTATTCGGTACTTGTATATCTAAATAATCGCAACTTATAACAGCATGAATATTGCCAAGTGATTCAATTGTTATTTATGGTTTGAAAATAATGCGCCGGTAACCACCATGATTTGCTCCCTCTCTGACAAGTATTCCTTTAGCTTTTGGATTTGCAATTTGCATTTCAATGGCTCGTTTGCTGATTCCTATCTTTTTTGCCATCTTATCTTGAGATGTAGAACCGTCTGATATCAGCACCCATTACAGTGTAATTTTGTTTCATTCTGTCTTTGCAGGTATTTAATCAGCAAATCATCGATGTATTTCATAACAATAGGTAGTGCGCTTATGTATAATAACTCTTATAGCAGGCCTTGTTTCCTGCTGCATTTCGGGCAAGTGCCTTTGATAACGAATGAGATGGAGTGAGCAATGAATCCTTCCTGTAATTGAAAGTTGGGGATGGCAATATTGTCCATGCAAAATGACTTCTGGCAGGACTCGCAGTAGAAATGTATGTGGGCGTCAGAGAGATTGCAGACTGTTGTGCTGGTGCACAGTTCGTAATGCAAGATGCCCCTTCCGTCTTCGAATGTATGTACAATTTCATGTTCCTGAAACAGGGTCAAAACTCGGAATATGCTGGATTTGTCCATGGTTATGAGTTCATTTTCCAGGTCAGCCAAGCACATGGGGTGTGCAGATTCTTTCAAGGCTTTGAGAACAAGAATCCTGTTGGCGGTCGGTTTTACGCCTTTTTGTTCAAGACAAGTGGTTAAATCATCGGTTTCCATTGTATAACTGCTGAATTTCTTTACAAAGATAAGGAAAGACGAGAGCAGAGACAAATGGAAAACAAAGTTTTACAGTCAGACTCTGTCGAGATACATTTCATCTTATCTGGAAATATGGAGAGACGAGCTAATGGGTAAACCAAGCAATGAATTTTGCAACCGGGTTGCATAATTGGCTTGCCGGCAGTGAATGCAACTCAGTTGTATCCTTTTCATTCTACTTTTGCAGCACAAACAACAAATGATTAGAGTTATGGAAAATAAAGCACACGACCATGCACACGACCATGGTCATAGCAAATTAAAAGGAAAGGCCATCTTGATTGTGGTCACTGCATTATTGCTCTTGGGAGCTGTATTGATTGAGCATTATGGCGGCTTGCTAAAATGGCAGCTGTTGTTGGTTTATCTTGTACCTTATCTGATTATAGGGTATGATACATTGAAAGAAGCGGCGGAGGGAATTGCAAAAGGAGATTTTTTCAATGAGCATTTCCTGATGTCGATAGCAACGGTCGGGGCATTGGTTATCGGTTTTCTTCCTGGTGCTGAAACCGAATTTCCAGAGGCGGTCTTTGTTATGCTGTTCTTTCAAGTTGGTGAGCTTTTTGAAGGCTATGCAGAAGGCAAAAGCCGTGATAGCATCTCCCATTTGATGGATATTCGCCCTGATGTGGCAAATGTGGAACGCGACGGAAAATTGCTCAGCGTATCACCGCGAGATGTGAATGTGGGTGAGGTAATTGTCATCAGACCGGGCGAAAAGGTGCCTTTGGACGGTAAAGTTGTTGCGGGAGTATCCTCTTTGAATACAGTCGCCTTGACCGGTGAAAGTATGCCCCGTGAAATTCAGGAAGGTGATGAGGTAATGTCTGGTTGTATTAATCTATCTGGAGTGATTCGTGTGGAAACGACTAAAAGTTTTGGTGAAAGTACTGTTTCCAAAATCATCAGCCTCATTGAAACTGCTGATGCCAGCAAGTCGCGCAGCGAATCGTTCATTACACGTTTTGCCCGCATTTATACACCGATTGTGGTTGTGGCGGCATTGCTGCTTGCTTTCATACCTCCCTTGTTTACAGCCGAAGCCTTTATGGCCTCATTTCCCGTCTGGTTGCATCGTGCTCTTGTTTTCCTTGTCGTTTCGTGTCCGTGTGCATTGGTAGTCAGTGTTCCGTTGACATTCTTTGGAGGCTTGGGTGGCGCTTCTCGTCAAGGTATATTGATTAAGGGTAGTAACTATATGGACACGTTGGCTAAAGTGGGTACGGTTGTTTTCGACAAGACCGGCACGCTGACCCGTGGGGAATTTGCCGTGGAGGCTGTTCACCCGGAGGATTTCAGCGAGCAGGATTTGTTGCATCTGGCTGCGCACGTGGAGCATTATTCCACTCATCCGATTGGTGAAGCCCTTCGAGCAGCCTTCCCCAATGAAGGAACTGACGGCTGTTCCATTACCGAAGTGGAAGAGATAGCGGGCCATGGCATCAAGGCTAAAGTGGGAGAACGCATCGTGTGTGTGGGCAATGCCAAAATGATGGATAGCATGGGAATCAGCTGGCATGATTGCCATTGTGTGGGTACGATTATCCATGTCGCGGTCGATGGCAGGTATGTCGGTCATATAGTCATCAATGATTGCTTGAAAGAAGACAGTGCTGCGGCTGTAAGTTTATTGAAAAATTTAGGCGTTCAGCGAGTGGTGATGCTGACGGGCGACAGAAAGGAAGTGGCAGCAGATGTAGCAGCCAAATTGGGGATAGACAGTTGTTATGCTGAATTGTTGCCGGCGGGCAAAGTGGAACATGTGGAAGAATTATTGACATCCCGTCTGGAAAACAGTGCGTTGGCTTTTGTAGGTGATGGCATTAACGATGCGCCTGTGTTGAAACGTGCCGATGTCGGCATTGCCATGGGTGGTTTGGGAAGTGATGCGGCTATTGAGGCTGCCGATGTGGTACTGATGGATGACAAGCCTTCCAAAATTGCAACAGCAATAAGGATAGCCCGCCGCACGATTCGGATAGCCCGTGAGAATGTATGGTTTG
Organism: Candidatus Gallipaludibacter merdavium; assembly: GCA_017694875.1. GTDB lineage: Bacteria > Bacteroidota > Bacteroidia > Bacteroidales > Paludibacteraceae > Gallipaludibacter > Gallipaludibacter merdavium. Next base: position 13,476 of record JADIMG010000067.1, read on the forward strand.
CTATTGGCATAAAGATTGTCATTCTATTGTTGGCAACTGTGGGTCTCAGCACTATGTGGATGGCTGTATTTGCCGATGTTGGCGTAACCGTATTGGCTGTGTTCAATGCGATGCGTGCCCTGCAGGTAAAGAGCGTGAAGCGGAAATGAATGAAGATAATCGGACTATCTGAAGGATGATGACGAGACTATTGTGAAAGGCGGGAAACAGCGGGAATATATATCCGCCTATTGATTGGAAATCATACATGTCAATGGATGACTCACCTATAGAGACCTGACATGTATGATTCTTGATATGTATAGCAAATGTCATTTTTATTTGTATATGATAAAGGCAATTTTTTTTGATATTGACGGAACTTTGGTCAGTTTTAAAACCCATCAGATTCCGCAATCGGCAGTAGATGCTATTGTAGATGCGAAGGACAGAGGTATTAGGATTTATATATCAACGGGACGCCCCCGCTCATTGATTACTAACATAAAGGCAATAGAACAATGGGTTGATGGTTATATAACGGCTAATGGAGCCTTGTGCTTTTCCGGCAAGCAGATTATCTCCTGTCGGCCGATTCCTTATGAGGATGTATTGACCATGTTAAGGTTTTCGGATAAGATGGGATTTCCGTGTATGGTGGTAGGCGAAAATGATTTGGTGATGTATAACAGCAATGATAGTTCGGACCGTATCTTTCATCAAATGTTGAACGTGCAGAACTTGAGAGACGACAATAACGTGGCCCCGATTCTTCAACAAAGAATATTACAACTTACTCCTGTTATTTCCAAGGAAGAGGAACTGAAAATCATGCCGTATATGAAGGGTAGTGTTGCCAGTCGTTGGTATCCTGACTTTGCCGATATTACAGCAATGGATGCGTGCAAGGGAAATGGCTTTCTGGATTTGATTGCTTATGAAGGTATTGCTCCGCAGGCAACGATGGCTTTTGGTGACGGCGGAAATGATGTTTCCATCATTAAGGAGGCTGGAATTGGCGTGGCTATGGGGGATGCCAACGAGATTCTAAAGCAATGTGCCGATTATATTACAACATCTGTTGACGAGGATGGCATATATAAGGCATTGCAACGGTTTGTTTTTGCTGCCTGATATATGTGATGATGGGTTGGGGTGGTTTTGATGGGTATATGTTGGGTTGTACACCCTTCATGGCCTGTTATTTCTCTTTCAATTGGCTTAACAGCATCTGCCCTTTGCCCGTTAAAAGGTATTTTTGTCGTGGGTGGCGTGGTGAATCGGGGTAGAGCATTTTGACAAAACCTCCGTCGATTGCAGGGGTCAAGTAAAGTTTTAGGAAATTTTCTCTATCTTTCAGATGTAAAGAATCGAGCATTTCCTTGACGGATAATTGATTGTTTCCTAATGTGTTTACAATTCTTGTGATATATGGATTGTCTGTTGATAACTTATTCGGTACTTGTCGAGTACTTGCTCGCTTGGCCAGGCTGAGAGTATTAGCATGAAGCGATTCTGTCCATGAATACAAGCAAGCCCCAAAAGCAATACGCTTCTAGGGCTTGTTTCATAGGAGGTTAAATGCCGTTCCTATTTTTTACGATGCCTTATTTGCCGTTTACTTCATTGAGGATTTCCTGAATGGTTTCCTGGCATCCGCCGCAACCGGTTCCGGCAGTGGTAACTTCGCCCACTTCTTCAACGGTTTTCAAGTTATGCTTTTTGATGGCATCTACAATTTCGCCTTTGGTTATGCCCATGCAGTGGCATACTGTTTCGTCTCTTTCCATATTGTCAAATTTAATTCGTTTAAAGTTAAAACAAATAACGGAGGAAAAAGTTCATTATTGTATTCCGATTAATAAACTTTTGTTTCTTCTCCGTTCAATGCACGCAAAGCACAATCGGCCAAAGCTCCCATTTCGTCTTCGCCGGGATAAACGTGTACGGGTGCAAATGGTTCTACATATTTTTTGATGTAGTCTACAACGAGATGGTCATAGGCAATGCCACCGGTCAGCAATACAGCGTCGGTTTTTTCTTGCATGGCAAGAAGCATGGCACCGATGTCTTTGGTGATGCAATAGCAGAATGCTTCGAGGATAAGGGCTGCTTTCTTGTCGCCATTTTCCACCATTTTGTCCACTTCCCTTGCATCGGTTGTGCCGAGGTGTGCATAAAATCCACCTTTGCCGGCCAGCATCTTTTTAATTTCAGCCTGTGTATATTTTCCACTGAAGCAAAGTTTGACTAAATCGCCTGCGGGCAATGTGCCGGCTCTTTCTGGTGAGAATGGCCCCCATCCGTCGAGTGCCTGGTTAACGTCAACCACCCTGCCGTGTTTGTGTGCACCAACAGAGACGCCTCCGCCCATGTGAACGACAATCAGGTTGAGACTTTCATATTGGGTGTTGTGTTCGGTTGCATATCTTCTGGCAATGGCTTTGTGGTTAAGTGCATGGAAGATGGAACGTTTGGGCAGTTCCGGCAATCCGCTGATACGTGCCACGTCGCTCAATTCGTCCACAGCCACGGGGTCGGCAATGAATGCCGGACAGCCAATGGTTTGCGCCATTTCATAGGCAATGAGACCACCCAGGTTGCTGGCATGTTCCGCAGAATGGATGCAGTTGCGGAGGTCGTAGAGCATTTTTTCATTTACGTTGTAAACGCCGGATTCCAGAGGGCGCACCATGCCTCCACGTCCGATAATGGCAGCGAAATCCTTTTCGCAAATGCCGTGTTCATGCAATTTATCTTCAATCAGTTTTTTTCTGAACTCGTATTGGTCGGCAATTTTTTCATAACGGCCAATTTCTTCAGCTGTGTGTCTGATTACTTCGAGCAGGACTTGTTTGTGGTCCTCGTAAACGGCTATTTTGGTAGATGTTGAGCCGGGGTTGATAACAAGAATCTTATTCATGGGCTGTGATGCACGCAAGTGCTAAACTGTTAAACTTTGATTGAATACTGTCGGAGCGTGAAGTGAGTACAACGGGTTTGGTTGTTCCTTCCAGCTTGCCTCCCATTTCTGCGCCAGCAAAGGCAATGAGTGCCTTGTAGAATGCGTTGGCTGATTCGAAGTTGGGGAAGATGAGGATATCGGCATCGCCCAATACGGGGGTCGGAACTTTCTTGATGGCGCCTCTTTCCTTGTCGAGTGCCAGGAAGATATCCATAGGGCCGTCGATGGTAACATTGCCGAATTTGCCTTCTTTGGCCTCTTCCACAATCTGTACATAGTCGCTCATGTACTGGATTTTTGGATTAGGCTTTTCTGTGGCATGGATAAGGGCCACCTTAGGTTTTTCCACCCCGAATTTCCGGGCAGTGGCAATGGTGTAGTTGATGATGGCTCTTCTCTGTTCGAGTGTTGGCGACGGTATAACAGCCGGGTCGGCCAGGAAAATCAGCTTGTGATATCCCGGTACTTCAAAAGTGGCGGTAAACGACAATACGTTTCCAGGAGGCAACAGACCTTTTTCCTTGTCGAGGATGGCTCTGATGATAACGTCTGTATTGACCAGCCCTTTCATGAGTACATCGGCCTCATTGTTTCTTACCATTCTGACTGCTTCTACGGTAGCATCCTGTACGTCGGGGATGTTAATGATGTGTATGTAGGAAGCCGCCTTCGGGTCATGTATGAATTCATATTTTTCGATGACCGCCTTGTCGCCAACGAGGTATGCTTCAGCAAATCCGTTTTTGATGGCTAGCACAACCGCTTCCAGCGAGTGGTCATCGACCGCATTGGCCACGGCTACACGTGTACGTCCGCAGTTGGTCAGATGCTTTGTGAGCTCTGCGAATGATTTGATCGGTTCCATGTTGTTAGGTATTAGATTTGAAGTTTTTTGCACTGTGGGGCAAAGATATATATTCTTTTTTTAAATGCAAAGCCATGGAAGTCTCTGTGGGCAAAAGGAATAACGGGCAACTTACAATTTGTAAGCTGCCCGTGTCCTGTGGTGAAAATCGGTGGAGTAAGCTATGGGTGTATTGTGATATTTTTTATCCGCATGACCGATTTTTGTGACACATAATTTTTGCTATGGTTGTTGTTTTATTTTGGATTTGTTCCAATAAAGGTAGAGCGATTTGTCGGCTTGTTCTTCTTCCTGCCGTATGAAGAAAAGCGGTAATTGCTTGTTCCATTGGTGGTAGGTGGCGTTGTTGGTTGTATCTTCCACAAATTGTAGAATATTGTCTGACCAGCCCAGCCAATTGTATCTGTCTTTCCAGAAATCGCCCCGGAAGGTTCTGTATTGTGTGGAACGTCCCACATGGTTGTTGTGCAGGTCCATTACCATGTCACAGGGTGCATTGGTACGGATGTTTTCCCAATAGATATCCATGACCAGCCAAGCCAGCGCTTCAGTGGTGTAGCGTTTCAGCATGGTATTGACAAACAGGTGCTTAAAAGCATCACCGCGCATACCGTCGCTTGTCTGGCCGGGATAGTAGTATTCTGAAACATATTCTGCTCTGGCTTTGCTTTGCATGATGCGGTAAAATACATGTGTGCCAATGCCGGAGAGGAGTAGGGATACCGTCCAGCGTTCTTGCAGGAAGAAGGGGAGTGTGTCTGAAACCAACCGCTTGTCGAGGTTCCACGCTGAGTCCCTGATGGTGATGTTTTTCATTTGTTCGAGTGTAACAAACGAGCTGTCGTCGGCCAGGGAGTTGAGTTCCCGATAGAGTTTTTCCTCGGGCGCAGTCATGTTCATGAAGGCCACTTCATCGCTGTCGGAAACGAAGGTGTGGAAACGGTCTTCCTGTTGTGTGCCAGTTGAGGTTGGCATTTCCAGTTCTGGCAGTACAATCTGCTTTTTCCTTTTTGGGGGGATGGCCTTTTGTGCGATGGTATTGGTTTTTCGCAACAGGCCTTTGTAGGCTTTTTCCGGATAGAGCTGTATGAGTCGTTGCTCCATGTATTGTTCAAGCGGCATGCTGTCGTGACGTATGACTTCGCTTTGCGGCATGTCAAACTTGGCTTTGGTGGAATCGTGTATGCTTTCGTATTCGCGTGCCAGCACATAGAGCACTTCGGCGGGAAAAGCCGGTATCTGTGTGGTGTCAGCCTGCTGGACAATTTTCGGTTGCGGTTGAGCTGGTTCTATGACGGCTTTTTTAATTTTGCAGCCGGTGGCGAGCAATAGCACGCACGCGAGTAGGATTTTACTGTAGTTGTATTTCATTTTCAGGCGGTTTTGTTTATCCCAATGTGATATTCCATTCCTTGAGCAATGTGTCGAGAATTTCCATAATCTGTATGGTTTCATGGTGGGGCATGAGCGGTGATTCTGTCCAGCCTTTGCTGATGGCTTCTTCGGCGGCCATTATCTGATATTCAAAACCTGTGATTTGCTGTGGACAGTTGCAACGGGCCTTTTCCGAGTGGTTGGGGTCATAGACAACAGCTTCTTGCGGGTTGTTGATGTTGTCCACTACAATATAACCTTCTGTGCCGGAAATGATACCTTGCCGGTCGTTGGCACATCTGACGCTTGTCTGCATGGCTGCCATTTTTCCATCGGCATAGCAGAATAGGATATTGTTTTGCAGGTCCACTCCGGTTTCGCCTTTGATGCAGGCGGATGTTATACGCTGAATGTCGGTGCCGAATACCATACGGGCAAAATTGATGGGATAGACACCCAAGTCAAAAAGTGCTCCACCACACAATTGTGGTTGGCGGATGCGTTCCTTTTCCTCAATGGGATAGGCGAGGCTGGCGGTCAGCATATAGGGGGTTCCAATGATGCCGCTGTGTGCCAGTTCGGCAATCGTGTGTGAAAAAGGCATGTAGCGTGTCCAAATGGCTTCGGCCAGATAGCAGTTGTTTTCGTGTGCCAGCTGGCACAGTTCGGCAGCTTGCTGAGCGTTGGCGGTAAAGGTCTTTTCGCAGAGCACATTTTTCTTTTTCATCAGACACATGCGTGCCTGTTCGTAGTGCAGGGCATGTGGTGTGGCAATGTAGATGAGGTCCACTTGCGGGTCGTCTGCCAGTTCCTCGTATGAGCCATAGGCCTTTTCCATGTTCCATTTCTGGGCAAATGCCCGTGCCCGCTCGTAATCACGTGCTGCAATGGCATAGGCTTGTTCCTTGTCCATTTTTGAGAGTGTGAGCGCCATTTTGTTGGCTATATGTCCAGCTCCAATGATTCCAATTTTCATATTGTGTTGTTTTATTGTTGTCTGATTGTGTAATGTGTGAGTTGTAGTTCCGCTGGGGATAGAGGCTATAGGGGTAGTTCGCCTGTTTGTTGAAGCAAAGGTAGCAAAAGATTGTGACCTGCCGTTGAATCTGGTATATTATTAGTGGTTATTTGTTTTATTTGATGCTTCAAGATGGCAGGAAAGAAAGTGGTGTGTGGAGGTTTGGCAAAGAATTTGCAGTGTTTTACTTGTTTGCATGAGATAATGTGTGCAAGCCTTAAATATTAACTTTAAAAAGACAAATGATTATGAGAAACCTTTTGATTATTTTTGCCGCCAGTCTGTTTTCGTTGACAGCTTGTGCTTATGAGAAACCCATTGAAGTAAATCAGTTGCCGGTTGCTGCGACTGAATTTGTCAAAACATATTTTGCTGATGCTACAGTAGCTTTAGCCAAGGAAGAGGTGGATGATTTGGTAAAGACTTATGAAGTGATGTTCAACAATGGCGGTAAAGTGGAATTCCGTTCCAACGGTGAATGGAAATCTGTTGAATATCCTATGGGTTTGCCGGCTGGTATTGTTCCTGCTCAGATTATGGATTATGTAACCAGAACCTATCCGGCACAAAAAGTGTTGAAGATTGACAGAGACCGTCGTGATTATGAAATCGAGTTGGACAACCGTTTGGATTTGAAGTTCAACTTGCAATTCCAATTGATTGACATTGACGACTAATAGGCATAAATACCTACATATAGGTATTGTGCGGTTCTTGAACCTGGTTTATCTTTGCAGTGTGTTAATGATAAGACTACCACAAGTTTCAGGTTAAGAATTAATTAGTGAAATAAGCGGGCTTGGGAGAGTCCGCTTTTTTTGTGTATGTCATTCTTTATTCCGAATTTTGCAGCCTTAATCAATCAAGGGAATATGGTTTATTTGCAGTTGTTCATTGCATTTTTCAAGATAGGTCTTTTCGGTTTTGGCGGAGGTTATGCCATTCTGTCGCTGATTCAGCACGAGATAGAACGGTATGGTTGGATGTCACAACAGGAGTTTACTGATATTATTGCCATATCGCAAATGACGCCGGGGCCTATAGGTATCAACAGTGCCACTTATGTGGGTTATACGGCGTCCGGTTCGGTATTGGGTTCGGTGGTGGCCACTTTTGCCATCGTGTTGCCTTCGTTCATCATCATGCTGATATTGTGCAAGCTGTATCTGCATTTGCGTGGTAATATCTATATAGAAGGCGCATTCGTGGGCTTGCGTCCCGTGGTGGTGGGCCTGATTGGTGCGGCAGCCTTGTTGCTGATGAACAAGGAGAATTTTATTGACTACAAGAGTTTCCTGCTTTTTGGCGGCGTGCTTGTCGGGTCTTACTTTAAGGTACACCCTATTTTGCTGATTATTGCAGCAGGCATAGCAGGTCTGTTTCTATATTCGTGATGTCTATTCAAAATCGCTGACATCGAAAATCGATGGTGATTGGTCGATAAGTTTCTGAATGGCAATGTCTGTTTCGGGTGTCAGTTCCTTTTCCCCTTTTCTGTAATAGTAAATCAGTCCGTAAGCCTCGCATTTTTTCAGTTTTTCATAAGGCTTGCACAGTGCATAGTGCTCTTCCACCTGATTCCAGATGTCGAGTATGATATTGTCGGCAGTTTCGCGGAGTGCATTCAGTTCTTCCCAATTGCGGTTGGCAGTTGACTGGTGTATCTTTTGTGTGGCCTGATATTCCTTGAACAGGTCGTAGTGCACCTGTACATTGGCAATGCGGGGATTGTAAATGGGTAGCCCACCTCTTTGGGTTCTCTCCCTTTCGCCGTTGATGATGTTCTCACCCCATTCCAAAAGGGCGGCGTCGGTCGACAAGTCGGGCACGTTGTGTATTTCCGGGTCCAATTTGTATAATTCCTTTTGCTCTTTTTTTATTTCGCCTCTGATGACAGCCAGATTGAGCACTTGTATGAAATGGGAAATATACATACGTGCATTGGCAACAATGTGCCGGTATTGCTTGGCTGCGTTTACACGGTTTTCCACCGTTTGGTGGTATTGGCACAGCTTACTTTCAAACTGGGTGAGAAAGTTGCTGGCTTCATTCAGTGTCTTGTAGTTGATGGCAAGTTCTCCGTATTTGGCTTCACCGGCTTCTTTGACAGCCATGGTGAGCGCTTTGAGTCTTGCCTGGTCAGTATTTGGTAAACGGCGATATGGCATGATACTGTTTTATCTAAAATTGAATGTGCAAAGTTAGGAAAATTATTTGTTTCTTGCCGTTAATTTTTCAGCCAAAGACCTTAATGCTTCGGTATTTACCCCTTTTTTGCTGATAAAATCGAGGTTTGCGATGGCCTTTTGTGTATATTTTTGTATCTCTTCTTCGCAAATGCGGTCAATGCCCTGTTGATTGTATATTTCGGTAACGGCCTTGATTTTTTTGTCTTTATTGGTGCATGCCAGCCATTGCTGGAGCTCAATTCTGGTTTTCACATCAGCTTTGTGGAAGGCCGTGATGAGCATGAAGGTCTTTTTGTTGCAGGCAATGTCGCCTCCTATTGGCTTACCGAAAGTAACAGGGTCGCCATACACATCGAGGTAGTCGTCCTTGAGCTGGAAAGCCAGTCCGATGTTCGTGCCGAATTGGTAGAGCGCTTCAGCGTCTTCTTCGGGGGCGCCAGCCAGCAATGCTCCCATTTTGAGCGCTGTGGCCAGCAGCACAGCCGTTTTCAGACGTATCATCTCCATGTAATTTTCCACTGTTACATCGTTGCGTTCTTCAAAATCGACATCATATTGTTGTCCCTCGCAGATTTCCGTTGCCATTTGGTTGAACAGTGTCAGGCAAACTTTAAGCTGTTCGGCTGGCAGGTTTTGCAGCAACTTGTAGGCTTCAATCATCATTTGGTCGCCCGATAGTACTGCTGTGTTCGGATCCCATTTGATGTGCACGGATGGTCGGCCTCTGCGTTGGTCGGCATTGTCCATCAGATCATCATGGAGCAATGTGAAGTTATGAAACACTTCCAATGCCAGTGCTGCATCCGTTGCCGATTGCCAATTGGAGTTGTACATGCTGTAGGCTATGAGCAACAAAGCCGGTCGTATGCGTTTCCCACCTGCTTCGAGCGTGTAGCCAATCGGTTGGTACAAGCCCAGGGGCTGTTTGTTCCAGTTGAGGTCAGCCAGACTTTTCTGTATGTGTTGCTGAATCTGTGTGATGGTTTCCATGAGGGATATAGGATTTATCGGCTAAATTCGTTTTCAATAATATCGGTCAGTACGTCTTTCATTTCAAGTCCGGCAGCTCTCACCTGTTGTGGAATGAAACTGGTAGGAGTCATACCGGGAGTAGTGTTGACTTCCAGCATGTTAATCACGTCACCTTCCGAGATGATGTAGTCCACGCGGATGATACCTTTGCAACCTAGAATGTCATAAATGGCCAGGGTGAGTTTCTTGACCCGTTCAGCCAACTGGTCGGAGATACGTGCCGGTGTGATTTCCTGCACTTGTCCGTTGTATTTGGCGTCGTAATCGAAGAATTCGTTGGCAGTGGCAACTTCCGTTATAGGGAATGCCACCGTTTTGTCCTTGGTCTTGTAGGCGCCGCATGTAATCTCCGTTCCAGTGAGCAGGGATTCAATGATGACCTCGTTGCCTTCTGCAAATGCTTTTTGGACGGCAGGTTGTATTTGATCGGCTGTTTTTACTTTGGTTACACCAAAACTGCTGCCCCCAACATTGCTTTTGATGAAGCAGGGCAGGCCAATTTCCTTGATTACTGTTTCATCAGGCACAGATTGGCCTTCGCGGAGCAGGATGGAGTCGGCCACCTTGATACCAAACGCACGCAGATAGTGGTTGCAGGTGAATTTGTTGAACGAAAGGGCTGCCGGTAACACTCCGCAGCAAGAATAGGGAATGTTGAGCATTTCCAGATAGCCTTGCAGCATACCGTTTTCGCCCGGTGTGCCGTGAATGGTGATATATGCGAAGTCGAAAGTCGTTTTTTGTCCCTGTGCGTCAGTAAACGAAAAGTCGTTTTTGTCAATCGGATATTCTTCGCCGTTTTCACAGGTGGCTTTCCATTCGTTACCCAAGATGGTCACAATGGTGGAGTTGTATAATGAATTGTCCATGAATGACTTGATGCCAGCTGCACTTTTCAGTGAAACGGTCCATTCGGAAGAATAGCCGCCTGCAATGATAGCAATGTTCTTTTTCATATCTTTTTCTGTCGTTTTGATAGGCTATACAGAGTGTAGTATATCTGTCTTTTTATTTTATAAATTATAGCGCAAAGGTAGTATATTTCTATGGAAATGCGAAAGCTATCCAGGGAG
>JADIMG010000068.1 GCA_017694875.1 Candidatus Gallipaludibacter merdavium
GAACATAGCAGCCATTTGTATTAGACTGCAAAGTTGCAAAATCAAGTCCGTTTCATTTCAAAAAACCGTGTAATTGACTATATTTCAATAATTTCAAAGAACTATTTATCCACTTTTACGGGACAGTAATGCGGAAAAATATAGAATTATGAAAATTGAAAATCCAAAAGTGACATTAGCCGATGATGCAAGACTAGGCGTTAAGGAAGAGATTAGAAGTGGTTTTCTTGATTGGTTGCACCAATTCTCGGTAACGGCTGACGATGGTGAACTCTATTCCTTGGGTGGTTCCATTCTGTCAATGCATCTTGAACAGATGGATGTGGTGAGCATTAATATTGCCAAAGGAAAAGGACAATCGCGGCAATTGCCTAATTCCATATATAGGATTACTGACTATCCTGGTATGTTGTATGAGAATATGTGGCGTCATCCGGCAGGAACTCTGACTATTGAAAAGCGTGAACACAGCATTTGCGTGTCATGTGGACCGGAATATAGAGTGGAATGTTTCGATAATAATGAGTGGCATTTCATGCTTGATACGCAAGATGGACGTTATAAGGCAGACCTTTGGCACCGGCCGCAATATGCGCCTTTATGGTATGGAAGAGAAAAACCTTCTTATCTTACTCAACACAGTATTACCTATGGTTACAATTGGGTTGGAGAAGTGCATGGACAAATTACGGTTGATGGAAAGACGATGGGAGTGAAAGGATTGGGAATCCGGGAAAGATATGTTGCCGTTGATTCCTGTGCCGCAGAAATAGGAGCTTGGGAAGATTGGGGGTGGATTTCATTTAATGAGATACACTCTTCCTTCTACGACATGAAATTGGGTATGAAAGATTTCGCTCTTTACGATTTGGCTACCGATAAATACTATCCGGAAGGGAATTTGCAAATTCAGCATGAAAACTGGGTGTTTTTCCGCGAACTGGGTGGGTTTATGCCTACACTTTACAAGTTAAAGATTGAACTGCAAGATGCTGTTTGGGAGGCTGAAGCTGAAGTATGCAATGCCACTACGTGGGGAGCTACACATAAAGTGCCGGAAAATCCAGTTGCAACGCTAACTTTCGGAGAAGTGAACGGGTGTATGATTGCTTCTGACGGAAGTGTACGTTCGCTTACGGGAGGAAGAGGGGTGTTGTCAATTCGTCAATGGCATCCTTATCCCTATATTTTGCCGCCTGATTTGTATGGTGAGATAGAACGGAAACAGGAAGAGTGCCTGAACAAGTTCGACACTTTATAGCGATTTCTGTCTATATGCTTTCGGTGACAGACCTGTCACACGCTTGAAGTATTTGCCAAAAGCAGATTGGGAGGGAAAATGAAGCTCGTCGCTAATTTGTTGAATACTCATTTCTGACGATAATAGCATGCTCTTGGCTTGGGTAACCACGTATGTGTCAATTACCTCTAGCGCCGTTTTGCCTGATTGCTCCTTGATACATTCCGACAGGTATTTGCTGCTGATACATAATTTCTCTGCATAGAAATTTATGTTGCGCTCCTGTTTGTGGTATTTGGTGAGCATGTCTAAAAAGCGACCATAAATCAATTTCTTGCTTTTGGGACCATCTGATGTCGTCTGGCTGTGTTTTATATGGGAATAACCATAAAACATGGCTAGCGTCAGATGTTTTGCAGCTTCCAGTTTATATCGTACAAGAGGTGATGAGGCAAGTCTTTTCAGCATGGTAAAATAATCTGAAAACATGTTCATTTCGTTTTCCGAAATTTTGCTTACCGCAGAACCGCGTATGGCGTTTTCTATGCCTCTCACGGTTACAAGGTTTGAAAAAAGATCGTCCGTAAATGATTTTGACATTACCACTATTTTGGCAGAAATATCAGCGGAATGATCAATTGTCTGATAAATACTATTCTGCAAGATGAACACAATACACGGTGCTTCTACATGGTAAGGACGCATATCTACAGCGATGTCTGCATGTCCTTTTTCATAGATGATAGCTGTGGTCATATCAGTCCGATAGGGTCCTTCTGTCCTTTCAACAGGATGATGGACTTCCATGAGTAATACGTCTTCGCCTATACGAAAACAATTGTCATGGCATTCATCCAGCGTATCACGCCATTTGAGATATGGAATGTGGATTCGCATGTTGGTTTACTGTAAGGTGAGGTGCATTACTTTTTGTGTTGTCTCTTTCACTTTGTAACGGTCGTCTATTCTGTAACCAACAATCCAAATGATATTTTCTTCGTCAGTTACTAACCATACTTTCTCCTTTTGTCGCAGGCTTATTTTTTGGTCATTGAAGAAATCACTCACTTTCTTCTTCCCTTTCAGACCAATTGGGCGGAAAACATCCCCTTCCTGCCAATGACGCAGCTTCAGTTCTCCTCTTACGGCTTCTGCATCTATTATGATTTGCATGGAGTTGGCCGCGGGAAATGTTTCCTTTTCCAAACGTTTTCTTATTTCTTTCTGTAGGGTAGGACACTCTTCCTTTTGCTCGTTGTTGGGCACAATCAGCAAACCTTCTCTGCTATGTTCTGCATAATGTGTGGGACTGTAGAAACGTTTGCCGGATTGACCCTTCAAGGCTGCATACATTTGCTCGCATTGGTCGGAATTGAATCCGTATTCATTCATAAGTTCATACAACAAGGCTTCTCCCCCCGCTTCCCGCATCAGCATGTTAGTGTCAACGTAAACTTCATCACCCACTTGTCTTACAGCTTTTTGTCTTATTTCTGATACTTTTTGGGTTACAATGGATTGATAATCTTCGAAATAGTGTTGACTGCGCAAAAGCGTTTCCTTTACTCTCGGGTTTATGCTGGCCAATAAGGGGATGATTTCGTGTCTGAACTTGTTACGGCGAAAAACGGTTTCCTGGTTGGTGGAATCGTTCACATAGGTTATTCCTCTCTGTTTCAGATAGGTTTCTATCTCTTGACGTGTGATTTCCAATAACGGACGTACAACATGACCGTTTTGAGCTGCCATGCCGCAGAGTCCTTTCAGACCACTCCCTCTAACGAGGTGCATCAACATGGTTTCCACTTGGTCGTCGGCATTGTGGGCTACAGCAATTGCTTCTGCAGCTTCGCTTTGACGCAACTCTTCAAACCAGGCATAACGTAATTCCCGTGCAGCCATTTCAATGGATAGCTTGTGTGATGCGGCATAAGTCGTTGTATCAAAGTCCTTAACATATAAAACGATGTCTTGCTGCTTGCAAAACGCACGCACATGCCGCTCGTCTCTCATCGATTCTTCTCCGCGTAAGTGAAAGTTGCAGTGGGCAGCTATACATGTATAGCCCAAACGATGCAATACATCCAACAATGTAGTTGAGTCTGCTCCGCCACTCAAGGCAACAATCACTTTCCCGAAAGGGCTAAGCAAATGTTTCCGTTCAATATATTGTTTGGTGCGGAGCAACATGAATTCAGCGTTCAAATTGGAATTTGGCTTTGCACAGCGAGCGTCCTTCAGAAGAAATCAAATCAAAAAGATATGTGTTTTCTTCCTGTTGTCTGTATATTTCCACAGTCTCACCATAGCGCGCCTCGTGCAGGTAATTGATTTCAAAACGGCTTATCTTTTTTTTGTACAAAACTTCCAACGGCAGTACATCGGCCATCCAATCCACATATTTCATGCTGTTGGTGTGATTGTTATAGTCAAGGTCACTGTATGCTACGATATGTTCACCTGCTTTTTTGCCTTCTTTCAGGTCGTTTATTTTTCCAGGTTTTTCTATCATGCCCGCTTCACCACTGGCAAATCGGGCCAAGTCAGAACGTGTCTGCAAATTTACAGGTCTGCGGTTCTTTACGTCTATCAATGCCCACAATGAACAGGCGTGGCCTATCGTATTACCAGCTTTGTCAAAAAGGTTGAAATGGCGGGTGGTCAACAAACGCCCATAGTCTTCCACCCAAGTCTCAATGTTGAACTGTTCGTATTGCTTTGGCAGAGACTTCATTTCAATGGCCAGTCTCGACAATACCCATGTTACCCCCTGCTCAATCATTTCTGGAGCGCCAAAACCGTTGTCCTCGGCTGCTAGTCCAGCTGTGTTGAGTATGGCGCATTCCAAAGCGGACAGACGAAGGTTGCTTGCTCCGTCTATCTCTTGTGGATATACAAAAAAGTTATATGTTTGGTGCAATGGGTTCATTGTCAGATTATTTCTTTAGTGCTGCTATACTTGCTTTCAGTGTCTCAATCTTGCTTTCAGCATCCGCTTTTTTCTTGCGTTCCAATTCCACAATTTCCGGTTTGGCATTGGCAACGAAGCGTTCGTTGTTCAGTTTCTTCATCACGCCCGCCAGGAAGCCTTCAAAATAGCGGATTTTTTCTTCCATTTTAGCAATCTCCTCTTCCACATTGATTTTGTCGTTCAATGGAATAGCATATTCAGTGGTTCCTACCATGAATGAAGCTGCGGTAGCATCTTTTTCTGCCTGATTAATCTGCTCAATATTACACATTTTGCAGATAATGGCGTTGTAGGCGCAATTATGTTCACCGCTACATATATTCAGACATAAAGCTTCTTTGTTTGGAATATTACGTTCCAGACGTACGGAGCGCACACCGGCAACAATGCTTTTCACGCAATCAAAATCTTTCAGCAGTTGCTCGTCAATGGTTCTTGCCTGAGGTTGCTGTGCCACCATAATGCTTTCTCCTTCCTTGCGTTCTGCCAAAGCATGCCATATTTCTTCTGTAATAAATGGCATAAATGGATGCAATAATAAGGTCAGTTGTTCAAAGTATCCTATGGTGGCGTTATACGTGGTCCTGTCAATGGGTTGGCCGTATGCTGGTTTTATCATTTCCAGATACCATGCGGAGAATTCGTCCCAGAAGAGTTTGTACACGCACATCAGTGCTTCGCTCAAACGGTATTTGCTGAAATGGTCGTTGATTTCGGCAATGGATGCGTTCAGTTGTTCGCCAAACCAACGGATGGCTATTTGTGCTGATTCCGGTTGCTCAACATCGGCCACTTGCCAGCCTTTTACCAAACGTAATGCGTTCCATATCTTGTTGTTGAAGTTACGTCCTTGTTCACACAGGCTCTCGTCAAACAAGATGTCGTTTCCGGCCGGTGCGCAAAGCAGCATACCCATACGTACACCATCTGCGCCATATTTTTCAATCAGGTCCAGCGGGTCTGGGCTATTACCCAATTGCTTGCTCATTTTTCTCCCTTGATTGTCGCGCACAATGCCGGTGAAATAGACATTCTTGAAAGGCATTTTGCCTTCATATTCATATCCAGCCATAATCATGCGGGCTACCCAGAAGAAAATGATGTCCGGACCGGTAATCAGGTCGTTGGTAGGATAGTAATAGTTGATTTCTTCATTGTTGGGATTGTTGATGCCGTCAAACAAGGAAATTGGCCACAACCAAGAGCTGAACCATGTGTCCAGGCAGTCCTCATCTTGACGCAAATCGGCTGCCGTAAGGTTGGCATTACCGCTCTTTTCCCGTGCCAGTTTTACGGCTTCTTCCTCATTTTCGGCTACAACATATCCTCCTTCCGGCAAATAATAGGCAGGAATGCGATGGCCCCACCACAATTGGCGGCTGATGCACCAGTCCTTGATGTTTTCCAGCCAGTGGCGATAGGTGTTTTTATATTTGGCAGGATAGAATTTGATTTCATCGTTCATTACAGGTGGCAAGGCAATGGCAGCCAAATGTTCCATTTTCAGGAACCATTGCATGGAAAGCTTCGGCTCAATAGGCACATTCGTACGTTCAGAGCAACCCACCTTGTTGGTATAAGGTTCCACTTTCTCCAACAGTCCGGCTGCAGCCAAATCTTTTTCTATCTGTTCGCGCACATCAAAACGGTCCATGCCGACATACAGTCCGGCGGCTTCGCTCAATGTGCCGTTGTCGTTGAAGATATCAATGCTGGGTAAGTTGTATTTTTCGCCCAACATGTAGTCATTTACGTCATGTGCAGGTGTTACTTTCAGGCATCCCGTACCGAATTCTATGTCCACATAGTCATCTTCAATCACAGGAATCTCTCTGCCAACAAGGGGTACGATTACCTTTTTGCCCTTCAACCATTGGTTCTTTGGGTCATTCGGATTGATACACATGGCTGTATCGCCCATAATGGTTTCCGGACGGGTAGTGGCAACTACGGCATATTTGTCCTCTTCGCCAACAACTTTATATCTCAGATAATACAGTTTTCCTTGGTGTTCCTTGAATATCACTTCTTCGTCGCTGAGTGCGGTCAGTGCTTTCGGGTCCCAGTTTACCATGCGTACGCCTCTGTAAATCAGTCCTTTTCTGTAAAGGTCGCAGAATACTTTGATTACGCTTTTGCTTCTGATTTCATCCATCGTAAAAGCAGTGCGGTCCCAGTCGCACGATGCACCCAACTTGCGCAATTGCTTCAATATGATACCGCCGTGTTCGTGTGTCCAATCCCAGGCATGTTTCAAAAATTCTTCCCGTGTCAAATCTGATTTCTTGATACCCTGTTGTGCCAATCGGTTGACCACCTTCGCTTCTGTGGCAATGGATGCATGGTCTGTACCTGGCACCCAGCAAGCATTTTTGCCCGTCATTCGTGCGCGGCGTACCAAAATATCCTGTATCGTATTGTTCAACATGTGTCCCATGTGCAACACGCCTGTTACATTGGGGGGAGGAATCACGATGGTATATGGCTCTCTGCCATCAGGTTTTGAACTGAATAATTTGTTGTCGAGCCAATATTCATACCATTTTGACTCTATTTCTTTTGGATCATATTTACTTGCAAGTTCCATATTATGAGTTAGTTGATATCCGTTGAATAGTTGAATGGTACCGCATAGGTACACTGCGAATTATACAAGCGGCAAAATTACGGAAAATCTCTGGAATAACCTTATGAGTGGGGAGAAATCCATATACAATTCTCCCATAGGGTGGGTCGTTTTCATTGGTTTGATGTCTGGGAGAATGCATCTGTTTTTACCGGGTTGGATACAGATAAATGATGGAATGTAAACAAAAAAAGAAAGGTTGTCATCTCGACAACCCAATCTTTACTTAACCTTAAATCTAATACCATGAAAAACACGATGCAAAAGTACATCATCCAAATTATATGTGCAAGAAATATGGTGCTAAAAGTATGTTCTTTAACATAGTTTTTGATTGGTTCTTTTCTTGTGTGTTTGCATGTATCTGATTTTTAGATATTTATGTGAGTGTTGCAAAGTCTTGATTTTTACTCGGATTTTTCCTATTTCACTTTTTCTGTTGTTTCCTATTGTACAATTGCCGGGAGGTAGTTTGCTCGAAGCCAAATATGAGCCTGTATTTTATTGCTTTTTCGTTCTGTGGATACTGGATGGCCCTTTATACCCTTGTGTGGTCATGTGAAAATAGTGCTTGTTTTTTGTAGTTTTGCTTTTACTAAAAAATGCCATTACTTGCTTTGAATTTTGAACAATAAGACTTATCTTTGCAGAAATTGAATACCAGAATCAACAAACTAAAAAACACACAAATATGGACAATCAACTATTGAAAGAAGTTGAAGCAAAAGCGCAGACTTGGCTCAACGGCAACTATGATGAGGAAACAAAGCAGACCATTCGTAAGATGATGGAAGCGGAAGATAAAACGGAATTGATAGAGTCTTTCTATAAAAATCTTGAGTTTGGAACCGGCGGATTGCGTGGTATTATGGGAGTGGGAACCAACCGTATGAATATCTATACTGTTGGAGCTGCAACACAAGGATTGAGCAACTATCTGAAAAAACAGTTTGCTGACCTGCCGCAAATAAGTGTTGTTATCGGACATGATTGCCGTAACAACAGCCGTAAATTTGCTGAGGTTTCAGCTGATATTTTCTCTGCTAACGGAATCAAGGTGTATCTGTTTGACGAACTCCGTCCGACACCGGAAATGTCATTTGCCATCCGTCACCAGGGATGCCAAAGTGGTATTATCATTACTGCCAGCCATAACCCCAAAGAATACAATGGATATAAGGCCTATTGGAACGATGGTGCACAGATGGTTGCACCACACGATACGGGTGTAATTGAAGAGGTGAACAAGGTAACTGTCAATGATATCAAGTTCCAGGGCAACAAGGAATTGATTCAGATTATTGGAGCGGAAATAGACAAACTTTTTATTGATAATATCAAGACATTGACACTTTCACCTGACAGCATCCAACGCCATAAGGATATGAAGATTGTTTATACGCCTATTCATGGAACGGGAGTACGTCTTATTCCTATGTGCTTGAAAGAGTTCGGATTTACCAATATTATACCCGTTCCTGAACAGAATGTGGTAAGCGGAGATTTTCCAACGGTGGTTTCTCCAAATCCGGAAGAACCGGCTGCACTCAGCATGGCTGTAGAAAAGGCCAAAGAAGTAGATGCTGATATCGTAATGGCTTCCGACCCGGATGCAGACCGCATGGGCATTGCCGTGAAAAATGACAAAGGTGAATGGATTCTGATGAACGGAAACCAAACCTGCGTGCTCTTTACATATTATATCTTACGTCGCAGGAAAGAGCTTGGACGTTTGGATGGTTCACAATTTATGGTGAAAACCATTGTAACCACAGAAGTAATGAAGGATGTAGCCAATAAGATGGGTGTGGAAATGTTTGATTGCTACACTGGGTTCAAATGGATTGCATCTATTATTCGTGAATTTGAAGGCAAACGTAAATATATCGGTGGTGGTGAAGAAAGCTATGGATTTTTGGTTGAAGACTTCTGTCGTGACAAGGACGCTGTTTCTGCTTGTGTTATTATGGCTGAAATTGCAGCGTGGGCAAAAGACAATGGCAAATCACTCTTCCAACTCTTGCAGGATATTTACATTGAAGTGGGATTTGGCAAGGAAAAAGGTATCTCTATAGTACGCAAAGGAAAGACGGGTGCTGACGAAATTCAGCAAATGATGAAGGACTACCGCAATAATCCTCCAAAGGAGATAGCTGGTTCACCGGTACGTCTTATTAAGGATTATCAAACCTTAAAAGCTACGGAAGTGGCTACCGGCAAACAGACAGACCTCAATTTCCCGACAACCAGCAATGTACTTCAGTTCTTCACGGAAGACGGCACCAAGATTTCCGTTCGTCCTTCTGGTACAGAACCGAAAATCAAGTTCTACATTGAAGTGCGTGGTACAATGAAAACACGTGCCGACTATGCTGAAGCCGATGCCAAGGCTGCTGCTAAAATCCAGGCTGTACGCGATTCTTTGGGCGTGTAGTGCTTTATCACTGAATGCAATATATGTATGTAAGATAGGAGGATGTGCCGTACATGGTACATCCTCCTTGATTGTTAAAAACATTCCCGATTAGATGAACCGATTTGACCGACAACTCTTGCAAATAGCCCTTCCTTCCATTGTTTCCAACATCACCGTGCCTCTACTTGGCATGATTGATTTGGCCATAGTGGGACATCTGGGTGATGCAGCTTATATAGGCGCTATTGCGGTGGGAGGATTGATGTTCAATATTATGTATTGGTTGTTCGGTTTTCTCCGTATGGGTACAGGGGGTATGACTTCGCAGGCATTTGGTAGCAGAAATCTTGACGAGACAAAGCGCCTGCTTATTCGTTCATTGGCAATAGCTTGGAGTGTTGCGGCTTGTTTTATAGCCTTTCAGATTCCCATTAGACATTTGGCTTTTGGGCTTATCAAGCCTTCATCTGATGTGGCAGCTCTTGCGCAAATCTATTTTCATATTTGCATATGGGGAGCGCCAGCCGTATTGTCTATGTACAGTTTTGTGGGGTGGTTTTTAGGTATGCAAAATTCCCGCTTTCCCATGTTTATTGCCATTGCGCAAAATGTTGTCAATATCCTGGCCAGTTTGTTGTTGGTTCTGGGCTGCCATATGAAAGTGGAGGGTGTTGCGTTGGGTACATTGATTGCCCAATATGTCGGTTTGTTTATGGCTGTTGCATTCTACCTGCTTTATTATACACGAATATGGAAACGGGTGGTGGAAAAGCGTTCGATTTGGGATACCAGTGCCTTGAAGCGGTTCTTCCAGGTCAACCGTGACATTTTTTTTCGTACATTGTGCCTGGTGGCGGTCACCTTGTTTTTTACGTCTGCGGGTGCACGTCAGAGCGATATTATACTTGCAGTCAATGCCTTGTTGATGCAACTCTTTACACTCTTTTCTTATTTTATGGATGGGGTTGCTTATGCAGGCGAAGCCGTATGTGGAAGGTACATCGGAGCACGCAATTTATTGTCTTTGCAAACAACCGTGAAACGCCTTTTTCTGTGGGGTGGGGCATTGGCTATTTTGTTCACCCTGCTTTATGCCTGTGGAGGTACAACTTTCCTGTCTTTGTTGACCGATAATGCGGAGGTATTGCATGCTTCGCAACCCTATATGCGATGGACCATACTGATTCCTTTTATGGGGTTTGCCGCTTTTTTGTGGGATGGCGTATTTATTGGTGCCACAGCCACTCGCTATATGCTTCTGTCCATGCTGATTGCTTCTGCTGCGTTTTTTAGCATTTATTTCTTGTTGCAACCTTATTGGCAGAACCATGCTCTTTGGTGTGCTTTCCTTTGTTATCTGCTTCTGCGAGGATTGGTGTTGTGGGGATTCTCGCAAAGGCTGTATAATTTAATCAAAGAGTAATTGTTACAATAAAAAATGAAGGACGACTTCCCAGCCATCCTTCACCATTTAACCTAAACCTTAACTATGAAAAATTTATCTTACATTGCTGCAAAGATATATGCTTTGTTTGATATATGCAAGTTTTTTTCTTACTTTTTTGTAGGCAATTTGCAAACAAAATGGATTTGAATTTGTTGTTGAACCATTCATTGCTTATTTTTCTTTCCAATCGTTGTGTTGCTTGATAAGCTTAATCAAGTGCTCAACAGCTTCTTCTTCCGGAATATTTTTCTCGATACATTCCTTTTTCTTGTAAAGGCTTATTTTTCCGCGTCCGGCACCAACATAACCGTAATCAGCGTCTGCCATTTCGCCTGGACCATTGACAATACACCCCATAATGCCTATTTTCAACCCTGTCAGATGAGATGTTTCTTTCTTGATAAGGGCAATTGTTTTCTCCAAATTAAACATGGTGCGTCCACAACCAGGACAAGAGATATATTCTGTTTTGCTGGTGCGTACACGCGCTGCCTGTAAAATGCCGAATGCCGTATCCACACATTGTTGGGCATTGGATGCTGTGTGTTCAATGAATAATCCATCCGCCATACCATCGATAAACAAAACACCGGTATCAGCAGCCGTTTGTAGTTGCATGGCTGCTGTGGTGGGAGCTTGGCTTTTGATGTGTAGTACAATGGGCTGCATGCAACCACCTGAACGCAATTGCACGATGGCTGCACGAAAAGCACCAACAGGGTTAGGGTGTTTGGTGCTAAGCAGAATGGTGCTTTGGTTTGCTGGCAGAAAAACTTTTTCTGTATCCATTTCTATTATGGGTAATTCACTGCCATTTTGGTCCGTACAATGACCATCTTCATAATAATAGTCCGGCACTAAGCCGTTATATGCGTTTTTACCCCCTATCACTATGGGCTGGTTTGTTGTTTTACAGTTCATAGTCCACTTTTCGTAATCAGCAGGAGGGGTAATGTGTGGATGATTGACACGCAGGCGGATGTAATCGACCAATGCTTGTGCCACCGGTATCTCCTTTTCCGGCGCTTCACTCAATGAAACGCGTATGGTGTCGCCAATTCCGTCGGCAAGCAATGCTCCTATGCCCACTGCCGACTTGATACGGCCATCTTCACCGTCACCGGCTTCCGTTACTCCCAGATGCAGGGGAAAAGACATATTTTCCTTTTCCATTGTTTCGACCAACAGACGCACCGTCTGTATCATAACAACCGTATTGGATGCCTTGATGGAGATGACCACATCCATAAACGCCTCTTCCACACAGATGCGCAAAAATTCCATACATGATTCCACCATGCCGGCAGGAGTGTCACCATAACGGCTCATGATGCGGTCGCTCAACGAACCGTGGTTCACACCAATACGAATGGCCCGATGGTGTTCTTTGCACAATTGCAGGAAAGGTACAAACCGTTCCCTTATTTTCTGCAGTTCTGCGGCATATTCTTCGTCGGTATAGTCCAGATGAACAAAGGTGCGGGCTTTGTCTACGTAGTTACCGGGATTGATGCGCACTTTTTCCACATATAGTGCAGCTACATCGGCAGCAGCTGGCATAAAATGAATATCAGCCACCAGCGGTACCTGTGCGTATTTCTCACCCAGTGCGGACAAACCTTTTCTGATGTTCTCCAGATTGCTGGCCTCTCGGGTTCCTTGGGCAGTAAACCTCACCAGTTCTCCACCGGCATCTATAATGCGTTGGGCCTGTTTTACGGAAGCTTCTGTGTCGTTCGTATTCGTATTGGCCATTGACTGGATACGGATGGGGGCATCTCCTCCTAATGTGAGTTGTCCTACATGCACCATGCTGCTTCGGCGACGGTGATAATTGAATAAATCCTTGGTCCACATAGCTTTCTATCGTTTGGTTAGCAATACAACATTTTCCACGTGGTGAGTGTGAGGGAACATGTCAACGGGTTGCACGGCAGCCACTTTGTATTTGACATCCAACAATGCCAGGTCACGGGCTTGGGTGGCAGGGTTACAGCTTACATATACAATACGTTGCGGTTCGGCAAACAGAATGGTATCAATCACATCCTGATGCATACCCGCACGCGGAGGGTCGGTAATGATAACGTCAGGACGGCCATTCGCTTCGATGAAGTCTTGCGTGAGAATGTCTTTCATGTCACCCGCCAGGAAGTAGGTATTGTCCAATTGATTGAGCTGTGCATTCACCTTGGCGTCTTCAATGGCTTCGGGCACATATTCTATACCGATGACACGTTTGGATTGGCGTGCCACAAAGTTGGCAATGGTACCCGTACCTGTATAAAGGTCATATACCAGTTCCTTGCCTGTTAATCCAGCAAAATTCCGTGCTACTTTATAGAGTTCGTAGGCTTGTTCGGAATTGGTTTGGTAAAACGATTTCGGACCTACTTTGAATCGCAGTCCCTCCATTTCCTCATAGATGCAGTCATTTCCCTTGAACGTGTGCACCTCCAAATCGGTGATGGTATCGTTGGCTTTCGGATTAATGACGTATAAAAGTGAGGTGATTTGTGGGAATGTATCTCCCAAGTGTTGCAGCAAGGTTTCTCTTTTAGCCTTGTCTTCTTCGTGGAATACGACAATCAGCATCAGTTCGCCAGTACTGCTGGTGCGTACCATCATTGTGCGCAAAAAGCCTACCTGACTACGCAAATCAAAGAAAGTCAGTCCGTGTTCTTCTGCATAGCGTCTTATTTCGTTGCGCAATTGGTTGTTGATATCGTCCTGCAATAGGCATTCTTCGATATCGAGTACTTTGTCGAATAGACCGGGAATGTGAAAACCGACCCCGTTCATGCTGACAGGTACGTTTCCGGCTTCCATATCCTCAAAACTCAACCAACGCTTGTTGGAGAAGGTAAATTCCAGCTTGTTTCTGTAGCCGTATATTTTGGCAGAACCGATAATGGGTGAAATTTCCGGCAGTTCAATCTTGCCAATGCGGGTCAGGTTGTCCACCACCTGTTTCTGTTTGTATTTGATTTGCTCTTCATAGGGCAATATCTGCCATTTGCATCCACCGCAAGTGCCATAGTGCCGGCAAGGAGCTTCACAACGTTTGTCGGCGTATTTTTCAAAACGTACAGCACGTGCCTCCATATAGTTGTGTTTCTTTTTGGTCACTTGCAGGTCAACAATGTCACCTGGCACCACATAGGGTACGAACACAACACAATCGTCCACTTTAGCCAATGCTTTGCCTTCGGCAGCCACATCAGTTATCAGTACATTTTCCAGTAATGGTAAGTTCTTTTTCTTACGAGTCATTTTAATGAGTTTAATTATTGTTTAATGGGTTTATAACGAATGATGCCAGTCTGAGGGGCCCATCCGTCTTCCCCAGCCAATATGTTTTCAAGGCTGTATGCCTCAGCTTCTTCTTCTGTCATTTGTTTGCTCCATTCCACCCGTTGCGACAGGTCGGCACCAGGACCAAAATTCTTGTATTCGCCGTAATAGCTTACTTCTTCTGCCAATGGTTTGTTCCAGTTGTGCCAACCTTCGGGACGGATATGTGCCCCCATTTCACATTCCATGAAAACCGTCTTTGCGTAAGGTCGCCACGGTCTGCCTAAATATACTTTGGTGGTAAGGCTGTCGGCCGTGAGCTGGCATTGGTAAAACAGATAGCCGTAGGCCGCATCCTTATTAGTAGAAGCGGCGGTAATATAGGAATCTTTTTTGCTGTGTATGATGCATTGGTCAAACACGGCAGCTGCCCACCCGAAGATGAAATCTGTCGTTCCTTCAATATAGCAGTTCTTGTAATATTGGCGTGAATACGGCCGGTAAGTAAAGAGTGTGTCCTGGTTGCCAATAAAGCGGCAATTGACAAATACAACCCGGTCAGCGCTTACGTGGGCAGCCACGGCCTGTGTGCCTTTCCCTTTGATGGGTTGGTCCATACCGGCTGTGTTGGCTATGGTCAGGTTTTCCATGTACAAGTCGTCAGGATAGGCATAGAGGGTGGCCGAACCGGAAGTGCCCAATGTCCCGTCGAAAGGGGTCGCCTTGCCGGCATAGTTGTCATAGGTAATTATGGTGTTTTCCGGATTGCTTCCAATGATGGAAAGGAGTTGCTTGCTGGCAGGAATCACCACTTTTTCCTTATAGATGCCTGGCTTCACATATATAATGGTCCTTGACTTTCTGTAGTCGGGCACTGCATTGATGGCAGCCTGCAGCGTTTTATAGTCACCGCTACCATCTTTTGCCACAACAATATGGGGAGTTGCTTTCGCCAATTCTATGGCGGCCAAAATGAAAGGACCGATTACTTTCGGGTCATCATTGCGCACAGGTTCGGATATGTAATATTCGTATGTACCACTCCGGTAGGGCTTCCCGCCTAAACCGGCTACGGCACAGGCACGGGTAATGGAGGTGGTGCCGTCTGGATTTTCCTGGGTACTGTATGTGCATAGGCCGTCAAATATTTCACGGGCTTTTTGCAGGTATTTTTCGGGCAAATAATCTTTTCTCGCTCCTTTGGCCATGGCATAACAATACATGGCAGTGCCGCTCGATTCCAGATAGTTACCTTCACGTTTGGGCATATTGGTTACCTGATACCACATTTTGGTTTTCTTGTCCTGGTATTTGAGCAGTGATTGACACACGCGGTTCAATATGTCAATGAGTTGTTGGCGGTCCTTGTGGTCAGCGGGCAGATAGTCCAGCACATCCACAATGGCCATGCAATACCAGCCTATGCTTCGGCTCCAGAAATTAGGCGAACAGCCGGTTTCCTTGTTGGCCCACGCCTGTTGCTTGCTCTCGTCCCAGCCATGATAGTTTAAACCCGTCTTGGGGTCGCGCGTATAGGTGTCAGCTACAATAATCTGTCGCGTCACATCATCATAGTACTGCGGTTGGTCAAATTCGTTGCAATAGCGAGCATAGAAAGGTGAACCCATATAGATGCCGTCCAACCACACTTGGTGCGGATATACCTTTTTGTGCCAGAACGCACCGGCTTTCACTCTCGGATGAGTGTCCAATTGTGAGCGGAGACTGTCCAAAGCTGCTTTGTATTGCGGTTGGGGTATGAATGTGTATAAATCGAAAAGGAATATTCCTCCATTGATACGGTCAATGTTATAATCGCTTTTCTTGTAGGTCATGATGGTGCCGGTCGAATCAATAAAGAAATCAGCAAATTCGGTCACATAGTCCAGATAGCGCTGATTGGCAGTGTTTTTATACAGCTCCAGCATGGATTTGGCAATCAACCCCTGCGTGTAGTCCCATTTGGGCTTTTTTCTGAAATCTGCCATCCACAGGTGTTCGTTGTGCTGCATTTCCGAAGTGGCAATCCGCTCTGCCCATTCCATGTAGTAGTCATGAGGGTGTTCTGTCTTTTTGGCCGTCAATTGGAACAACCATCCGAGCAGGCATAAAATTAAAAGGCACTTTTTCATAATCATCAATCAGTATAAAGTTGCATTTGTTGTATATAATCCATCACTTCTGGTGTCACCCATTCTGATATGTCTTCATGATGCTTTATCATTTCGCGTATTTGTGTTGAACTGATAGGATAGAGAGGTGCATGTATAAGTTGCATGGAAGGATAGGTTACCGGTACATCGCTCTTTCCGCGCGGATAGACAAGGATGGGATAATGTTCAAGAATGTATTGATAATCCTTCCACAAATGGAATGACAGCATATTGTCGGTTCCGATAATCAGGTAAAAGCGGTGTTCCGGATAACATGCACTCAGCTTTTTGAACGTGTTGACCGTATATGACGGTTTGGGCATGTTCATTTCCACATCCGATACTTTCAGCCCGTCACGGCCTTTGATGGCCAATTGCACCATGTTGAGCCGGTGGCGTTCGTCTATGAGTTGGTGGTCTTCTTTCAGCGGGTTGCGTGGCGTAACCACAAACCATACTTCATCAATATTTGCATGGTTACGGATATATTCAGCCAAGGCAATGTGTCCTTTGTGTATCGGATTGAATGAGCCGGAAAAAAGACCTATGTTCATTTCTTATGCTTTCGGGTGGATAAATTGGAGTATGGCAGCCTCTGCCTCCTGCTGGGCATCTTCCAGTCGGTCGTTGACAATGATTTTATCGAATTTGGGAGCAAAGGTCATCTCATATTCGGCTTTGTCAACACGCTTTTCTATCATCTCGTCAGAGTCGGTACCACGACCTTTCAAGCGCTGGCGCAACACTTCCACACTGGGGGGAGCAATGAAGATGGAAAGGGCCTCTTTGCCGAATATACGTTTGAGGTTACATCCACCCACAACATCCACATCAAACACTACATGGTGACCTTTGGCACTGATGCGCTCTATTTCAGACTTGAGCGTTCCGTAATAGCAGCCGCTGTACACTTCCTCATATTCGACAAAGGCATTTTCAGCAATCTTTTTCTTGAACTCTTCTGTCGTAAGAAAATAATAGGCTTCTCCGTGCTTCTCTGTTCCTCTGGGTGCACGGCTCGTGGCCGATACGGAGAATTCCAGTTCCGGATGACGGCTTAACAGGTAATTGACAATGGTACTTTTTCCTGAACCTGAAGGGGCAGAAAATATGATAATCATTTTACAGCGTTTTTTAGAGTACGTTGAGCACTTGTTCCTTGATTTGTTCCAGTTCATCTTTCATCATAACCACGATTTTTTGCATCTCACTATGGTTTGATTTTGAACCTAAGGTGTTGATTTCACGTCCCATTTCCTGGGCTATAAATCCAAGTTTCTTACCCGGACCTTCTTCACTTTCCATCGTTTCGATAAAATAGCGCAGGTGGTTGCGTAGGCGCACCTTTTCTTCATTGACGTCCAGCTTTTCAATGTAGAAAATCATCTCCTGTTCCAGTCGGTTACGGTCAATTTCCACCTTTTCTGTCAAAGTCAGCAGGTTTTCTTCTATGCGGTTTCTGATTTTTTCCACACGCTCTTTTTCATATTTTTCCACTTCTTCAAGCAACGAACCGATACGCTCCACTTTTTGGACAAACATCTTTTGGAGGGATGCACCTTCTTGTTTACGGAAAACGATAAGATGGTCAATGGCCTCGTTGAGCACACTTATAACGGCGTTTATTTCCTGCTCATCGGCTTCCGTCGGAGTGGTTTTGAGCACATCCGGCATTCTCAGCAATGTGTCAAACCAGTTATGGGGCAAAGGAATTCCTGATTGTTCTGATATTTGGCAGATTTGTTTGTAATAGTCCAGAAGAATTTCCGTATTGATTTGTTGTCCTAACGAACTCTGGCCTTGTTGTTCTACGCTGATATTGAAATCAACCTTGCCTCTCAACAGCTTTTGAGCAACAATGTTGCGCAACTCAATTTCCCTGCTTCTATAAGCGTAAGGCAGACGGGCTGACAAATCCATCTGTTTGCTGTTAAGCGATTTGATCTCTACAGTAATTTTTTTGTCGGCAAATTCTATCTCGGCTTTGCCGTAGCCGGTCATAGATTGTATCATCTTGTTTTGAATAAATGGTTGTTCTGTTACTTTTTCAGCATGATGTCCAGAATGAGCTTGTCGGTTTCTGTCATCCCATCTCTGCCTATGGTTGCCAAATTGCGGATGCATACATCTACATCGTCGGCAATGATACCTTCCAGACTGCTGACTGTTTTGTTTTCAATGGCCAGCAACGCTGACAATACAGCTGTGTTGATGCCGCTGGTTACTTTCAATGCGCAGCTGGGTTTGGCTCCGTCACATATCATGCCGGTCAGAGTGGCAATCATGTTTTTGACAGCGTAGCAAATGGTCTCAAAGTTTCCTCCCATCAGATAGGTCAGGCCGCATGATGAACCGGTTGCAGCCACAACACAACCGCATAAAGCGGACAAACGGCCTAAATTCTGCTTGACGTATATGACGGTCAGATGGCTCAGTGTGAGCGCTCTTACCAATTCTTCGTGCGATTTGTTTTTCTCTCGCGCATACACGACTACTGGCATAGTGGCACATATACCTTGATTGCCGCTTCCTGAGTTGCTCATCACGGGAATCATGGCTCCTGCCATTCGTGCGTCGCAAGCTGCTGCGGTGCTCGAAAGCATATGTGAGAAAACGGTGTCACCTAAGATGTCTTTTTCTATGCTGCCCCGCAAGGTTTTTCCTAATGCGTGTCCGTAGTTGCCTTGAAGCGATGCTGCTGATGCAGCTGCGTTCAAGCGTTCCGTTTCGGTAATGAACTCTATTTCTTCCAGTGGAGCCGTCATAGCAAATTCATATACCTTGGCCATTGACAGTTGCACGCTATGTTCGTTTTCTTCCTGATGTCCGCCATCTTCTTTCAGTAATACCTTACCATCTTTTTCAATATAGGAAAAATGAGTATGGTTGGTGGTGATGATAGCAGTTGCATGCGAGCCCGCAGCTTCGCAGGTCACTTCTATGTAGAGTTTTTCCGTTGTCTCTTTGTTGAGCACAACTTCTATGCGTTTTTCTTCAATATACTGTTTGCCGGCTTCAACACTTTCTGGGGTGCAGTCTTTGAGTACTTCCAGTTGATAAGCTGATTTACCGATAAGTGCACCCAAGGCTATGGCAATAGGCAGACCTATCATGCCCGTTCCAGGTATACCCACGCCCATAGCATTTTTAAGCATGTTGGCACTTAACGCTACGTGTATATGTTCTGGCTTTTGTCCTAAAATCTCTGTTGCTTTGGCCACACAGAGGGCTACGGCAATAGGTTCTGTACAGCCGATAGCCGGAATGACTTCTTGTTTGATAATAGAGATAATCTCTTGTCTTTCTTGTTTGTTCATTGGTGTTTTTGGTTAAGTATGATCCATATGATTACCGGTGCCCCGAAAAGTGCACTCACAGTGCTGATGGGCAAGTTGTGCGTAGTTGTCTTGGAAATCAGGTCACATATCAGCAACAGATTGGCCCCGCAGAGTGCTGTGCATGGCATCACGCTTCGGTGATTGGCCGATTGCAGCAGTCCTCTCGCAATGTGCGGAACGGCTACGCCTACAAAGGCTATCGGACCGGTAAATGCCGTTACGCCTCCAGCCATAAGGCCGGTTGCCAAAATGATGAGGAAACGTGTTAGGGGGATGGATATGCCCAGACTACGTGCATAGTCTTCGCTGAGCAGAAGGCCGTTGAGCGTTTTGATAAGGGCAAAGGCAATGATGATACCAGGAACAACCATGGCCAGAAGTGCGCCCATTTGTTGCCAACTGACAGCCGATAGGCTGCCTAGCGTCCAGACAATAAATAACTTGAGAGCATCCGGATTGCTGTAATTCTGTATGATACTGACAAAGGCTCCCGCTATGCTACTCAACATGATTCCCACAATAAGTAAGGAAACGGAGTCTCTTACCTTAAAGGAAACAGCCAGTACAATAAGCAGAACAACAGATGCACCACAGACAGCAGCTGTGGCAGTGGCCCATTGGCTTGCTGCATAAATACCCGTGAGTGTGCCTGCCATGATAACAAGCGCCACTCCAAAGGTTGCGCCGGAACTGACCCCTAGAATATAGGGGTCAGCCAGCGGATTTCTAAATAGGGTTTGCATGAGCAGACCAGCAATCGACAATGCAATGCCGGCTATAATAGCGGTAATGGCACGCGGAAGGCGTAGATTCAGAATAATCTCACGCGAAATCTCATCTGTCGATTGTCCGCTGAGTACGGCCCATACGTCACTTATACGCATAGAAACACTGCCGAAACAAATGTCGGTTATAAACATTGCCACTAAAAGCAGGCAAAGAACAATGAAACAGATGCTCCGGTGTGTCTGCATATCCAGTCTTATTTGTCAGCCAGATATGCGTTTACATTGTTTTCGATGCGCTGTTCCAATCCTTCTGTATTGGCTCTCACAAATTTCTCACCTGTGATGTGTTCATACAGCTCAATATATCTTTCACTGATGCTTTCTACAATTGCATCGGTCATTTCCGGTACTTGTTGTCCTGCTTTTCCTTGGAATCCGTTGTCCATCAGCCATTCGCGTACAAACTCTTTGGATAGTTGCTTTTGGGCTTCGCCTTTTTCAAAGCGTTCTTCATATCCTTCTGCATAGAAATAGCGTGAAGAGTCAGGAGTATGTATTTCGTCCATCAGATAGATAGTGCCGTTGTATTTGCCAAATTCATATTTGGTGTCCACTAGAATCAATCCTCTTTGGGCTGCAATTTCAGTACCTCTTTGGAAAAGGGCAAGGGTGTATTTTTCAAGCAGGGCATAGTCTTCGGCAGAAACAAGACCTTTTGCGATGATTTCCTCTTTTGAAATGTCTTGGTCATGTTCACCTATTTCAGCTTTTGTGGTAGGGGTGATGATAGGTTGTGGGAATTTCTGGTTTTCACTCATTCCTTCCGGAATTTTTACGCCGCATATTTCTCTCACTCCGTTTTTATAGGCTCTCCAGGCGCTACCGCAAAGATAACCTCTTACTATCATTTCTACAGGAAATCCTTGACAGCGTACACCCACGGTAACCATTGGGTCTGGAGTAGCCAATTTCCAGTTGGGCACGATATCCGTTGTAGCGTCCAGAAACTTGGCTGCAATCTGGTTCAGCATTTGTCCTTTGTAGGGAATACCTTTGGGCAGTACAACGTCAAATGCAGAAATTCTGTCAGTTGCCACCATAATGAGCTTGTCATCGACGCTGTAAACGTCGCGTACTTTTCCGTGATAAACGCCTGTTTGTCCTTTGAAATGGTAATTTGTTTTTGTAAGTGCTTGATTCATATAGCTATAAAGTTTATGTAATAAAATTCCGAACAAAAGACAAAGATAGTGCAAGGTAAGCGAAGTGACAAATTTTGAACAAGCGAAGTAATCCAAGCTTGCTTGAGAATTACTTCGCGGCGTTCAAAATTTGCATTTCCGAAATACGGTGCAAGCAGAATCCTATAGCAAGCTTGCTTGATTTAGGTAAAGCGCCGCCCGTATTCAACATGGTTAATCGCAGCTATCTTCTTTAAAGATAGTGCAAGCCGTGGAAATAAATTTATTCCGTGTTTATCCAAGCTTGCTTGAGAATTACTTCGCGCCGTTCAAAACCAAGTGTGAAACGTACAGAAACCCCTCCTGTAATTGTCAGTTTCGAAAAAAAACGTACCTTTGTGGAAAAATAGAATTTCCTATAGTATGCAAGAAACGAATACGGTGCTTCGCACGGAACATTTGGTGAAGAAATACGGAAAGCGTACAGTTGTAAATGACGTTTCCATAGAGCTTCATCAAGGAGAGATTGTAGGATTGCTCGGACCAAATGGCGCAGGTAAGACAACCACCTTCTATATGACCACCGGATTGGTGACACCCAATGAAGGGAAGATATATCTTGATGATATGGATATAACCGATTTTCCTATGTACAAACGTGCACAAAACGGCATCGGTTATCTTCCGCAGGAAGCTTCCGTTTTCCGGAAAATGAGTGTGGAGGACAATTTGCGTGCTGTATTGGAGATGACCAAATTCTCAAAGGAATATCAAAAAGAAAAACTCGAGCAACTGATTAAGGAATTCAATCTTTCGCATGTACGCAAAAACCTGGGTGACCGTCTGTCGGGAGGTGAAAGACGCCGTACGGAAATTGCACGTTGTTTGGCTATCGAACCACGTTACATCATGCTTGATGAACCGTTTGCTGGCGTTGACCCTATTGCGGTGCAGGAAATTCAGGATGTGGTTTGGCGCCTGAAAGACAAGAACATTGGTATTCTCATTACCGACCATAACGTAGATGAAACGCTGATGATTACTGACCGTGCCTATCTGCTTTTTGAAGGCAAGATTCTGTTTCATGGCTCACCGGAGGAATTGGCTGCCAATCCCATTGTGCGTAAAAATTATTTGGGACGTGATTTTGAACTGAAAAAGAAAAGCCGCCCCGAAGATATATGATAATGCTGATAGGAGAGAATGAATAACACGGTTACCATATTAGGTTGTGGCTCTGCATTGCCAACACGTATCAATTATCCGAGTAGTCAGTTGCTGGAACTGCGTGACAAGCAGTTTTTGATTGATTGTGGTGAAGGCTGCCAAATACGTATGCGGCAATATGCTGTGAAAACCAACCGTTTGAATCATATCTTTATTTCACATTTGCATGGTGACCACTGTTTTGGCTTGATAGGGCTTTTGTCGAGTTTTGGTATGCTTGACCGTACCGCTGATATGCATATACATGCTCATCCTGATTTGGAGAAAATTCTACGTGCGCAATTGGATTATTTCTGCGAAGGCATGTCCTATAAGGTTTTCTTTGAGCCGATTAACCCTTCACGCCATGAATTGGTTTATGAAGACCGTTCCGTGGAGGTTTATTCCATTCCCTTGAAACACCGTGTGCCCTGTTGCGGCTATCTCTTTGCCGAAAAGGAACGGGAACGTCATATTATACGTGAAATGATAGATGCCTATCAGGTACCTGTACGTGAGATAGCACGTATCAAGCAAGGGGCTGATTTTGTAACAGAAGATGGACGGGTCATCAGCAACGAACGGCTCACCACACCAGCTTCGCCGGCCATTCGCTATGTCTATTGCTCCGATACAGCCTATTCGGAGAAGATTATTCCATGGATAGAGGGAGTTGATTGCCTCTATCACGAGGCAACTTTCGATTCTTCCTTGTTGCCCCGTGCCAAGGAAACCATGCATAGCACAGCGCTTCAAGCAGCGGAAATTGCCCGTATGGCCCGTGTCCGTCAATTGATAATCGGACATTTTTCCGCCCGCTATACCAACCAGCAACTCTTACTTGATGAGGCACGTTCGGTATTTGAGGCTACCACATTGGCAAAAGACGGTGGAGTATATAAAATTGGAACACTATAAACCCTAAGTATAACAATTTTAAAAAGGCTTATTATGAAAAAAATCATTATGACCACCAATGCACCGGCTGCTATTGGTCCTTACAGCCAAGCTGTAGAAGTTGAAGGAACACTTTATATTTCAGGACAGCTTCCGGTTAATCCGGCTACAGGAAAAATCGAAGCTACTACTGTGGCTGCCCAGACACGTCAGTCATTGAAAAACATAGGTGCCGTTCTTGCTGCAGCAGGCTATACCTATGATGACGTGGTTAAGTCAACGGTCTATTTGGCTGATATGAGCTACTTTGCCGAAATGAACGAAGTGTATAAAACTGTCTATACACAAGATTTTCCGGCACGCTCTGCATTTGCTGTTAAGGAACTGCCAATGGGTGCTTTGGTAGAAATCGAAACGATAGCAGTAAAAACCGATTTGGAATGAATATAAAACCAAAATGTTCGTGCAATGGAGGCAGTTATCTGCGTAAGCCGGCTTGGCTGAAAATTTCTCGCCAGAATACGGAGCAGTTTGCCCGCATGCACGAACTGGTTGAACACCATAACCTGCACACCATCTGCAGTAGTGGACGGTGTCCCAATCAAAGCGAATGCTGGAGTAGGGGAACAGCCACGTTCATGATTCTGGGAGATGTGTGTACACGTGGCTGTCGGTTCTGCAACACAAAAACGGGTGTGCCCTTGCCACCCGATGTGGACGAACCGTCCAAGTTGGCAGAGTCCATTCGTATCATGCAGTTAAAACATGCGGTTATTACTTCTGTGACCCGTGATGATTTGCCGGATGGAGGCGCACAACATTGGGGAGAATGCGTCAGACGCATTCGGGAGGTCAACCCTGAAACGACTATTGAAGTGTTGATTCCCGATTTTGAAGGTCGTCAAGCCGATATTGCTACGGCATTGGCTTTCCGTCCTGATGTGGTGGCACACAATCTGGAAACAGTAGAGCGTCTCACTCCGCTGGTGCGGGCGAAAGCCACTTATCGGCGCAGTTTGGAAGTGCTTCGCTATGTGGCATCATTGGGTTTCCGCACTAAAACGGGTATCATGGTCGGATTGGGCGAGACTTCAGACGAGGTGTCTGCTCTGATGGATGATGCTCTGGAAGCTGGCTGCAGTGTCATTACCATAGGACAATATCTGCAACCCTCCAAACAAAATGTTCCGGTAGTGGAATATGTCACCCCGGAACAATTTGCAGCCTATAGGGATATGGCGTTGGCTAAAGGATTTAAATTTGCGGAAAGTGCCCCATTGGTGCGCTCCAGTTATCATGCCGAAAGACATGTCGGTTAATAGTGGACAATTTCTGATGGACAACTTTCACGCTTAAACTTGTTAACGGCGGTCACAACTAGTGTGTGGCTGCCGTTTTTCAATGATGGGATATTGGACAGGTTCACACCGCGTGCTGTCGTCTTGCAGATGATATTGGCTGGGTTGTTCAAATCACCTATGTTGTCTCCTTCAAAAGCATATACTACATAATAGGCCACTGCACATCCACCTTCTTCATTTTCCATATTCCACAGCAACAGCGCTTCGTCCCGATTGCCCACAATACGTACATTTTGCGGACAAGCAGGTTCGTCGCCTTCAATGTTGCGGTTGATGGGAGTAAGGGCAGGATAGCGGTAGAATGTCTGTTGCAGACTGTCGCATAGGCCTTGCGGATTCTTCATAATTGCCTGAGTGCTGTAAAAGGCGCAACCGTCAATCTCAGGATGGCGTTCGTTGAGTCTCATCTGCCTTGTCAGTTCATTGGGAGTGCGATAGGCAATAGGAGCTTTCGGATTGACCAACTGTGAGGCATACAATCCTATGTAGAGGTTTTTTCCATACGAATTTTCACTCCACCATTTGGCCAATACTTCATAATCAGCTACCTTTTTCCCGATTTCCCAATACAATTGTGGAGCCACATAATCAATGCTGCCTTCTTCCAGCCATTTCAGAATGTCGGCATACAGGTCATCATAGTTTTGTGCACCGGCTTGCGTGGCCGAACCGCGGGGGTCACTGCTTTGATTGCGCCACACACCAAATGGGCTAATGCCGAATTCCACCCAGGGCTTAATGCTCTTGATGGTATGTTGCAACTCTTCAATGACCATATTTACGTTGTTGCGTCTCCAGTCGTCTTTCTGTTGGGCAGTATATCCGCGTGGATATTTTCGGAACGAACGGTCATCGGGAAATTCCTTGCCTCTGATTTTATAGGGATAGAAATAATCATCAAAATGGATGGCATCAATGTCATATCGTTCTACAATGTCTCGCACAACCTTGTTCAGAAATTGGCGTGTCTCGTCCAGTCCTGGGTCAAAATACCATTGTGTACCATATTTGACAAACAGTTCGGGCTTTTTGAAAAAGATATGGTCGCGTGCCAGGATGGATGTATCCATCATATTGGTCACCCTGTATGGGTTAAGCCATACATGCACCTCCATACAGCGGGCATGTGCCTCTTCAATCACAAATTGTAACGGGTCATAATACGGGTCTGGCATGCTTCCCTGCTTGCCGGTCAGCCAGTGTGACCATGGTTCCAGACTGGACGGATAGAAGGCATCGGCTGTTGGGCGTATTTGAAAAATGACGGCATTTATATTGTTGGCTGCCAGTGTATCAAGAATAGTTAGCATCCGTGCTTTCTGCTCGGTGGAATTTGTACAATTCTTTTCCGGCCAGTCAATTTGTGCCACTGTGGCAATCCATGCCGCACGCATTTCGCGTTTTTTCTGGGCATTGACAGGCAATAGTGCCAATGTCAATAGGGCGAGGGCTGTCAGAAAGATTCTCATTGGCAAATCGATTTCATGAGGAATTTAGCAGTTCTGCGGGTATGTTGCGACATGAGTATGTCACGTCCTTTCGTCACCTTTTCTATCAGTTGGGGAGAAGTTCCACGAATGGTGAGTAATTCCAGACCTTCGTTGTAGGAAACCCTGAAATCATTGCCCAATTCATCGATGGCAGCAGAAAGGCGTCTTACGTTGTCAACGCATACTGATATGGTAACGGCGGAGCTTTGTATGAGCGACACTTTCAGACGATGTTTGTGCAGCAAGGTAAACATTTTGCTCAAACTGTCCTCCAGTACAAACGAAAAGTCCAGCGGGCGGATAGTGACCAGAGTCAGGTTCTTGCGAACAATCAGCACAGGAATGTCAATGGGTTTGGCAATGCTTCCTTTGATTACGGAGCCGGGCATCTCAGGATGCTCAAAAGGTTTTACATATAGTGGAATCTGTTTGTTTTCCAGTGGCTTGATGGTTTTGGGGTGAATGATTTGTGCCCCACTGAAAGCCAGCTCCACGGCATCATAATAGGTCAATTCAGGAATCAGTACTGTATTGGGAAATATACGTGGGTCTGCATTCAGAATGCCGGGAACATCTTTCCAGATGGTCACACTTTCCGCTTGCAGCAGGTTGCCTACAACGGCAGCCGAATAATCAGAACCCTCTCTTCCCAACGTGGTCGGTTGTCCGTGTTTGTTACCGCCAATGAATCCTTGACCTATATAGATACGGCATTTTGAAAAATCGGCAGCCAGCTCCAATTGGTGTTGTGAGTCTTCCAAGCGTACGGTAGCCTCCCGGAAATTACTGTCAGTCAAAATCAAGCGCCGCATGTCCAACCATTGGTTTTCAATGCCCACCTTGTTCAAATAAGACGAGATAAGGGTTGTGGAAAGTAATTCTCCGTAGGAAACAATGGCATCATAGGTCTGGTCATATTCTCCCGGATATGTGTTTTGTAGTTTTTCCCTCATTTCGTCAAATATGGGTCGCAAAACGTTAAATCCCCATAGCTTATCTTCTGTGAGTTCGGACGCAATCTGCAAATGATAACTCTCCACTTCAGCCCATTTGTCAATGGCCTCCGTTGTTTGGTGGTTCATGAAATGGTTCAGCACAACTTCCATGGCATTGGTGGTTTTGCCCATGGCCGATATGATAACAAACAAAGGCACATCTGTCATGGACAGAATGTGCTCTACGTTGCGAATGCCCTCTGCCGATTTGACAGAGGCGCCTCCAAATTTATATACTTTCATAATCACATTAACGTATCCATTTGGCTGCCGTCTTTCCGGCTTTCAG
The DNA here is from genome assembly GCA_017694875.1 of Candidatus Gallipaludibacter merdavium. Taxonomy (GTDB): domain Bacteria; phylum Bacteroidota; class Bacteroidia; order Bacteroidales; family Paludibacteraceae; genus Gallipaludibacter; species Gallipaludibacter merdavium. Next base: position 27,633 of record JADIMG010000068.1, read on the forward strand.
TATGTAAACCTGCCCGATTGGATAATGGTTCAAATCTAGATTAATAATGTTTTCTTTCAAATCAATACGCTGTATGAGTCGACCGTCTGTTGTATAGATGAATAGCGGATCGTCAGCATCTTTCTTATACACCATCAATATGCCATCTTCTGTCATATAGCGGACTTCCAATTGCGAAGAATCTTCTTTGGTTGTTACGCGTATAGGCTGCGAACCTTGTTTGATTTCAAATGCCTCTGAGCGTGATATCGCGTTTACAAGCACTTCGTAGGTCTTGTTGGGATCTAAGCCAGAGATAACGAAGCATGTGTCCGTTACCCACTCTTCTTCATATACAATACTTCCGAGCGTATCGGTAATGACAATACTGTAGCCGTTGCTTTCCGATGGTCTATCCCACACGGCTTCCCAACAAACTAAAAAGCCGGATGAAAAGATAGTGGTAGGATCATATATGTCAGGCGATTGTATTTCTTCACCACCCATAAAGGTAAAGAATGCAGTATCGTTTTTGAGACTGATATCTGTAATTGGCTTACCTAATTCGGTTTTATCCCATAGGGTAGGAATAAAATAGCCCGAGGTGAATGCCTTCGGATTATAGCGGCTGGTATATCTGCTTTGAGGTTCTATGTACACGCGCATGTGGTCTCTTTCCGATGGAGTATTTGATGAATAGTTGTTTACATAATTCAGTTGCCATGCTCTTCTATCATAGTCAATATGCCAAAACAAAATGCCTTCACCAGGCAGGTATTCGTCCCAACCGGTTTGCTGGCGATATTCCATAATGAAAAATTCATTTGGGTCTGGGTCTTGCCCGTCCAAATTGTGTTTGCCATCAGCCAACAGAAATGCTTGATGCAATGTGTCGGCTTGCTCTTCCATTGACTGGGTCAAAGGCAGCAGATAAAGGTATTCCGGACTGCTGATTTCGGTAGGTGTCAACCAACCCAGGAAGAAACGGTCGTATGCAGAATAGAGTGGGGGAGTGCGTCCTTCGTTGGAATAGGCTCCGCCGTCCATGATGCTCCAATAACCCAATGTTGTAGAATAACTGTCTTCTGTGTGATAATAGTCTGGCAATCCCAATACATGTCCAAACTCGTGGCAGAAGTTACCGATGCCACACATTTCCGTACCGGAAGTTCCTTTCAGCTCCGATGTGCAGGCATAGTCAAAAACTATTTTACCATCAATTTCAGTCTCTCCGTCTAATTCGTCGAAATATTTATCGATTACATAGCGGTGTGGCCATACTGTATTGGAAGCGGCACCTTCTGCTTCATTATAGCCCGCGTAATAGATGAATACGTTGTCAACAAATCCATCATTGTCCGTATCATATTGAGAAAAATCAATACCATTGTTATGGGCAGCCCAGCAGGCGTCCAGTGCCATTTGCGACGGACGTCTGTCTTGTCCCCGGATATTGCCGCCGTAATATTCCATATCATGTTCCAAAGTATATGGACCCACCACATCAAATTCCGGTACGAACTGTCCTTGTGAGCAGGCCTTGAAGTAGTCTATGGCAGAGCCGGTAGCTCCGTTCTCGCTATATCCGGGCTCGTTCAGCAGCCGCCAGAATGCATTCTGTGCATCGGGTGTTACAAACTCCTTATCGGCAAAATTGACAAGAATCACCAATGTTTTGGGTGAACCTTGAAGCGGAAAACCTCCTATACGTTGTATAGATTGGGCAGCTTCTTTCATTTTGTTGGGGCGGCTTATGGCACGCTCATTCCATTCGGTCAATTGAAGGTGTGACAATGGATTGGCTTGCGTTGTTTGGCTCAGTCTGTCAGCCAGTTGTCCGTTTTTGTCTATATAATGAAAAATGCCTTCTTCATCCTCATTCACAATCCAGCCTTCAGCCGTAGCATAGCAGTGGTTAAACTCATCACCATGTAGATATAATGTAATCTTGCTACCGTCTTCCAACTCCTTTTCTATGGCTTTTGGAATAGCGGGAACAGCATAAACCATGTATAAAGGTAATAGTAATAAAATTAATGGTAAAAATAACTTCTTCATATTAGTAGATTTATCTAGCTGGCAAATATACAGTTTTTTTCGGATTATAAAAACAAAATGAAAATGAACTGCCCCGAAAAGTTTTTTGAGAAACTTCCAGAGGGCAGTTCACTGTATAATTGCCGGTAAAGCTATGGCTTTTCAGCGTTTTCTTTGCTTAAAATGCTACCGATGCGCCTACCAAAAATTGGATGCCATAGCTTTCGTAGGCATAATAGGTGGCATATTTGTTATGGGCTATGTTGTTTACTTTTACAAAGGCCGACAGCCATTTGTTGGGGGTGTAAATGCAACCCACATTGATGTTGTAGCCCATGTCAAGTTGCCGGGTTTCAAACAACATCTGGTTATTGGCATCAGCTGTAGCCACCAGTGCCTTTTTGTCGCCGGTCAGAGTCGCATCCAGTTGCACAGACCATTTGGTGGTGATATTGTATCTGATATCAGTCCAAACGTTCCATGCAGGTCTGTCCCATGCCGTTTCGCCTTCTTTCATAATCCACAGGTGATAAGCTCCACCGAGGTTCAACCATACCTTATCTTGGAAGTGGTAGTCAAGATTCAATCCGGCATTGATGGTCGATGCATTCTGGTGCAATACCTGAAATCTGTCAGCCGTGGTGTTGTAGTAGTAGAATCGTTCGTTCTTGATATAAGAATAGGCAATGAACGGGTTGATAAGCAGCCCATTCGCAGGCTTGATTTTCAGTCCGAATTCAGCTTGGATAGGGCTATAGGTGGCAACAGTGTCAGCCAGCACTTGGTTCAAGTCCATATATCTGTTGTCATTCAGCCATATTTCCGCTTTATTGTAGGTATAGGAACCAGTAGCATTCAAGTACATGCTCACCATATCAGGATTGGCTTTCCATTCAAAGCGCACGTCTGGTGAGGGGGCTATCTTGAATTGGTCGGTAATCAACATATCAATATTGACACCTGCCTGCACCCGGACAACATCATTGGTATAGCTGTAATAAGGAAGTGCGTGTATAAAGGTGGTTGTATGAATGTCATACGGAGCCATGTAAAAGATGTTGTCCATATCAGCTTCCAGGCCTATTTTGTGTCCGTTGCCCACAGTTCCGCCAATCGCTCCCTTTGTCTTGATAGTGTGAGTACCGGTTTGGTTGCCCAAATTGAAGTGCTCATACCCGGTCTGTAATAGGTAATCCAACTGCGAATTGGCAGTCGAGCGCCATCCGACAACGGCTTCTGCATCCCAAATGCTTGCTGTTTCCATTTCGCTGGGTGGAAACTGCTTCCAGTCATAGATAGAAGTACTGTCCACATAAGCCTTTCCATATCGGTTATAGAAACTGTTTGCTGCGGAAAGATTTACATATATTTCTGAAGTGTTGAACAATTTCCGGAAGTCGATACCGAAATCCGTTTCGCTCAGTGTCTTGTAACCGAAAGCTCCATAGTGATGCGCATAAACCCCCATTTTCATGTCTCTCTCATTCAGCAACTGGTAATGCAGGTCAGCCAGTGTGTTCCAATACATACCTAACCCTAAGCGTACAAAACCGTTTTCCGATTGTGGCGTGTTGAAAGCCAATTGTGGGTATTCCAGCGTAGGAATGCTTTTTTCGGCTTTTATGGGTCTGTTGAAATCCGTATACACCACTTCTCTTTGAACAGCTTGCGATGTTTTCACTTGTGCTTTGCCGTCCAGTTTGGTGGCTTCCTTGATTAAGGGTGTATATTCACGTTCCACTGTAACTTTCCGCTCAAAAACGCTGTCATTTTCGGTTGTATTGTTTTCTGCTGCGATGGGCATTGCAGCAACAAGCCATATTCCAGCAGCATAGATGATGTTCTTTTTCATATGTCAATTTCTATTGATTTCTTGATAAATGTTTTTCTGCTCTATTATTCGGTTACCACGCGTTCACTCTCTCTTTCAGCAATCAGTGCCAGACGTTCTTTAATCAGGTCATCCACGTCGTCATTGCCTTTGTAGTTGTTGGAGAGGCTCAGCAGATACTGTTTGGCCTGGAAGTCATCACCCCGTTTCATATAGATGTCGGCCAGCAATATGAAACTCTTGGCCAGCCAGTATTGGTAGGGCGTATTTTTACTGGCAAAATCCATAATTTCCGATTCTGCCGTATCCATATCGCCTTGGTTGAAATAGAGTAGGGCAAGCAGATATTTTGCTTCCGCTCCCATTTCGTCATTGGTTTGCGAACTCAAATAGGACAGGTCAGCCGTCGCCAACATCGGTTGTTCCAATGCCAGATAGGCTTTGGCTCTCGTATAGCGTGCTTCTTTCTGCATTTCCTCGTTTGTCTGCCCGTCTTTCACTATCTCGTTGGCTTGGGTAATTACATCCTGATAGCGTTCCAGCTTGTTGTCACATCTCATCACACCGATACGTGCCGCATTGACCAGCTCGATTTTTCCTGCCACAGTTTGCAGTTGGCTGAAATAGACACGTGCAGAGTCATACAATTGCAGGTCGTAGGCCAGTTCCGCACATTTGGTATAGGCTTCTTCCGTATATTGGTTGTTGGCCATTTTAGTCAGCGCATCATAGGCTTTCAGTGCCTCTTTCTTGTTGTCCAGCTGATATTGGCTGTCAGCCAGATAATACCATGCCATTGTGCAATAGCGTCCCACTGGGCAATAGTTCTGTATATAGCCTTCCATTCCTATAATGGCGGCTTTCAGATTGCCTTGGGTATATTGCAGTTCGGCAGCCACATAGGTCAGAGAATCTTCCTTGTTTTCCGAAGGAACGGTTATAACGGTGCCCAACGTTTTCGTGTAGGCCAGATATTCGCTGATTTGGTTCAGGGCAATGTATGCCGATTCAATTCCTTGCAATGCGGTATAGGATTCTTCGCTGCCCGGATAATTGCTGATGACTTTCTTGTAGGCAGTGATGGCATTTTCCTGTTGTCCCATATTGGCATAGGTCATACCGATTTCCACTGCGGCCACGCGTGCCAGATTGCTGTGTGGATAGGAAGCCAACAGTCTGTTGTAGCTGTCAATGGCAGAAGGATATTCTTCTTTCATCTGGTAGGCACGTGCCATTTCATACAGAGCATCGTCAGCATAATCCGATTTTGGATATTGTTTCACCAGTTTTTCTTCCAGTAATATTTTGTCATCATATTTTTTGAGCAATCCCATGATGTTGGCACGTTGGAAATAGGCATAATCCGCCCCTTGCCGTCCAATGCCAATCACACGTGCATAATAGTTTTCGGCAGGTCCAAAGTCTCTTCCCTGGAAATAGCAGTCGCCAATGCGGTTGAGTGCATCCGAGTGCATCTCTTTCATTTTGTCTTTCTCAATGGCAGTATAGCTGAGGAAGTAGGGAATGGCATCTTTGTATTTGTGCTGTGCAAAGCAGGCATATCCCGCCAGGTAATAAGCCAATGCCTTGTTGGGATTCTGGTTGATATCGCTTCGTCCGAACAGCACTTTCAGGTCGGCTTCCGCCAAAGCATATTGTCCTGATTTGTAGAAACATTCAGCTCTCCAATACAGGCAGTCTCCCACATAAGCCCCAGTCTCGTCACAGGCTATGGCGTCATTGAAATATTGTACGGCTTCTCCCCAGCGTTTGGCATTGCAAAACATCACACCCATACGGTAGAGCAGATAGTGTTTGGTAGCCGTCAGTCGTTGGTCGTCCGCATTGACCATCAGCAATGCGTCGTATGCCTCTTTGAAGTTGTTGGTGCGAAGCAGCACATCACCGAATAACCGATAGGCTTCGCTGATATGTTTGGAATTGGGGTATTGCGTAATGAAGTTCACAAATGCATTGACCGACTCCCCGAACGTATCGTCCGATTCATAGGTGGTCAAGGCATAGTTGAACATGGCTTCCTCGTGAATTTGGGCGTCAAAGTTCGTGTTTACGGCATTGCTGAAAGCCAGGCGTGCATTGTTCTTGTCACCAAGTTTTACGTAGGCATTACCGATATGCAGGTAAGCGTTTTCCGTCATCAGATCCTCCGTCGTAGTGGTTTGGGTCAGATATTGGATAGCTTCCTTGTATTGTCCTTGTTGGTAATAGGAAAAGCCAAGCATATACAAATCGTTGCGTTGCAGTTTCTTTTCTTTTTCCGTATAGGCTTTCAGGTGTTGGGCGGCCATACCATAGTTTTGCCGTTCATAATACAGTTCTCCCAACATGCGGTGCAGTTCCGTCTGGTTTTCCTTGTTGTTGCTTTTCAGTAATTCAGTAGCTCTGTCCACCACCTCGTCATAGTTGTTCAGATAGTAATATATCTGCACAATATAATAGGGAACATTGTTGGCGTAGTCCGGATTTCCTTCCAGTTGCAGGAAGTAGGGGAGTGCCTTTTCATAGTCCTTCATCGTGTAGAGGCCATAGGCATAGTAGAATTGTGCGGCTACCTGATAGCGTGTTTTTCTGTCCATCACCTTTTTGAAGGTTTGCGTAGCGGCGGCAGTCTCACCTTCTTTCATCTGTGCATAGGCTTTGTAGAAAAGGTAGTCATCGGCCTGCCGTTTCGACAGATAGCGTTCGTTCACTTGGTCAAACTCCTTGAGCGCCTGTTTATACCGTTCGTTTTCCGTCAGGAGCATGCCTGCCATATAGTGCAGTTCCGAACCATAGGGGGTATAGGGATATTCTTTCAGATAATTTTTGATTTGCCCTTCTGCATCCGGCAATCTTAATTCATAGGCACAAAATGTTTTATAGAGTGCCAGTTCATCCTTTTTGATGCTCAGGTCTTTGTCCGCTTCGGTTAGCGCTTCCGAGAAAATCCGGTAGGCTTCCCCAAATTTTTTCTGTTCAAACAAGTCTTTGCCTTTTCGGGTATATTCATCACTCATGGGCATGTTCTGAGCTCTTTGCGCATACATGGAAAAGCTGCAGAGAAAGCTCAGCAATACAATACAGAAATGTTTCATAATGTTATAGTTCGATTGCTATTAATCAGTGCTAATAATTCGCAAAGTTAATACAACGCCCTCTAACTACAAAATCCGTTGGCTATTTTCTGGACTTGTTTTCTCGGTTGGCCACCTGGGAGCTTTAGTTTTTTAAACCTCCGTGCACCACTTCCTTAAAATAAAATCCGCGTGTTTGTCCGTCCGTCATTTCCAACACAAGCTGTCCGTCGGCTTTCACTTCCTTGATGCGTGCCTGGAAACTCTTGCCGTCGGCCACCCATTCGTGCCAGCCTTCCTTTCGATACAGGTGTTGCGCATACAGATTTCTGATATCCTGTTCGTGTCCTTCCACCAGTTGTTGCTTGTAATAGGCCAGACGTTCCATTATTTCTTCCAGCACTTTCCGCTTGTCATATTCCTGGCCGGTTATTTGTTTGAGCGATATGGGATTGGGTGCATCACTTACGAATACCGTTTGGTTCAGGTTCAGGCCAATGCCCGCAATGCAACTGCGTATCGTGCTGCCGCTGAAGCTGTTTTCAATCAACGTACCGCTTATTTTCTTGTCCTTCCAGTAGATGTCGTTTGGCCATTTGATGCGGATGTCGTCTGTATATCTGTCCAGCACATCCTTGAGTGCCAGCGCCACGATTTCCGACAGGATAAAATGCTCGCTGATGGGCAAATCTTTCGGACGTATCAGTGTGCTCATCAGCAGGTTCTGCCCCTTTTCGCTCTCCCATTTGTTGCCCACTTGTCCTCTTCCAGCGGTTTGGTAATAGGTATAGAGGGTAAAACCGTCGGGCAGTTCCTTTTCTTTCAGCAATGCCGCCAGAGCGCTGTTCGTGCTATTTGTTTTCGCTACATACATGGAGTAAGAAACGTTCAATAAGGTGTTGTTTGGTTTTTGATTTTCCGCCGCCGTTGTTCACAATCACACAAAACAGATATCTTTTTCCATTGGCATCTATATATCCGCTATAGCTTTTCACGCGGCTGGTGGTTCCACTTTTGGCATGTACTTTTCCGTGTAAGGATGTACCGTTCAGAAAAGACATCAGTGTACCGCTTTCTCCCGCCACAGGCAGGGAATTCTTGAAATCCTCCGCATGCACGCTTTTGTTGAGCATGTAGTCCAGCAGGTTGACAAACACTTTGGCCGGTATGCCGTTCATGGGCGATAGTCCCGAACCGTCGCGTTGGATGAATTCCGTTTGATAGGCAATACGGTTTCTCCAGTAGCTCTCAATCACTGCAATCGACGAGTTGGTACTGGAAGGCACTTGTGCCAGGCTACCCAAGTATCTGAACAGTTGTTCCGCATAGTGGTTGTTGCTCTTGAAATTGATTTCCGCAATGATGTTTCTGAGTTCGGGTGATTGGTGCACAAAAATCCGTTGTCTTTCGCCACCTTGTTTCAGCGTGTAGTCGGCACTGTCTCTCACGAAAATGCCTGCATCTCTCAGTCGGTCTGTCAGGTGTTGAGCCAGCAGCAGTCCGGGGTTGGGAATGTCTCCTTTCAGTCCGAAAAGTCCACTGTTGGCAGGTATGTTTCCCGTCAGGTAGCGTGTGTTGCTGAATGGCACGCCATGTACATACGCCTCGTCATAAAGGGTTGTGGAGGTGCGCAAATGGTTTTCCACCACCAGCCCCGGTATGTATGGGATGGTTTTTGTCAGTATCGGTTGCGTGCCCACAGCGCCGCCTATCAATTGGAAATTGAGCGTATTGTCCATATAGGAAATGGCACATATACCCGGCGCATAATAATTGCCGATGTCTTCCCATATCCAGCCACTGTTCACTGCTTCGGCGTCGAAAAACGACATGTCGGCAATCACTTTTCCTTCAATGCGTGTAATGCCGTATTTTCTGATTTGTTGTATCCAGGTGTTGATGAAATTCATGTTGCCCAGTCGGTGTGAGCCTAACGTTGGGTCGCCTGTACCTCTTATATATAGATTGCCGTGCAGCGTTCCGTTGCTGTCCGTTTGTCCGTCGGTTTCAATATAGGTTTCAAATTTGAAGTCCCCACCCAGTAGTTCAAGGGCTGTGGCTGTGGTAATCAGTTTGGTGATGGAGGCAGGTACCGCCAGTTTTTCGCTGTCATGTTCCGCCAGTATTTTTCCGCTGCCCGATTCCTTGACCAATACATAGATATTGGCTTGTCGCAGTAAAGGTTGGTTGATGAAGTCCTCAATGGCATCTGCCCGGCATACCGTCACGGCATAAACCACGGCACATAGCAATAATGCAATACGTTTCATTATAATATAGGTATATAAAATTCGGTTGTTGCAAACAAGTTGCGAAAGTACGCATTTTTTTTCAAACCGATTCCTGGTGAGTGCAAAAACATACTTTTGTGTTCCACTCATTTATCCGCCCCTTCTGGATTCCGTATCAAGTACGGAATGACCCCGCTCTTTTCCTTGCTTATCCTAAAAGCTAAAGATTATAGCGTCCGTCTTAATCGTCATACTGCAGGAATGCGGTATCCAGAAGCATAGGACAATAGCATCTGTAGCAATCGTCATACCGCAGAAATGCGGTATCCAGAAGCATAGGACAATGGCATCTGTAGCAAACTATGTAATACAACATCATCCCTAAAACCTTCCCTACTGGACCTACAAGGACTATAGCGTTTGCTCCAATTGTTACCCGATGCGAACATAAACAATGTTTCCATGTGTTTGATGAAATAGGGGAGTGATGGTGGTTTGGTCTAAAAGTATTATCTTTGCATCCGTTTTTGTAAAAATTATGCTTTTTAATTCTTTTGAATTCCTCGTCTTCCTGCCGATAGTGTTTCTGCTCTATTGGTTTGTGTTCAACCGCAGTTTGAAGTGGCAGAACGCATTTGTGGTAGTGGCGTCCTATGTCTTTTACGGATGGTGGGACTGGCGCTTCCTTTTGCTTATTGCCTTCACTTCCCTGTGCAGTTGGGCGAGCGGATTGCTGATAGAGAAATATGCCGATGCACCCAAGAGCCGTAATATTTTCCGTGATTCCCGTTTCTATCTGTGGGCAAATATCCTCCTCAATTTAGGCATATTGGGTTTCTTCAAATACTTCAACTTCTTTGTGCAGAGCTTTGTCGATGCCTTTGCCGCCTTTGGCATAACGCTCCATGCCACTACCTTGCATATTATCTTGCCGGTGGGCATCTCCTTCTATACCTTTCAGGCCTTGTCCTATAGCATAGATGTCTATCGCAAGCAGTTACCACCCACACGTGATGCTGTGGCCTTTTTAGCCTATGTCAGTTTCTTCCCGCAGTTGGTAGCGGGTCCTATTGAGCGTGCCACCAACCTTTTGCCGCAGTTCCAGCGTCCGCGCACTTTCGATTATGCGCAGGCCGTTGACGGTTGCCGCCAGATGTTGTGGGGCTTTTTCAAAAAGATAGTTATTGCCGACAATTGTGCCGTCTATGTCAATCAGGTGTTCGACACCTATCAGGACCAGAGTGGAAGCACCCTACTGTTAGCAGCCATTTTCTTCACTTTCCAGATATACGGTGATTTTTCCGGCTATTCCGATATAGCGATAGGTTGCGCTAAATTGTTCGGCATTCAGTTGATGCGCAACTTCAATGTGCCCTATTTCAGCCGTGACATAGCCGAATTTTGGCGTCGTTGGCATATTTCGCTCACCACCTGGTTTCGTGACTATATTTATATTCCATTGGGAGGCAGTCGTACCACCAAAGCCAAAATCATCCGCAATACTTTTATCATCTTCTTGGTGAGCGGTTTGTGGCATGGTGCCAATTGGACCTTTGTGGTATGGGGTGCTTATCATGCCGTGTTGTTCATGCCGCTAATCTTGATGGGTAAGAACCGCCGTTTTACGGATACAGTTGCCACCAACCGAATTTTGCTATACAATTGAAAATGGATTTTGATTTGTGATAAAGTGAGGTTTGGAGGATATGTGAGAATTGGTATATTGTTGATTTTTTAGTAATTTTCTTAGGTAAGATATGGCGAATAAATTTATTTCAATACAAGAATATGATGCCATGATGGCATATATAAAGCCCAAATTGCAGGCTTTGTGGATACATGAAAATGAAGAAAGGAAGAAGAGAGGGAATGAATTGATTAATGAATTTCAATTTGGTTTTCCAATCATAGACATTGCACATTACAAAATCAACAATAGTCGTAATTTTTATTTGATTTTTAATAGTAGCTTTTTGAAGATTATATCTTCCTCTATTATAAAAGCTATTGATAACTTTCCGGATAAGTTTGGAACAGGAGATGCAAATGACGTAATTGATGCATTGTATAATGTAAGTGGATATCATGGAGATAGAGAAGCTTATATTGGTTATCTAGAACAGAATGCATGCTGTTATATCGTGTATAGAGAAAATGAAAAATTTGACGATATTTTAAGATTAGATATATTCCGTTTGATTTTACCATGTAAAGATGATTCTAAAAAATATGAATTTATTGGTGGATTATTACATGCCTTGAAACACTTTTCTATTAATGGTAAGAATTTGTCCACAGGTAATGATATTCATAATATTTTTGACGTATATCATGTCGTGTACCTTATAGGGATGGCGTTTGGTACTAGAGATAGAAAAAAAAATGAGAGCAATTCATGTCAGACTTTATCTGATGCAATTATGCATATTGTGTTTTATAAAGAAGAAATATCTAGTGTTTTTTTTCTTGTTAGTTATTACAAGAAAAAATCAGTTAAAAATGTAAGCTGATGCTATTTTACTTCATTGATAGATAGTTCTGATTTCTGTGGAAGTTTATTTCATGATGGGAATGGTAATGAGTTGTGTAAACTAAATGCATGTCATTTTGTATTTTACTTCTTATTGCTTTGGATTTTCTAAAGATACTTATCTTTGTATTCCTACCGATAGTGTTTCTGCTCTATTGGTTTGTGTTCAACCGCAGTTTGAAGTGGCAGAACGCATGTGAAATGTAGAAGTTTGATTTTTGATGGATTATGTTTAATTTTGTAGGCGTATAGGTATATGTTTTCATGAGTACAGCAATTGAATTTAATCATATAAGTAAGCAGTATCGTCTTGGATTGGTTTCGACTCGTACATTGAGTCATGATTTGAACCGATGGTGGACGATGAATGTATTGCGTAAAGAAGACCCTTATTTGAAGATTGGGGAAACTAATGACCGTTCCACTAAGGGCAATAGTGAATATGTATGGGCGTTGCGTGATATTGATTTCAAGATAGAACAAGGTGATGTGGTGGGTATTATAGGTAAGAATGGTGCAGGTAAAAGTACGTTGTTGAAATTGTTGAGTCGTGTAACAGCACCTACAACAGGAACTATCCGTGCAAAAGGACGTATCGCCTCTTTGTTGGAGGTGGGTACTGGCTTTCATCCCGAAATGACAGGACGCGAGAATATTTTCATGAATGGTGCCATTATGGGTATGACCAAGCAGGAAATCCGTGCCAAGTTGGATGAGATAGTGGATTTTTCTGGTTGTGAACGTTATTTGGATACTCCTGTGAAACGCTATTCTTCTGGTATGATGGTGCGTCTTGGTTTTGCTGTTGCTGCTCATTTGGATCCTGAAATTTTGGTAGTAGATGAAGTGCTAGCAGTAGGTGATGCGGAATTTCAAAAGAAAGCTATTGGAAAGATGCAGGATGTATCAAGAGGTGAGGGAAGGACTGTGCTGTTTGTTAGTCACAATATGGCAAGCGTACAAAATTTATGTCATTCAGGAGTCGTATTAAAAGATGGACAGGTGGCGTTTCGAGGTGGCGTGTCTGAGGCTATTGATTATTATATGACGTCGTCGGTCTCAAGTAATTGTCTGTTGGATTTAAAAGAGAGAGCGATGCTATTAAGTAAGCAGAAAGCAGCTTATATTACTGATGTTGTTGTGGTGGATGTGAATGGCTATAAGGTTGATAATGTATTGTCTGGTGATTTAGTTGATATACAGATTTCATATTATTCTTCTTTAGGTAAGCGTTTAGAGATTAATGTAGGTATTTATAATGCGATGGGTGATAAGATAATGCATCTAAGTAGCAGATATTCAAGTGAGGATATTATGCAATGTCCCCCAGAAAATGGAGTGATTATTTTTCATTTTGATAAATGTCCTTTGCCGGAAGGGATGTATTTTTTGAATGTAACATTATGGAGTGGTATGGAAAGGATAGATGCAATTCAAAACGTATTGCAGCTAAATGTATCAGCCGGCGATTTTTATCATTGTGGTACAATTCCTTCAGCAACTGATAGTAAAATATTGTTGGATTATAAGATGTCTTTGACTGCTCTATGAAATATACTGTTGCGTCTATTGTGGTAAATAACGATTTTTGTGTGTCATGTGGGGCTTGCTCATTAAATTGTAAAAGCAAGGCTATAGATTATCAGTTTAAGGAGGGGCTGTTTATTCCAGTTGTAGATGAGACAAAATGTATTGATTGTGATGCTTGTTTGCAGATATGTCCAAGCTATCATGTGAATATTCAAGCAGAGAATCGTAATGAATTGCTGCTAGGTAAGCATATTTGTGTCCAAACTATGCAAGCAAAAGATGTTCAACTGTGTAAAGAATCGACCAGTGGAGGAGTAGTTACTCAGTTGATAATATCCTTGTTGAAAAATAAAGATTATCATAAGGCTTCTGTCTTGTATTTTCCTGTGTTTCGAGGAGAAAAAGCAAAGTTAACAGTTACCGATGATATAGATTATATTCGTAAAGCTGCAAAGTCTAAATATGTACCAGCTTCAGTTGATGACTTGTTGACCTATATGGAGATGCATCCTGAGGAAAAAATAATTATTACTGCTACTCCGTGTCAATTAATAGCTATTCGCTCTTTTATTAAACGTCGTAAATTGTCAATAGAAAATTATTTGTTTATTGGTTTGTTTTGTGATATGACCATGAACTATAATTTTTACTCTTATCTGAAGCATATTCATGGTGATTTTGAAGAGTTGGTGTTTCGTTCTAAAGAACCCAATGGTTGGCCGGGAGATATGTTATTAAAGAAGCAAGAAACTACTGTTGTTGTAAGTAGGGATGAACGAATAAAACTGAAACCTTACTTTCAATTAAATCGTTGTCTTTATTGTTTTGATAAATTGAATGTGCATGCTGACATTAGTGTGGGTGATTGTTATGAAAAAGGCTATAGCTCAGAAAAGGGAAGTTCTAGTGTAATAATTCGGACAGAAAAGGGAAAAGATGCAATTGAAAAAATACAAGAGAGTTTTATTATATCTCCTTCTTCTATGGAAAATATAGTTGAAAGTCAACAGGTATTTTTAAAAGAGAGGAATGCTGTACGTGCAATGAAATATTCTTTTCTCTATAGAAATATACCACAGTTGATGATTGGAAAAGTAGTGGATGATGGTGCAATATGTCGAAGATACGGACAAGTGCAGGATTTTCTCGCTATTGATAACCAATTTAAAGCTAAAAGTAATAGATCAAAGTTGAGTAGGATGCATAAACTGTTTTATATATTGCAACGTCTTTTTAAGAAAGATACAAACGCCTATATTTATATTGATCATGTTGGTTTTGTCAATAAGGGAGCAGAGTTAATGTTACGTGCTATAGTAGAGAAAGTGGAGCAATTATATCCAGATGCGATTAAAGTGCTTCCTTGGGATGTTTATAGGATGAATGTATCCTATTGCTGGGAACATAATATTTTACCTCTTAAGAATAATCCGACAGGAATACGAAAGAAATTGGATTATTTGCTCACTAATCGTTTGCGAACAAAACGTACATATATTTTACCGTCAGAAATAACTGTAGTTTTAGATGCTGGAGGATTTCAATTTGCGGATAAATGGACAATAGATGATACTTGGTTTTTGCAGAATTGGATTGCATATTATAAGCAATTTACGAATCCTGTTTGTAAAAAAATATTCTTACCCCAGGCGTTTGGTCCATTTACGAAGTCTAATGCGAAACAACTTATTCAACATGTTTATGCAATAGCAGATAAGATATATGCACGAGAACAGACATCATATAATTATTTACAGGAAGTTTTGCCTGACATGTCAAAAGTGACGATAAAGGGTGATTTTACTTGCCTTTTTCATCCACAGCCACTATCTATATTGAATTTCATGGAAGATAAAAAATTTGTTGCTGTTATCCCGAATGCTCGTATGATAGATAAGACGGATAAAGAGATATCAGATTCGTATATGGAGTTTATGTGTGCAATTGTAAGTTATTTGCATAAACGGGGGGAATCTGTTCTGTTGTTGAACCATGAAGGTCTGGATGATGAAAAACTTTTATTGGAAATAAATGAACGATTGGGTTTGTGTTTACCTATATTGACGAATTTAGATGCTGTTGAAATTAAACTCATCATAGGGAAATTAAAATTGTTAATATCTTCGCGTTTCCATGGGGTTGTTAGTGGCTTGTCACAAGGGATACCTACATTATGTACCTCATGGAGTCATAAATATCAAGAATTATTAGCGGACTATGAGGTAAGTGATAATTTGTTGGATGTAATGAATATAAAAGATTCTATTGCTAGAATAGATAAATTGATGATGATTCCCAGTGTAAAATCTAAATATATTTTGGAGCAAAAAGAGTTTGTGTCTATGCAGATGTGGAATGAAATAGCTGAGATGCTTGTTTAATTGTGCTATTATATGGATATGGATAAAATGAATTTAGCCCCTATTGTATTATTTGTGTATAATCGTCCGTTGCATACAGAGCAAACTTTAATGGCGTTACAGAAAAATGATTTTGCCTCAGAATCAGAGTTGTTTATATTTGCAGATGGTCCAAAAGAAAATGCTGCTGTAGAACAAATTGAAAAAATAGATGAGGTTAGGAAGATAATCCGAAAAAAACAATGGTGTGGTAAAGTACATATTATTGAATCAGAGGTTAACAAAGGATTGGCAGATTCCATAGTAAGAGGTGTGACTGAGATTGTAAATAGATATGGGAAAATAATAGTATTGGAGGATGATGTCGTAGTGCAAAAAGGTTTTCTTCGGTATATGAATGATGCTTTAAACATATATGATGAAGAAGAGCGTGTTATGCATATTTCAGCATATATGTATCCCCACTCATGTAAAAAAATATCAGAAACATTCTTTTATAATCTTCCATATCCAGGTGGAGGATGGGCGACGTGGAAGCGAGCATGGAAATATTTTTGTAACGATGCAAATGACTTATATAAATATTTCAATGAAAATAATTTGTGGGAGGATTTTAATACGGCAGGTTCTGATTATTTACAATATCAGTTGGAAGCTAATATTAGAGGTGAGTTAAAAACATGGTTTGTAAAATGGCATGCGTCTATTTTAATGAAAAATGGATTGACTCTTTATCCTCACAGATCTCTTACTCATAATATTGGATTTGATGCTTCGGGGGTTCATTGTGGACAAACTAATAAATTTGATGGACCATTAGTGTCTAGAGTGAAAGTAGTAAAGTCAAATCCTATTTGTTCTAAGGAAGGAAGGGAAATAATTCTAGATTTTTATAAGCGGTTAAATCAACCAACTCAAAGAACTTTTTTCCAAAGAATACGGGATTATTTGAAGAGAAAATTAAAAGTAAGAAATAGTAGTAATATTGTACATCAGAATGTGATACATAATAATCGTTTGGGTAGAAATGTAGTGCTTGCATCTGGAAGTAAGATTTTTAATAGCAACATTAAGGACTATACTTATATCTCGTTAAATGCTAATATTTCAGATACTCAGATAGGTAAATTTTGTTCCATAGGTCCTAATTTATTATGTGGTTGGGGTATTCATCCTACAAATGGAATAAGTACTGCTCCTATGTTTTATTCAACGATGAAGCAAAATGGAATAACTTACTCTCAGACGGATAAAATAGAAGAAAGAAAGAGGATTACAATAGGGAATGACGTTTTTATTGGTGCTAATGTAACGATTTTGGATGGAGTAACCGTTGGTGATGGTGCAATAATAGGAGCAGGAGCGGTAGTCTCCAAGGATATTCCTCCTTATGCTATTGCTGTAGGATGTCCGATTAAAATTATTAGATATCGTTTTACAGAGGAGCAAATTGACGCACTGTTGCGAATCCAATGGTGGAATTGGGATGTGGTTGATTTAAAAGAAGTGGAGCGAATGTTTTTCGATGTAGATGCATTTATTATGAAGTATGACAAATGAAACTCTCGATAATTACCATAAATAAGAATAATGCTGAAGGCTTGCGTAGGACGATAGAAAGTGTGGTTGCGCAAACTTTAGATGATTTTGAATATATTGTTATAGATGGGGCAAGTACTGATGGAAGTGTGGATGTCATTAGACAATATGAAGACAGGATTTCTTATTGGGTTAGCGAACCTGATAAGGGTATATATAATGCAATGAATAAGGGAATTGCAAGAGCAAATGGAGAGTATTTGTTGTTTCTTAATAGTGGGGATTATTTGGTGGATAAAAATGTTTTGGTTAATGTTGTAGCGTATGAACTAAAAGAAGATATTGTATATGGCGAACAATTAGTGGAAAAGAATGGTAGTTTGCAAAAGACATTATTTCTTGAACCTGAATCTATTTCCTTTTATAGTTTTATAAAATCATCATTACCTCATCAATGTACATTTATTTGTAAAAACTTGTTTGATAAAATAGGGTTGTATAATGAATCAAATAAAATAGTTTCTGATTGGGAGTTTAATATGTTGGCTCTTTTTAAATATAATGTTTTATTGCGGAAGATAAATTGCCCCATTGCTGTATATGATAGTACAGGAATAAGTTCGGATGTCTCATTGTCGAAAATTCATCAGGAAGAAAAGAAGAGAGTCCTGTATACATATTTTCCGCGTATTATGAAAGATGTTGAGAGCATTGAGGCGTTGAAAAGAAGTCGTTTGTATCGTATTTTAGAGTTTTGTAGAAAGCTAAAGAACTTGTTTCTATGATATATATAGTTTATTATGAATGGAAAAATACGGCAGGGAATCATGCTGGGATGGCTTATTTGTTTCGATACATTAAAGAACAGAATCCAAAAACGGTAAAGCTAATTAGAGTGCCTCATTATATAGCTAAGAAAGCTAACAAATATATTCAGCGCATTTATGTTTTTTTGATTTCTCTGTATATTTTCGTTTTTTCAACACCGAGGACAAAAGTTTTATTTACTGAGTATTTAGGTAATGTTTCGGGGAATCAAACAAAAATGGCTTATTGGTTGAATAAATTACATTGGAGGGGGGGGATTTATGGGATGGTACATTTGTCAGAATCACATCTGAAAGAATTGTATGGGTCTGATGAATATATCAGAAAGCAGTTGTCTCTAGTTAATGAAATTATTGTTTTAGGTTCTACATTATCAGACTATTTTAAACGTTTAGGCTATGGAGAAAAGATATGGTTAACATATCATTATGTTGATACATCTTATTATTTCCCATTGGATAAATCCAATAAAGAAACAGGAATGCTTAATGTAATAGCTATGGGCTCTTTAAAGAGAAATCATCATTTGTTATATGATATTGCTAAAAGAACACCGGATATTCATTATACAATTTGTATGGGTCAAGCAGATTTATCTTTAATTTTTAAAGACTTAGAGAATGTAATCTTGTGTGGATTTATGTCAGAAAGTGAATTGTTACATAGGATGCAAATGGCAGATGTCAGTATGTCTGTTATGGATGATACGGTTGGAAGTAATGTTATTACAACTTCGATGGCATGTGGATTACCGCAAATTGTTTCAGATGTGGGGTCAATTCGTGATTATTGTAATGATGATAATGCTATTTTTTGTAAGAATGTTGATGATTTTGTGGTCGCTTTAAATAGACTCTCATGTGATAGAATATTATTGAGAAGTATGTCGATAGCAGCAAGAAATAAGGCTATGGATATTGATATTAAATCTTTTAATAAACTTTTTGTTGGTAGGTTTTTGTAGAAATATATGATTTCTGTTTTAATATGTACATATAATAGGGGGGCAGTTTTGAAAGATTGTTTGGATTCACTGCTATGTCAAACGACTGATATGAGTCAGTTTGAGGTATTGGTTGTTAATAACAATTCATCAGACATAACCGAAGAACTCGTTCTCCAATATGTAGACCAATATGATAATTTTAGGTTGGTTAGTGAGCCTGTTCAGGGATTAAGTAATGCTCGTAATAGGGCATATAAAGAGGCTAAATATGATTGGTTGTTATATTTAGATGATGATGCAATTGCATATCCAGACATGATACAACAAGCTATATATACAATAGATAATTTTGATTTTGACATGTTTGGTGGAATGTATTTTCCATGGTATCGGGATAGTATTAAGCCTCGTTGGATGTCAAACACTTTTGGACAATCAATTAAATTTTTGGATAATATAGGTTATCTTAAGGATGGAGAATATGTTTCGGGGGGTATTATGGTTATGTCTAGGAGGGCATTACAAATGGTAGATGGATTTCCAACCACTATTGGTATGAATGGTAGCAAGATAGCCTATGGTGAGGAAACATATATTCAAAATAAATTACGAGAGCTTGGGTATAAAATAGGATATAATCCGAATATGTGTATAACGCATTTGGTACCGACTTATAAGCAGACAGTAAGTTGGCAATTAAGAGCTGCGTATGCACATGGACGGGATAGTGTAATTATATATGACATGCAAATTTTCCCGCAGTGGTATATATTAGTATACAAATTGTTAAAAATACAACTTAAGTCAATCTTACTTGTATTGCGTAATTTATTTAAGCGAAAAAAATATTATTGGCAAAATATAGTACTAGACATGTTTAGTTCTACGTTTAAATATTGTGGCTATATAGAAGGAATAATAAATAAAAAGAAAGTTGACGCGTGAACTTAGCTCCAGTTATATTGTTTGTTTATAATCGTCCTGTACATACAGAGCGGACGTTGGAGGCTCTATATAGAAATGAATTGGCTTCTGAATCAGAACTATATATATATGCTGATGGACCAAAACCAAATGCAACTCTTGAACAACAAGAGAAAATAGCTGAAGTTCGTAATGTTATTCGTAAAAGACAATGGTGCGGAAATGTGCATATTGTAGAATCTGATACTAATAAAGGATTAGCTGATTCTATAATTTCTGGAGTCACAGAAATTGTCAATAAGTATGGTAAGGTGATTGTTTTAGAGGATGATATATGTACCTCAGTTGGTTTCTTACGTTTCATGAATGAAGCATTGACAATGTACGAGTATGAAGAAAAAGTGATGCAGGTGAGTGGTTATATATATCCTTACAAATACAAAACGAAAGACACTACTTGTTTTTTGCGAATAATGTCATGTTGGGGATGGGGTACTTGGAAAAGAGCATGGCAATATTATGAGCATAATATAGATGTGCATCTTTCTCACTATTCTACTTCTCGAGAAATTAAAAAATTTAACATAGAAGGGCATGGGAAGTTTTATTGGCAGTTGATAGCAAATAAAAACAATGAAATTTATACATGGGCTGTTCGTTGGTATGCTTCATGGTTATACCAAGGGGGATATACGTTATTTCCGATGAAATCATTGGTGCAGAATAATGGTTTTGATGATACAGGTGAAAATACTACTAAAAAAGATTTAAAAAGATTTACAGGGGAGATTGCTCCGTTTGTTGAATTAAAAAGGCAGTCAATAAAAGAAAATCATTATGTACGATGTGCAATTGATAGTTTTTACAAAGACGCATACAAGATATCATTGGCAAGAAAAATAAAAAATTATTTGAATAAGATTGGGAATATTTCTCTGATGTGGAAAATGTTCCAGTTTTTTCGATTGCTATATCGAGGTGAAATTAATCTTAATGCTGTTTGTGACAAAAAAAGTAATGTGTCGCTTGGAAAATATTCGCAGATTAAATCTTTATATCATATATATGATTCTTCTATAGGCGATTATTCATATGTGGCTTCTAATTCTTATATTTATAATACATCTATAGGACGATTTTGTTCAATCGGTTCAAATTTTCGATGTGGAATAGGTATTCATCCTACATCAGGCGTGTCAACGTCACCAATGTTTTATTCCTCTAGGCGACAAAATGGTATTTCATTAAGTGGTAAAAATAAAATAGAAGAACATTTACCTGTTAAAATAGGAAATGATGTTTTTATTGGTGATAATGTAATTGTTTGTTCTGGGATAACAATAGGTGATGGGGCTATTATAGGTGCAGGTGCGGTTGTGTCAAAGGATATACCTCCTTATGCAATAGCTGTAGGTTGTCCTATTCAGATAAAAAAATATCGATTTGATAAGAGACAGATCGAAGAATTGTTAAAGATTAGGTGGTGGGATTGGAATGATCATTATTTATATAAGGTTGAAGAATATTTTTTTGATGTTGATAACTTCATAGACGTATGCAAAAATGATAAGAAGAATACGATATAATATAGGGTTGTTATTATTATGGCCAATATATTTAATGTTAAAGAGATGTGATAATTGGGAGGTAATAAAAGAAGATATAGTCTTTTGGCGAATATGTTACCATTTGTCAGCTGAAGTGAAATACAAAAACTGGGTGAGGCTGATGGTCTATCATAAAGCTTTCCGAAATGTATTCTATTTTAGAATAAAGCGTTGGACTTATATGTTGTCCTTATTCTTGCCTCCTCAAAAAGAGCCTTTGATTTCTGTTGAAAAGAAAATTGATGGTGGGTTGTTCTTTTGCCATGGATTTTCTACTATAGTGGTAGCTAAAAGTATAGGTAAGAGATGTTGGATAAATCAGCAGGTGACTATTGGATATAATTCTCAATGGGGAGGACCAGTTATTGGCGATAATGTACATATATTTGCAGGTGCATTGGTAATTGGTGATATAAAAATCGGCAATAATGTTGTTGTTGGGGCGGGAGCTGTTGTTGTGAAAGATGTTCCGGATAATTGTACTGTAGTTGGTAATCCTGCACGTATTGTGAAACGTAATGGTGTAACCGTTAATGAGAGTTTATGAAAAAAGAATTAGTGATTTTAGTTCCGTATTTAAGAGACCTAATTTCCAATTGGGGGACTCCTATTCGGATAAAGGGTTATACTGATGGATTAGGCGAGATTGTCTCTAATTATATGTTTGTATCTCCATCATGTCCTACATATATTGACAGCAATAAATATGTAGCTCTTAACATACATCGTAGATGGTCCAAAATTCTATTAATGCATAATATATTGTATGTGAGACTCCCTTTACTGGCTAAGATTATTTCTTATCTGATTGAGAGTTTTTCGGGAATAAATAATGTAGGGGTATTTAAACGATCTGACTTGTTGATTTGGGCACATCAGGATTCTACACTTGCAATGTATTTAAAGCTAACACGTTCTTTGCCATTTATATATGATGTACATGGGATATCTAGTGTTCAGTTAGAATATAAAGATCGAATGAATTTTTGGAGAAGGCTGTGGTTTAACCTCTATATAAGACACGAAAAAGTAGTAATGACTACTGCTGATTTTATTAATGCAGTTTCTTCAAATATGAAAAAATACATATATGAGAATTTTCTGCCTCATGGTGAGGTATTGGTTGCTCCTGATGGCATTCCAGATTCATTAGATGAATATTGTAGAATTGAACGTAAAGATTTATCTTGTCTTTTTGAGAGAAGAAAAAAGATAATTTTGTTTGCTGGTTCTTTTAAACCGTTTGGGGGTGTTAAAGAATTGATTGATGAATATATGGCTTCTAATGCTATTATGGATGAATATTCCTTGTTGTTAATTGGAGATGGACCAGATAAAGGCATCATTAGGGATAAGATTAATAAAATGACGAATGGTGAAGTTTTGATTTTTTCTCCAGTTTCACATCAAGAATTGATTGCTTATATGAAAGGTGCAGATGTTATTGTATGTCCGGATATTGTAAATAATGAATATAATAAAATGGTACCTCATATTAAATTATATGATGCTGTGGCATCTGGAACTCCTGTTGTGGCAACTGATTTGCCCGTAAATCGTGCTCTGTTTCCAGAAGGTGAAAACGTATTCTATTTTAATATTGGAGATGGATCGTTTGAAAAAGCTATTTTAAAAGCTTCTTCTGAACAGAAAAGATATGACGTCTGTAAATTAAACAAACTAACATATAAGCAGCGTTTGATAGATTATATGGCTAATTATAAAGCTCAATTGGGATTATAATATGAGTGTGATAAAGAAAATATATAGATTATATTCCATGCGTTCTGCAAAATCGTATGAGATGTATTTGCGTAGGAAAGGGGTTCGGATAGGTCATAATCTTAAATTGTTTAATCATCGCTCAATAAGAATAGATACTTCTTCTCCTTGTTTATTGGAAATAGGAGATAATGTTTCGATAACGGCAGATGTTTCTATATTGACACATGATTACGTGTCTTCTGTATTTGTTCATAAATTTAATGACTATGTTCCCTCGCGTTCTAAAGTGACAATAGGTAACAATGTATATATAGGTCAGAAAGTTATAATTTTGCGTGGCGTTACAATTGGTGATAATTGTATTATAGGAGCAGGAGCCATTGTTAGTAAGGATATTCCTGCTAATAGTGTAGCTGTCGGTGTTCCTGCAAAAGTGGTGTGTTCTATAGAAAATTATTACCAAAGATGTAAGAAGAGGTCTGTGGAAGAGGCTCAAGATTATATAAGGTATTTGTCCGAATCTCTTAACAGAAAGCCCAAGGTTGAAGATTTTAGAGATGAGTTTGGTCTTTTTGGGAATGAAGAAATTAACTGCTCGGATGATTTTAGAACATTTGTGAAAGATGTTCAATTGGATGGGCAATATGATGAATTTCTGAGGCACAATGAACCTTTATATGCTTCGTTTGAAGATTTCTTGAATAATAAAAGGATAGTGGATAATGAAAAATAGTGATAGACCTTTAGTTTCGGTCATAACCCCTTCATACAATCAAGCGGATTATATAGAAGAGACCATACTTTCTGTATTAAATCAGTCATATACTAATATTGAATATATAATTATAGACGGAGCATCTTCGGATACAACAATAGATATTATCCAAAAATATAGTGATAGAATCAGTTATTGGTGCAGTGAATCTGATAAAGGGCAAGCGGACGCTATCAATAAAGGTTTAAGGAGAGCGACAGGTGATTATGTTTGTTGGATAAATTCAGATGATGTGTTATATCCTAATTTCGTAGAGACTTTTGTTGATTGCTTTGAACAGAATCCCAATGTGGATTTTATATATGGAAATGTAGAGCAAGGTCCTAATATTCAGCATAAATCTCTTCGCAAAGGCAGACAAACTGATTTTATTGAGATGTTGACAACATTATCTGTACCTATACCCCAGCAGGCAACTATGTGGAGAAGGTCATTGATGGAAAAAATAGGTTATTTAGAGGTAGAATGGCATGTGTTGTTGGATAGAGAATATTTTATGAGAGTAGCGCGACATGCAGACATTCTATATGTTCCTAAGACTGTTGCTTTTTTTAGGAATCATGATACTTCAAAGTCCGTTGCGGAATGGCACAAGTGGATACCTGAACTTCAGCGTTATTATAATAGGATTTTTTCTGATAAGACAAAAGATTATTATGCCTATAAAAAGCAGGCTATGGCTAATATGGATTGGGAATGCTTTAAAATAGCATGTACATGTGGATTATATAAGCAGGCATTAAGTTCGTTCTGGTCAATGTTTAGATTGACTCCTTTCAAAGCAATAAAGAGGGTTGTAATATATTTTTTAGTTCGTTTAAAACATATCATAGTGAGATGAGTAATAGTCATAAAATTATTTGTTTGCTAAATCTATGGCGGGTATTCCCTATTTATTGCATTGTTATTTCTTTGAGGTCAAGAAGTAGATTATTTCAAGATTTACAAGCATGGAAACAGTGGAAAGAACTTCCTTTTACATCTCATTTTATGGTATTTCTTTATTTAATGTCCTTATATAAGGAATTTCGGAATATCGTATATAAAAGAATGGGAAAATGGAGCTACTGTGTGAAATGGTTTTGTCCACCGCTCTCCACATTATACATTCATTGTAATGATATTGGGGGCGGTTTACTTATCCAGCATGGGTTCTCTACCATTATAACAGCTCAAAAGATAGGGAATAATGTAAAAATTTTTCAGCAAGTAACGATAGGGTATAAAGGTGATAAATTGCCAGTTATCGGTAATAATGTGGAAATTTGTTGTGGCGCAAAAGTATTAGGTGGAATTTATGTGGGAGATAATGCTGTTATTGGTGCTAATGCAGTGGTTGTAAAAGATGTTTCTGCTAAAGCCGTGATGGTAGGAGTTCCCGCAAAACAAATAAGATAGTGTATGTTCGTATTTTATCCTGGACTTCGGTTTGATTTGCAGATTGTGATGCAAGTTGGTGTCTTGTTTGCATTGTTGTATCTGCTGCGTCAATATAAGAAAGATAATGTATCAGTTTTGTTATTGTTGATGTTTTTTCCGAGTATCTTTATTTTTTTAGGGTCAGCTGTCAATAATCTGTATAAGATTGTAGTGTTGGCTTATACCATCTATTGCACCTATCGGCGAAAGGTGTGGCATCTGAAATCTAAAATTAATCAATTATGGACGGGTGCATTTGTTTTGTTTACTGTCGCTTTTTTTGTGGCAGTAAGTCAAAGCACAGGCAATACCATTACCATCATCTTTAGTCAATATGCCCGTTATTTGGAAATATATTGTTTGTATTTCTTGTTGCAGGATGCTATAGGTAAAAGACAACAAGGGAAAATGTTGTTACAACTTTTTTATCAGATTTTTTTAGTACAGATTCTAATATCCGTTTTGAAATTTATTTTGTTTAATGGACGTCAGATAGAAAGTTTAGTGGGGTCTTTGTCTATTATAGGTGGAGCTATGGGAACGACAATCCCTATTTTTGGATTTATTATATTATGGTTTTATCGAAATAGAAGAATGACATGGAAAGATGGGTTGTTTGTGGCGGGATTGCTATTAATAGGTTTTACAACGGGAAAACGTGCTGTTTGGTTTGTTCTTCCTGTTGTAATAGCAGCATTTATGGTGTATGTACAAGGTATACGATTGAATAAATATATTGTATTGGGTATTGCTGCTATTCCTATTGTATTTTACTTTGGTGCGCGCTTGACACCTTCCTTGAATCCGGAACATAAAGTATGGGGTTCTTTTGATTTGGAGTATATGTTTGATTATGCCGAGACCTATCAGTTTGGAGAAGAGGGACTTTCTGTTTCGAATAATAAGAAGAATGTTCTTTTAAGCAGTGTGGATGGAAGGTTAGTGGAAAATGATACACGAACAGCAGCTGGAAGAGGAAATGCTACGATAGAGTTGTTTAAATTGATGTTTAGTGGTGAGGCCAACCAACAGGATTGGATTGGATTGGGTTTTTCGGCTATGTATTCCACCGATTATGGTGAATTCTTGGAATTACCATTGACCATTAAATTAGCTTATAAAGGGGCTGCGACAGGAATGTTTCAATCTTATGTTACAACGGGAATTTTAGGAGTAATAACGACCATTATATTTTGTTTCTTACCTTTCTTTTTTATACACCATATACGTTTGCGTTGGGTATTGTTGGGGATAGTAGCATGGGAATATTTTATGTACACGGGAATTATGTTCCGTACACCAGCTTTTATGGCTGTATTTTTATTTGCGCTGTTCTATAGTAATCAGCAAATAGAGGTGGCACAATGGAGAAAAAAGGAACGAAAATGTTTACAACAAATGAAGGATACTACATATGAAACTATCAATCATAGTACCCGTATATAATATTGCCCACTATTTGAGTGATTGTGTGCAATCGGTGCTGGCACAAAATTTTCAAGATTGGGAATTGGTGTTGGTGAATGATGGTTCTACCGATCAATCACCTGTATTTTGTGAGGAATGGGCAAAGAAAGACAAGCGAATTCGTGTGGTGCATAAAACCAATGGAGGGTTGAGTGATGCACGAAATGCCGGATTGTTAGAGGCCAAAGGGGAATATATCCATTTTTTGGATGGGGATGATTATTATGCTGCGGATAATGTGTTGCAAACTCTGATGGAGCAGATTGAATTATATCATCATCTAGATACTTTGTTGTTTTGCCGTATAGATAGGTACGATGATACGGGTAAGGAAAATAAGGAGCGACCTTATGATGTGGATTTTATCAATCAGGCATTATCTGCAACTATTATTTTTGAACATTTGCTACGCACGCAACGCTTTAATATGAGTGCGTGTTTTCAAATAATGCGACGAGAATTTTTGATGGATAATCAGATATTTTTTGAAAAGGGATTGTTGAGCGAGGATGTGGATTGGAGTATGGCTTTATGGCAACATTTGAAAACCGTAAAAGCGGTAAATTGTTATGGTTATTGTTATCGACACAGATCTGCTTCCATTTCCACTTCGATATCCGTTCGGACATATCAAAGTTATCAGTATATGTTTCAGAAATGGATACCTCGTCTACAGGAAGATGGTGGAACATTGGCACAATTACAGTTAAACTATTTAGCTTTCTTATTTCCTACATTGTTATATGCTTTCTTTTCTGTGTCCAAACAGGATAGAAAACTTGCTTATGCATTATTGAAAAAGATGAAATCTGTTTTGCAATATAGTGCAACCAGAAAATCGAATAGGGTAGCTGTATGTGTGAAAATAATTGGTTTTTATTTAACTTGCCGTATCTTTGCAAGTTACGGATGTATATCTAAAAGAGGTATTAATGCCTATGTGAAGGTACTTTTGGGGAAATAATATGAGAGTCTTGATTGTTGCATCATATAATAAAAATTGTTTTGCTCCATTTATTTTGGAGCAAGTGCAAGCTTTGCGACAGCATGGAGTAGTGGTTGATTATTTCGGGGTGGTAGGTAAAGGAATTAAGGGATATTTAAAGGCGTTGTCTTCTTTGCGTAAGAAGATAAATGAATTTCACCCCGATATTATACATGCGCATTACGGCTTGTCTGGATTATTAGCCAATTTACAAAGAAAAGTGCCGGTGGTTACTACCTACCATGGGAGTGATATAAATGTGACTGCAGTTAGGCGGTTCTCAAAAATAGCGATACGTTTGTCGGCATGGAATGTGTTCGTATCACAACGTAATGTGGAATTAGCAAAAATACACAAGAGATATAGTCTATTACCTTGTGGTATAGATGTGGATAATTTTGCTATACAAAATAAGAAGGACGCGCGTGATGCATTGCAATGGAACCAGAATGGGAAATATGTTTTGTTTGCAGGAGCTTTTGATAATGCAGTAAAGAATGCCCCTCTGGCACAGGCTGCAATGCAGTTGTTGCCAGAAGTACGATTGATAGAGCTAAAAGGCTATAGTCGTCAGGAAGTGGCAACGCTATTTTGTGCGGCAGATGCTTTGCTGTTGACTTCTTTCACGGAAGGATCACCACAAGTGGTTAAAGAGGCAATGGCTTGCAATTGTCCTGTAGTAACTGTGGTTGTAGGGGATGTGAAAGAACGTTTGGAAAAGGTGCAACCCAGTGCTATCGTGGAGCGTAATCCTCAGAGTATAGCAAATGCATTACATATAATCTTGGAACAAGGGGAACGCTCTAATGGGCGAGAGGAGTTGTTGCGGCAAGGCTTGGACAACCGCAAGGTGGCAGAAAAATTGATTCAGATATATAATAACATACTCGAAAAGGTATAATAGAGATATGAAAAACTTTGCTTTAATCGGAGCTGCGGGTTATATCGCACCGCGGCATATGCGTGCTATTAAAGATACGGGAAATGTATTGGTGGCAGCTTATGATAAGTTTGATAGTGTGGGAATTATGGACAGTTTTTTTCCGGAAGCTTCGTTCTTTACGGAACAGGAACTGTTTGACCGTCATTGTACGAAATTGAAACGGTTGGGACAGAATATTGACTATGTGTCGATTTGTACGCCCAACTATCTGCACGATGCGCACATGCGTTATGGTTTGCGTTTAGGAGCGGATGTGATTTGCGAGAAGCCATTGGTGCTGAACCCCTGGAATGTGGATGCACTACAGGAAGTGGAAAAAGAAACGGGACACCGCATTTATACCATTCTGCAATTGCGTTTGCACCAGTCCATAATCGATTTGAAAAAGAAGATAGAAAACGGACCAAAGGACAAAATCTATGATGTGGATCTGACCTATATTACCTCACGTGGTAATTGGTATTATACGAGCTGGAAGGGGGATGTGCACAAGAGTGGGGGCATTGCTACCAATATTGGTGTGCATTTTTATGATATGCTCCAATGGGTATTTGGACCAGTGAAAACCAATATTGTGCATGTCTGTACACATGACAGGGCTGCGGGTTATTTGGAGCTGGAAAAAGCGCGTGTGCGCTATTTCCTGAGCATTAATGCGGAATGTTTGCCGGAGAATGCTGTGCAAGGGGAAAAACGTACGTACCGCACCATCAATATTGACGGAGAGGAATTTGAATTCAGTGTAGGATTTACCGAACTGCATACGGAAAGCTACAAGCACATATTACGTGGTGAAGGTTTTGGCATTGAAGATGCACGCAATGCGATTACTATTGTGTATGATATTCGTCATGCTGAACCTATCGGGCTGAAAGGGGATTATCATCCATTGGCAAAAATGCCGTTAAGCAAACATCCATTTGGCTGGTAGGAAGGAGTAGATGGATATACAGATATTGACATATCAACAACTGGATAAAGTGGCGTGGGAGGTTTTGGTTTCTACTTCTCAATTTGCAACCTTTTTCCAAACTCCTGCTTGCTATGATTTCTATGCCAGTCTGCCTTTTATGGAATCGTTTGCATATGGGGTGGAGCAAGATGGTGAATTGGTGGGAGTGATGCAGGGATACATTACCCTAGAGACAAATCCAATCAAACAAAGGCTGACAAGACGAGCCATTATTATTGGTGGGCCTTTGTTGGCAGAGAATATTCAGATGGATGCTTTACAGAAATTGTTGGTATTTGTGAGACAGCAATTGAGAAATAAGGCTATTTATTTGGAAACACGCAATTTCCATGATTACAGTGCTTATCGCAATTGTTTTGAAAAGGCGGGGTGGAACTATCAGCCGCATTTGAATTTCTATGTGGATACGTCTTCCATGGATACGTTGATGGCCAATATGGGAAAGAGCCGTAAGAGGGATATAAAAACTTCTTTGCGAGATGGTGCGCAAATTATTGAAAAACCTACTCTCGAACAGGTAAAAGCTTATTACGCCATCTTATTGGACTTATATAAAACCAAAGTGAAGACACCATTATTCCCCTTTTACTTCTTTGAAAAGCTTTATGCCTTGCCAGAAGCACGTTTTCTGTTGGTGGAATGGCAGGGGGAGATTATTGGAGGAACTGTGTGCGTGGTATTGGAAGGAAAGGCTATGTATGAGTGGTTTGCTTGCGGAAAGGATGGAATTTCCAAAAGTATCTTTCCATCTACTCTGGCAACCTATGCTGGCATGGCTTATGCAGCTGAACATCATTTGCCATTGTTTGACATGATGGGAGCCGGAAAACCAGAAGAGAGTTATGGAGTAAGGGATTTTAAAGCCAAGTTTGGAGGAGAGTTGGTAGAACATGGCAGGTATTTGTGTGTTTGTCAGAAATGGCTGTATCAAATTGGAAAATGGGGTGTTTCATTAATGAAAAAAAGATAGTATGAATATATTGATTGATATAGGGCATCCTGCCCATGTTCATATGTTTAAACATGCGGCACATGAATTAATGCAGCATGGCCATAAAGTGTTGTTTACAACACGTGATAAGGAATTTGAAATTAGATTGTTGAAAGAGGAAAGATTGTCATATATTTCTTTGGGAAAGAAAAGAAAATCATTGTGTGGAAAAATATACAACCTTATAGGGTTCGATTATAAAGTCTGGAAGATAGCCAGACAATGGAATGCGGATATTTTTTTATCTCATGGTTCCATAACAGCTTCCCATGTGGCTTTCATAATGGGAAAACCACATATTGCTTTTGAGGATACTTTTAATTTTGAACAGGTAAGATTGTACAAGCCATTTACGAAAGTAATTCTAACTTCTGATTATCGGAATCCTTTAACGAAAGAAACTAAGAATATTTCTTATGCTGGTTATAATGCATTGCTTTATTTGCATCCTAAACGTTTCAAACCCGATAAAAGTGTTTTACAAGAATTAGGGGTTAGCGAGGATGATAAATATGTGATTATTCGATTTGTAGCTTGGAATGCATCGCATGATATGGGGCATAAGGGGATTGCTTATGAGAATAAAATAAAGGCGATACAATCTTTTTTGCCTTATGCTAAAGTGTTTATATCTTCAGAAAAAGAATTGCCGCAAGAATTGGAACAGTATAGGATTAGGATTGCTCCGGAGCGAATGCATGATGCAATGGCTTTTGCTTCCTTGGTTTTTGGAGAGAGTAGTACTATGGTAGAGGAAGCTGCAATGTTAGGTGTTCCTTCAATGTATTTTAATGGGACGGGAATATTGTATACAAATCAGTTGGATAATAAATATGGTTTGTGTTTCGATTATTTGCAAACATATGAAAATCAACTAGAGGCAATTTCAAAAGCAGTGGAAATATTATCTGTTGACAAGCAAGCGATTGTGGAGGAATATGCTTTGCGTAGAAAAAAGATGCTTTCTGAGAAAATAGATGTAACTGCCTTTTTAGTGTGGTTCGTAGAAAACTATCCGAAAAGTGTGCAAATAATGAAAGAGAATCCTGATTACCAATACAACTTTAAATAAGATGTATTCCAAACCCTACCGCATATTGACCATTATCGGTGCGCGTCCGCAGTTTATCAAGGCGGCGGCGCTTTCACGTGCTATTCAGGAGCATTTTTCGGAGGTGATTACCGAAGAGATTCTGCATACGGGACAGCATTATGACGAAAATATGTCGGAGGTGTTTTTTCAGGAACTGCATATTCCACAACCGCACTACCAACTGCAAGTGGGCTCGGGAACGCATGCCATGCAAACGGCACGCATGATGGAGGGCATCGAAAAGGTGTTGATGGAGAAAGAGTGGGACGGGGTGGTGCTCTACGGGGATACGAACTCGACTTTGGCGGGGGCGCTGGCGGCTGCGAAATGCGGGGTGCCTGTGTTTCATATTGAGGCGGGATTGCGCTCGTTTAACCATACGATGCCGGAGGAAATCAACCGACTGATGTGTGACCACCTGTCGTCGTTACTCTTTGTGCCGACACAGACGGGCATGGACAACTTGGAGAAGGAGGGCATTGTGTCGGACCAGAACATCCACTTTGCCAATGGAAAGAAGCGGAAGGTGTACAGAACGGGCGATATTATGTATGACAATGCGCTCTATTACGGGCAGACGGAGTTGAGCCGTGTGGAGGGATTGCCAGAAGAAGTGCATGACCGACCTTATATTTTGACGACGATTCACCGCAATACAAATACGGACGATAAGGCACGCTTAGAGGCGATTGTGGAGGCTTTGCTTGTATTGGCGGAGGAACAGGAGGTGGTGTGGCCTGTGCATCCACGCACGAAGAACAAAATAAATGAGCTGCTGACGGAGGAGCTGAGGAATAGGCTGCTGACGCACGGGCATGTTCATTTGTTGCCGCCGCTTTCGTTCCTGCAAATGACGGCACTGGAGAACCATGCGACGATGATTGTTACGGATTCGGGCGGGGTGCAGAAGGAGGCGTATTTCCACCGAAAACCAAGTCTGATTCTGCGGCCGGAAACGGAATGGGTGGAGATTGTGGAGCAGGGGGCTGCCATGCTGTGTGATGCGGACAAGGAACGGATTCTTGAGGCGTATGGGGTGATGAAGCAGCGGAGGCTGGATTTTCCGCCGCTGTTTGGAGATGGGCATACGGCGGAGTTTATTTTGCGGAGGATGTTGGAGTATTGGGGGGATTGAGTTTTTTTTGCCTCGCTAAAGTCCTATGCTTCTGGGTCCCGCATCGGGGTGCGGGATGACATGAACGGTCGACACTGGGAGCCTGTGCATTTGCGATTGAGACGGACGCATTGGGCTTGGCTTCTGGATACCGCATTTCTGCGGTATGACGATTGAAACGGACGCAGAAGGGCGTGGGCTTTGGGGAATTAGTGATGGAATAGTAGGTTGGTCATTCCGCACTTGATGCGGAATCCAGAGGGTTTGCTTTTATAGGGAAAAGAAAGGATAATGGAAAAGTTTCAATGGATTTTTAGTACCTTTGCGGCAGGACATAAAAAAACCCGGATTCATCACCAGTAACTGAAAGCTGGGAGAGGAACGCTCGGGACTGCGGTGCAAAAGTACAAAAAATATGGAATACAACAAGCAATTCTATTATATCACACAAGCAAGTAAACAGATCATTGGGAGACATGAGAGCATCACACCGTTTCCCTTGGCTATGCCTCGGAGAGCATTACCGCATCGGGGTGCGGGATGACATGAACGGGAGGATGATGAAGTAAAAGTGAACGATAAAATACGATGGATTTTACACGGAAGAGATACGCACAATTATTAGATGCGCTGTTGGCGCAGGGCTATGTGTTTTATACCTTTGAGCAGTATTGTGAAGCGGACAAGCAAAGCCTGCCGGAACGGATGGTGATTTTGCGACACGATATTGACCTGAGGGCGTCCTATGCATTGGAAATAGCGAAGATAGAACACGAGAGGAAGATAAAGGCGACCTATTATTTTCGGGTGATTCCGCAAAGCAACCAGCCGGATATTATTCGTGCGATTGCGGAAATGGGACATGAGATTGGCTATCACTATGAGGATATGAGCCTCTGTAACGGGGATAGTGAAAAGGCAGTGGCGCATTTCCAACAGCAATTGGAGTATTTCCGACAGTTCTACCCGGTGCGTACGGTGTGTATGCATGGGGCACCCCGCTCGAACTATGACAGCAAGGATATATGGAAGTATGCGGACTATAAGGAGTGGGGGATTATCGGTGAGCCTTATTTTGACGTGGATTATGCGGATGTGTTTTATCTGACGGATACGGGACGCTGCTGGGACGGATATAAGGTGAGCAGAAGGGACAAGATTCCGCAATTTCATGATGAATGGTGTAACAGGGGATGGAATTACCATAGTACGAAGGATGTTATTCACGCGATTCAACAGGGGACGATTGCGCCACGGATGCTGATTACGACGCATCCGCAACGCTGGACGGATGGTTTGGGGGCGTGGTTGTGGGAGTTGGTGTTTCAGTCGCTGAAGAATGTGGTGAAGAGGTTGATTTGAGGGGGAGAGGGTTTCCTTCGCTGGGATCCTGTGCTTTTGCGATTGAGACGGACGCTGGAGTCCTATGCTACTGGTTCCCGCATCGGAGTGCGGGATGACATGAACGGTCGGCGCTTTAGTCCTGTGCTTTTGCGATTGAGACGGACGTTGGAGTCCTGTGCTACTGGGTCCCGCATCGGAGTGCGGGATGACGATTGGGGTGTTTGTCCTTGCTATAATCCTTGCTACTGGATACCGCATTTCTGCGGTATGACGTTTGAAACGGACGCTGGAGTCCTGTGCTACTGGTTCCCGCATCGGGGTGCGGGATGACGTTTAATGCGAGCGCTGGAGTCCTTGCTTTTGCGATTGAGACGGACGCTGGAATCCTATGCTACTGGTTCCCGCATCGGAGTGCGGGATGACGATTGTAATTATAATGGATAAAGATGCCTATTAGACAGTATGTGTTTTCTCGCTTTATCTATATATTCTATTTTGGCAAAGATTTGAGCCTTTCTGTGACTCCATTTTGCTATATGTTTGTAAATTTCTTCGTTAGATATATTTGTACCATGTACAGACATAATATAATCAACAGAAGAGAGTAGCTCTAAACCGAAATCAGAGTAAAAGCCTTCTAAAAATGTTGTCGTTCGATTAGCTGTTTCCTGTAGATTCTTACTTTGTCTAACAATTGCTTCAATCTCATTGTAAGTGTCGGAAATTAGAAAGATGGATTCAAATGGTTTGCGGTTCATGTCACTGTATCCCATGATGTAACTCCCATTAAGAGCATTTAATACATAACGCACTTTTCCTGAATAGGGACCGTAATAATGAGGAGAAAAAGATAATTTGAAAATGTCTTTTGCTCCGAATTTTTGTAGAAAGTAACATACTTTCTCACTTGAAAACTCAGAAGCATATTCTCCATGCTTAACCAAATCAAACAGCATGTATAATAACAAAGCCCTCGCTTCTGTAAGTTTGACACGCTCGGATTTCATGTGTTCAGTTATTTGGACTGTAGGTTCGTATATGTAAATGTCGATATCACAAGAAGAGAGTTTTGCTTGAATCATACTTTTTACTCTCTCCCAAATTAAACCTCCGTTGCCTGATCCTAAAGGTGGAATGGCTATACTTGTGATGTTGTATTGGGATATGATACGTACTAAGTCATCCAACCCTTTTTCAATATAGATATATTCAGATGGTTTTCTCCAGTCTGTTTTTGTGGGAAAATTAATTATTATCTTTTCCCCCATAATATTTTGTTCCTTGTGTACCAGTAATTTACCTATAGAAATGCTTTTGTCTTTGCATGCAGCTTTGTATGCTTTGTAATTATCGGGAAAATTCTCCTTAAACTGTAGAGCAACGCCTTTACCCATCACTCCCATGAGATTGACGGTATTGACCAGTGCCATGGCTGTTGAGTCAAATATGTTTCCTACTATAAAATGTATCATATATCAATAATAAGCCTGGGGGAATACTTTAATTATATTTTCCGGAATTTTCCAATTAATCATGCGCTCTTTTGATGATTGATTGTAGCAGACATAACCTATTATATATTCAGGAGGAATGTCGTTTTTCACAAGGAATTCGGCTTGTTTTCTGCGCTTAAGGTCGCGGTCAATATTTTCACCGCTCCATATTCTGGATGTTATAGCTTGTATATCCAGTTTTTCCTGTAAATGGCTGATGTCTTGCCTTGTATAGAAGTTTGTAAAAGAGTCAGTGGCATGTCCATCAGTGAAATAATAGGTTATTTTTTCGTCTTCAATGATTTTTGCTAATGATACAACTACATATACAATTTCTTCTGCTTTTGTAGCTTGAGGTACGCAATTCCCCCCCTGCTGAATTACATATAGCATAGGCATTCTTATTCCAAAATAAAATGGAATATAATCTCCCAAAACAATACATTCGGATCCAATGTTAATTTCTTTATTTGCGCGGAAATCTATCAAACTCCTGTCACCAATGGATCGATAATGAGAATTAGCATTGGGAGAATGATGATGAGTAATACCATATTGCAAAATATGTGGGATATTCTCAATATGAGTCATTCTATAGATATGTTTTATAATATCACTCATTATTGCTTGCTGTGACTCATAGTTAATTGTTATGATTAGTTCTTACTCGGAAATATTGATTACGAATGATATTTAATCGTGGACAAAGATAGTGATTATTTTTTTTTTCATGCATGAATGATATGCTTTTATTTTATTGCTCTCCATCTTACGTCATACAGAATCCATAAGCGGAAAAATAGGAAATATGTGAATAGAATAACCGCTATAATTTTATTATCATTATTGCACTATCATAGAAATAGGATAACCAAGCAGAGAAGGTGTGTGAAATACGCATAAAATTAATTTTGATTTGTCTTACAGTAAATTTGTTACCTTGCTTATCTTTCTTTATCTTTGCAGTTAGTTCAGATACCTAAAAAAGGATTGTTGTGGACGCCTATGAAAAAAGATTGGAAATTTAACTACAAACTGCTTATTTGTGATACGATTGTATGGGCCATTGTGATTCTATTGGTATGGTGGTGGCGTATATTGGCTGACAAATCGGCGGTGGAGGAGTATATCTATATCATGATGGGCATGTGGGCGATGTGGACGGGAATGAGCTTTCTGTCGAAACGCTATCTGGTTTTATTGAAACATGTATCCTATAAATCTTCCATTACCAGGGTGTTGACGCTGGCGCTTATTACGGCGCTTATCGGATATGGAGTGGGGGAATATATGCATTATTCACGACAGGTGTTCGCATTCAGTGCGGCATTGGTGGGACTGGGTATCTGGATTTATATTTCCGTTTATTATGCTTACCGATATGCTTCCAATGCGGAGGAAGAGACAACGGTGTATGACAGCCGAGAGCCGGTGCAACTGAAACAACTGCCCCAACAACTGGACACGCAAAAGGGGGAAGTGCTCGAAAAAGCGGTGACAGCAGTAGTGGGACAGAATGCTATGGAATGGCTGAAACAGCATGTGGCGTTGCCATGGACAAGCACCAAATGTATTTTCAAGGAACCTCAAAGCACCATTGACCAAATGGAATCCTTTACGGTGGACAGTTTTGTGAACCTTTGCAAACTGAATGACCTGAGGGGCATCAACCATTTTTTCTGTACGGTCAATGAGCATCTGCCAGACAATGGAAAGCTGGTGTGCTGCTTTACATCACGCTCGCAACAGAAGCGGGATATATTGAAACGCTTTCCAAAAGGCATCAATTGGTGTGTCTATGTGGTGTTTTTTGTGGTGAGGCGTGTTTTGCCGAAACTTTTTCTGACACACCGACTCTATTTCGATATTACCAATGGAAAGAAACGGGTGCTTACTTTGACGGAAGTGCTCGGACGACTTTATTTCTGTGGATTTGCGGTGGATGATGTACAACTGTGCGGACATGAAACTTTTGTGCTGTCACATAGGGTGAAACAGCCGGAACCGCAACACTCCAGAAGATATGGACCGTTTATCAAACTGCCACGCATTGGAAAGGATGGCAAGATAATCAATGTCTATAAGATGCGGACCATGCATCCCTATGCGGAATTTCTTCAGGGATATATCTACGAGAAAAACCATTTGCAGGAGGGCGGAAAATTTGCCAACGATATGCGCATCAGCACCTTGGGAGCATTTATGCGGAAGTATTGGATAGACGAACTGCCCATGATTATCAATCTGATGAAAGGGGAAATGAAACTGGTGGGTGTACGGCCGCTGTCCAGACAGTATTTTGGCCTTTATACGAAGGAGCTGCAGGAGCTACGCACGCAATTTCTGCCGGGACTTCTGCCGCCTTTCTATGTGGATATGCCGAAAACACTGGAAGAGGTGCAGGCTTCGGAAATGAAATATCTGCGAGCCTGTCAGAAAGATGGCGTGTGGAAGACGGACATGAGCTACCTGTGGAGGATTGTCTATACCATCTTGTTTAAAAAGGCACGTTCCCATTAAGCCGGTTTATCGCATGGAAGTATGCCAACATATCAACCGTGAGGACTGGAACGATTTGCTCCTGCATTCGGACTATGCCAACTATTTTCAGACGCCTGACTATTATGATTTTCTTTGTACACAAGCGGAACTGCAGCCTTTTTGCTTAGCGGTTTGTGAACAGCATGTGCCGATGGCCTTGCTGTGTGGCTATGTGCTGGCGGACGGGAATCCGCTGAAGGCCTATTTTTCGCGCAGAGCGGTGGCACAAGGTGGGGTGTTGCTCCGCCGTGAGGCGAAAGGGGAACATCTGAACTGCTTGTTGCAAGAACTGCGGAAACTCTTGGGAAAGAGGGTTATCTATATTGAAATCAGGAATTTTCTGGATTACGCTGCCTTTAAAAAGCCAATGGCGGAGGAGGGTTTTCACTACCAACCGCATTATGACATCCATGTGCCCATAGGGAGCAGGGAGGAGGTGATGAACCGTATGGATGAACCCAAACGCCGGCAAATAAAAAGGGCGTATGCGCAAGGGGAATCCTGGCGTGCAACCTGTTCGACCGATGACCTGAGGACTTTCTACCGTATTTTGCAACAGCTCTACAGGACGAAGGTGCACCGCCCGTTGTTTCCGATACGGTTTTTTGAGGACTTGTTGGCAACGGAGCATGCCTATCTGTTAGTGACGGAGGATGCTTCAGGGACAATTACGGGGGGCATGTTCTGTGTGGGATATGAACGGAAGGTGCTTTATGAGTGGTTTGTGTGTGGTGATGTGATGGCTACGTGGGCGGGACTGGACTTTGCTGCCGAAAACGGCTTTGGGTGTTTTGACTTTATGGGGGCGGGTGTGCCTGGACGGCCTTACTCGGTGCGTGACTTTAAGATGCGCTTTGGGGGAACACTTTACGAATATGGCCGCTTTCTTTATATTGCCAACCCTTTTTTGTATCGTTTGGGGGAATGGGTGGTGAAACATTGGAAGGCTTTGGTTTAGCTCCTGCATTTAGGAAATCAGGAATAATCTACAAAAAACCAAATTCCATTTTGTAACAGTTTTGTAACATGTATGACACATTTCTATAATGTGAAATTTCTACTTTTGCGCAAGCAAATGAGGAGGAAGTAGAGCATTTCGTCGGAACAGAAAGCATACGACGGTCATGCTGTTTTTCAATGAGGTGTTGTTGGTCTGACCTGGAGGATGGAAACAACAATCATCGTGGAATACATAATAAACAATGAGATAACCAATTAAAAAGAAACAGAACGATGGAAACAGCTTTCTTGGTTTTAGTGATTGCGTTGTTTGTGCTGGCTGTGTTTGACCTGATGGTCGGAGTCAGCAACGACGCAGTGAATTTCTTAAATTCGGCAATCGGCTCAAAAGCGGCCCCTTTCTGGGGGATTATGCTGGTGGCGGCTGTCGGCGTGTTTGTGGGAGCATCGACCAGTAACGGAATGATGGATATTGCACGTCATGGCGTGTTTCATCCGCAATATTTTTCATTCAATGACCTGATGTGTATCTTCCTGGCCGTAATGGTGACGGATGTGATACTGCTGGATGTGTTCAATTCGATGGGTATGCCAACTTCCACGACGGTAAGCATGGTGTTTGAATTGCTGGGAGGCGCATTTATGATTGCCTTGCTGAAACTGGCCGGCGAGCCGGGTTTGGATTTGGGTAGTGTGCTCAATACGGAAAAGGCATTGACCATGATTTTGGGTATATTCATGTCGGTAGCCATTGCGTTTTTCTTTGGTTTGCTGGTGCAATATATTACACGTCTGCTGTTTTCGTTCCAATATGAGAAAAATATGAAATGGTTCGGTGGGCTGTTCGGCGGTGTATCGCTGACGGCAATTGTCTATTTCGTATTGTTCAAAGGGGCCAAGAACATGACCATCATGACAGCGGAAGTGAAGGACTGGATTCATGACAATACGCTGATGCTGGTGATGGCTTGCTTTGTTGGATTCACGGTATTGATGCAGTTGTTGCATATCTTGAAAGTGAATGTACTGAAGATTGTAGTGTTGGCGGGAACTTTTGCTCTTGCCTTGGCATTTGCAGGAAATGACCTGGTGAACTTTGTGGGTGTGCCTTTGGCCGGCTATTCTTCCTATATCGATTATGTGAACAACGGTGCAGGTGTGGCTCCAGACCAGTATATGATGGGTGTGCTGAACGAACCTGCTACCACACCGCTTATTTTCCTTTTGGCATCAGGAGCCATTATGGTGTATTCGCTGTTGACATCGAAAAAGGCACACAATGTAATCAAGACTTCTTTGGATTTGTCACGTCAGGAAGAGGGAGAAGAAATGTTCGGGTCGTCACGTCTGGCACGTGGTATTGTGAGAGGCTCCATGACTCTTTCTGCAGGGATTGACAAGATTATGCCTGACTCCATGAAAAAATGGATAGAAAAACGCTTCAATACGGATGATGTGGAGATGGAAGAAGGGGCGGCATTCGACTTGTTGCGTGCTTCGGTCAATTTGGTATTGGCAGGTCTGTTGATAGCATTGGGTACTTCACTGAAATTGCCATTGTCAACTACATACGTAACGTTTATGGTGGCTATGGGTTCTTCATTGGCCGATAGGGCATGGGCGAGAGAAAGCGCCGTGTTCCGTGTAACGGGTGTGATTTCGGTGATTGGCGGATGGTTCATGACGGCGGGAGTGGCATTTGCCGCTTGTGCATTGATGGCTCTGCTGTTCTATTATGGCGGGATGATTGCCATGTTTGTCATGATGGCTGTGGTGATTGTGATTCTGATAAGAAATCAGGTGACTTTCAGAAAGAAAAAACAGGCTGAACAGGTGGACGAGGCCTTTACGGTGATGGTCCGTTCCAATGATCCGGCTGAAGTATGGAATTTTCTGAGTGCGCACTATGCGAAATATGTCTCTCAATTGCTTGTGGAAGCCGGGAATATATACGATATGCTTATCAAGGGATTCATGACGGAAGATATACGTATGTTGCGCAAGGCGGCACACAAAGTGGATTTTGAAAAGGAAAATATCAAGAAATACCGTCGGCGTGAATTGCTGGGATTGAGACGTTGCGACCAGGCTATTTCGATGGAGAAGACCACGTGGTTCCATTTGGCCTACAATAGTTTGGAGCAATTGCGCTATGGACTGAAACGTATTGTGGAACCATGTAAGGAGCATGTGGATAATAATTTCAATCCGCTTCCGGAAGAATGGAAATCGGAATATGCACATGTGGCGGAAAAGATAAATGAACTTACTTTGCAAATCACGAGCATGATAAAGGAAACTGATTATGCGGACAGTATGGCGATTACGCAAGAATGTGAGGCTGTTTCACGGCAGTTGTCGCAATTGAGAGATTTGCAGTTGGAGCGTTTGAGAAAAGGAGAGGGTTCCATGCATGTGGCTTATCTGTATTTGAATCTGATACAAGAGTCACAACAGTTTGTGAGTGGCATTAAGCACTTGCTGCGTGCGAGTCGCCGCTTTTCGCACCATGCATAGCTTGTACGTTATATAGGGAGGATTGATTTAATAAGTGGGGAGTGTTTCAATGCTATATTGAGACACTCTCTTTTTGTATGGTTTTGGCTGGTGGGGTTGAGTGTTTTTTGCCTTTTGTCTTTTGCTACGGATGCCATTGTCCTATGCTTCTGGATACCGCATTTCTGCGGTATGACGATTGGGGCGGATGCCATTATCCTATGCTTCTGGTTTAGCGATGGAATGTGGGAGGGTCATTCCGCACTTGATGCGGAATCCAGTAGGGAAGGTTTTAGGGATGATGTTGTATTACATAATTTGCTACAGATGCCATTGTCCTATGCTCCTGGATACCGCATTTCTGCGGTATGACTTTAATTGCGATATGATATAAGGGTAACAGTATGACGGTTGAGATGGAATCGACTAGTCAAACATCTGACCGGCATTGTTGGACAATTGTACCATACGGTCGTATTCTTCAGGAGACAAGTCCTGGAAATAATAATTTTGCGGGTTCATGATTTGTCCGCGAAGATGCACTTCATAATGTAAGTGTGGACCCGTCGATTTGCCGGTATTGCCCACTAAAGCAATTACATCGCCACGGTTAACTTTCTGACCGTTTCTCACATTGATTTTATGAAGGTGAGCATAGAGGGTTTCGTAACCATAGCCATGGTTCAGAATGATACAGTTGCCGTAGCCTGATTTCCATCCGGTAAATGTAACAATGGCATTGCCGGTGGCATAAACGTCTGTACCGACGGGTGCCGTGAAGTCCATACCTTGATGGAAGCGGCGGGTGTGGTATATGGGGTCAATACGCCATCCGTAGCCCGAAGCGACACGTTTCAAATCCTTGTTTAATACCGGTTGTATGGCAGGGATGCATTCCAAACGTTTCTCGTTTTCATTGGCCAGTTTAATCAATTCGTCGTAGGATTGGGATTGCACGTACAGCTGTTTTTCCAGAATATCCACTTTTTGGGTGACGGATACTGCCAGTTCTTCATTGGTCATCTTGGCCAGCTCTTCGTAAAAATAAGGGCGGTTGGCCCCTCCTAGGCGGGAGGATAAGGGAATGGGCTCAGCCTGAAAGACTACGCGGTAGAGATTGTTGTCACGCTCCTGTAAGTCGGACATGACAAGCTGCATCTCTTCCAATTGCTTGTCAAGCAGGTTGTATTGCGCCATAAGCTGTTTGCGCTCCTGTAACAGACGTTTTTCACGGGGAGAGGAGAAAAAACTGAGAAACACGGCAAAGAAAATGACACCACCGAACAAGCTCGTCAGCAAGTATACCAATACCCGCTTGAACTTGTAACCCCATGTGTGATCGATTTGCTCGTAACTAAGGGTTTGGGGGTTGTAATGAAATTTCTGTTTGGCCATGTTCGTCTGTTTGGTTGCGCAAAAATACAAAAAAACTTCGGTTGGGAGCATTTTTTGGGCATGGTATATGCTTTTAAAGCAGATTTTTCACTACTTTTGCAAGCATTTTCAAAGAAAACGAAACGATAAACTGTATAGAAAAATGGCAATGACTGCACAAGAAATCAGACAATCCTTTTTGGATTACTTTGCATCGAAAGGACACAAGATTGTTCCGTCTGCACCTATGGTAATCAAAGATGACCCTACGCTTATGTTTACCAATGCAGGCATGAATCAATTCAAAAACATTATTCTGGGAAATGACCCCATCAAATATCCGAGAGTTGCCGACTCACAGAAATGCCTCAGAGTGAGTGGTAAACACAATGACCTTGAAGAAGTGGGACATGACACCTACCACCATACCATGTTCGAGATGTTGGGCAACTGGTCTTTTGGCGACTATTTCAAAAAGGAAGCCATCGGTTTTGCGTGGGAATACCTTACGGAGGTGCTCAAACTGGACAAGAACCGTCTTTATGTGACGGTGTTTGAGGGTGCTCCTGCCGAGGGGCTGGAAAGGGATGACGAGGCTGCACAATATTGGGCACAACATATTGACAAGGACAGAATCATCAACGGTAACAAGCATGACAATTTCTGGGAGATGGGTGATACGGGACCTTGTGGACCCTGTTCGGAAATCCATATTGACCTCAGAAGCGATGAAGAAAGAAAAAAGGTGGATGGCAAATCGTTAGTCAATGCCGACCATCCGCAAGTGATTGAAATATGGAACAATGTGTTCATGCAATATAACCGCAAGGCTGACGGAAGCCTGGAGCCTCTACCCAAGAAGGTAATCGATACGGGAATGGGTTTTGAAAGACTTTGCATGGCACTGCAAGGTAAACAGTCGAATTATGAT
This sequence comes from Candidatus Gallipaludibacter merdavium, assembly GCA_017694875.1. GTDB lineage: Bacteria > Bacteroidota > Bacteroidia > Bacteroidales > Paludibacteraceae > Gallipaludibacter > Gallipaludibacter merdavium. The sequence goes on from JADIMG010000068.1 coordinate 71,673, forward strand.
ACGGACGTGTTCCTGCCCATGTTGCACAAAATCGGACAAATCTGTGACTGCAAATACGGTCAGGACAAGGATACGGATGTGGCCATGAGAGTGGTAGCCGACCATATTCGTACTATCGCTTTCTCCATTACCGACGGACAATTGCCGAGCAATGCCAAGGCAGGGTATGTCATCCGACGCATCCTCAGAAGGGCAGTGCGCTATGGATATACTTTCCTTCACCAGCGTGCAGCGTTTATGTATAAACTGGTGCCGCAGCTGGTTCAGGATATGGGGCAGGCTTATCCGGAACTGAAAGCACAACAAACCCTGATAGAGAAGGTGATGAAGGAAGAGGAAGAATCTTTCCTCAGAACGCTCGAAACGGGTATACGATTGCTCGACAAGGTGATGGAAGATGCCAAGAAGGGAAATAAGACGGAAATATCAGGTAAAGATGCCTTTACCTTGTATGATACTTACGGATTCCCGTTGGATTTGACACAGCTTATTTTGCGTGAAAATAACTTTACGGTCAATGAAAAGGAATTTGACGAGGAGATGCAGAAACAGAAGACCAGAGCCCGAAATGCTGCTGCTGTGGAAACAACCGACTGGGTCGTTTTGGCGGAAGGTGAAACGGAATTTGTGGGATATGACCAGACGGAATGCATGACGCGTATTCTCAGATACCGTAAAATCAAGCAGAAAAACCAGGAACTCTATCAGATTGTATTGGAAAAGACCCCGTTCTATGCTGAGATGGGTGGACAGGTTGGTGACCAAGGTTATCTGGGCAATGTGGAAATTATAGACACGAAAAAGGAAAACAACCTGCCGGTTCATTTGGCCAAGCAATTGCCTGAAAATCCAGAAGGAACGTTATTGGCACGTATCAATGTGGAAAAAAGAATGGCTACAGCTTGCAACCACTCGGCAACCCACTTGCTGCACGAGGCGTTGCGCGAAGTGCTCGGTACGCATGTGGAACAAAAGGGTTCGTATGTGTCGCCCGATTCCTTGCGTTTTGATTTCAGCCATTTCCAAAAGATGACTCCGGAAGAATTACGTGCGGTGGAAATGCTGACTAATAAGAAGATACGTGCAAACTATGCGCTGGATGAAAAACGTAATGTGCCGATTCAGGAAGCCAAACAAATGGGGGCTATGGCATTGTTTGGTGAAAAGTATGGCGAGAACGTGCGTGTTATCCGTTTTGGCAATTCCGTGGAATTGTGTGGCGGTACGCATGTGAGTGCAACTGGTCAAATCGGCTCCATCAGAATTCTCAGCGAAAGCAGCATAGCTGCCGGCGTGAGAAGAATAGAGGCTGTAACGGCTGAAGCTGCCGATAAGCTGTTTTATTTCCAACAGGATGTGCTGGACAATATCCGCCAGTTCTTCAACAATACACCTGATTTGGTGATGGCCATTAAAAAGTCGATTGATGAAAACAACAATCTGAAGAAGCGGGTGGAAGATTTCATGCAGGAAAAAGCTAATCAGTTGAGAGATACCTTACTGCAGAATACGCAGGAAATCAACGGCATCAAATTCATTCAACTGAAGGGTGATTTCTCTCCGGAAATGGCCAAGTCGATTGTGCCGCATTTGAGGGGTAAATTTGCGGATGTGAAGTTTGTATTTGTGGCAGCAACGACACACGAAAACAAGCCTTCGCTGACCGTATTCATCAGCCAGCCTATGGTAGATGCCGGATTCAATGCGGTAAATATGGTGAGAGAGGCGGCTAAGGCTATCCAAGGCGGTGGAGGCGGACAACCGTTTATGGCTATGGCGGGAGGAAAGAAACCCGAGGGAATCAATGACGCGCTACAGACTGTTATGCAAATGTTGCAATAGCGGATAGAGATAATGGACAAATCCGTGCAAGTGACTGCTTGTACGGATTTGCCGCTTCAAAAAAGAACAACTATCTTTGTCGAAAATCAATTAAATTACACTTACTATGAACAAACGCTGTCATTTATTCTTGGCTGCCATTCTTTTTTTTGCATTCAGTGCAAATATGGCTTTTGCTGAAAAGAAAGGAAACAAGGCTTCTTATTCGGTGAGTTGCATTGCTTTCTATAACCTTGAAAACCTGTTTGATACCATCAATGACCCCGCTATCAATGATGAGGAATATCTGCCAGACGGACCCAATAAATGGAACTCTTTGAAATATAACAGCAAACTGGAAAATATGGCGTATGCCATTTCAAAAATAGGCTTGGACGTATCACCCGTCGGTCCGGTGATTTTGGGAGTTGCTGAAATTGAAAACAGAGGTGTATTGGAAGATTTGGTGAAACAACCGGCCATCAAGGATCGCAATTACCAGATTGTACATTATGACAGCCCTGACCGAAGAGGTGTAGATGTAGGTTTGCTCTACAATCCGGATTATTTCACCGTGACCAATACAGCTTCCCATAGACTGCATGTGCCGGAAAATCCGGAACTGAAAACCCGTGACCAGTTGTTGGTGAGCGGATATGTGCAGGGTGAGAAGATACATGTGATTGTGAACCACTGGCCTTCACGCTATGGGGGAGAACTCTATTCCAGACCCAACCGTAATGCGGCAGCCGCATTGACCAAGTCGATTTGCGATTCCATCTATAGAAAAGAACCGAAAGCCAAAATTATCATTATGGGTGACTTGAACGATGACCCCTCCAATGAAAGTTGCGCTGTTGTGCTCGGAGCAAAAAAAGATCGCAAGGATGTGGAACCACAAGGATATTTCAACACGCTCTGGAAAACACTGGACAGAGGAATCGGTTCGTTGGGATACAATGATTCCTGGAATCTCTTTGACCAACTGATTATTTCAGGCAATCTGGCAAATGCCGACAGTAATACTGAACTCGCTTTTTGGAAATCGGAGATTTTCAACAAAGATTTTCTTATCGTAAAGGAAGGACAAAACAAAGGATATCCGAAACGTACACATACCAGTGGCGTATGGACTAACGGATATAGCGACCACTTCCCTGTAATCATTTATTTGATAAAGAAAAAATAGGAATTTATGGAATATACTACCCGGAAGGGACGACTGATTATGCCCGAATATGGGCGCAATATCCAGCATATGGTAGAATATGCAATGACCATAGCTGACAAGGAGGAAAGAACCAGATGTGTGTATGCAATTATCCATACAATGGGTAACCTTTTTCCTTATTTGCGTGATGTGAATGACTTCAAGCACAAATTGTGGGATCATCTGGCGATTATGTCCGATTTTAAACTGGATATTGATTTCCCGTATGGTGAACCTGAACTGGCGGTGTTGGAAGCAAAACCGGAGCCTATTCCTTATAATCAGACCAAAATTACACATATGCACTATGGACGCATTGTAGAAGAGATGATTCAGAAGGCTATTGATTTTGAGGAAGGAGATGAAAAGCAGGCACTGATACGTGCTATTGGCAATCAGATGAAGAAGAATTACCTTATCTGGAACAAAGATATTGTGGATGACCAGAAGATATGGGCTGATTTGTTGGAGATGTCAAACGGCAAGCTCTATCCTTCGGAAGAAACGATGAAACTGTCTGAACCGAAGGAACTGCTCGGACTGAGCAACAATAAAAAGCAAAACAAGAACATGCCACAGAAAAAGTGGAATAACCAGAATAAAAAACAGTAATACGTATGGCATCGTTTCGTATAGAAGGCGGTCGGAAATTGAAGGGGGAGATTGTCCCGCAGGGGGCCAAGAATGAAGCGCTTCAGGTGATTTGTGCTACTTTGCTCACAGATGAAGAAGTGGTCATTTCCAATATCCCCGATATTTTGGATGTAAACAATCTGATGACTATGCTCTCATCAATCGGTGTTGCGGTGAGGCGTGTGTCCGACGGTACCTATGCGTTTTGTGCCAAACATATTGACGAGCAATATCTTGACTCGCCGGAATTCTATCGTCAGGCAGCTTCCCTAAGAGGGTCGGTTATGCTTTTGGGACCGCTTTTGGCCAGAATAGGACATATGGTGTTGCCTAAACCAGGTGGTGACAAGATTGGAAGAAGACGATTGGACACGCACTTTATCGGTATAGAAAAACTGGGAGCCCGTTTCAGCTTTGATCCGGTTAAGAGCCAATATAACGTAGTGGCTGACCAGCTTAAAGGTACCTATATGTTGCTGGATGAGGCTTCGGTTACCGGTACGGCCAATATTCTTATGGCGGCTGTAATGGCAGAAGGAGTTACGACCATCTATAATGCGGCTTGTGAACCCTATGTGCAGCAGTTGTGCCGTATGCTTAACGCTATGGGTGCAAAAATCACTGGCGTGGGTTCTAACCTGTTGCATATTGAAGGGGTGAAGAAATTGCACGCCTGTTCGCATCGTCTCCTGCCCGATATGATTGAGGTGGGGAGCTTTATTGGAATGGCTGCCATGACCGCTTCGGAAATTACCATTAAGGACGTTGCCTATGATGAATTGGGAATTATTCCTGACTGTTTCAGACGTTTGGGCATTCATGTGGAGAAAATAAATGATGATATCTATGTGCCTCAACAGGATTCCTATACCATTGATTCTTTTATTGATGGTTCGATAATGACGATTGCCGATGCTCCTTGGCCTGGACTTACGCCTGACTTGCTGAGTGTGATGCTGGTGGTGGCAACGAAAGCTACCGGTAGTGTGTTGATTCATCAGAAGATGTTTGAAAGCCGTCTCTTCTTTGTTGACAAGCTCATTGATATGGGAGCCCAAATCATTCTTTGCGACCCTCATAGGGCTACGGTAATCGGTTTGGGGCAACGTTTCTCACTGCGTCCCGCCAATATGAGCTCACCGGATATTAGAGCCGGCATAGCCCTGCTTATAGCGGCTATGAGTGCCAATGGAGTGAGTACGATTCATAATATTGAGCAAATTGACAGAGGCTATCAGCATATAGATGAACGACTGAATGCGATAGGTGCGCATATTACACGTGTTTGATATTCTTATATCCTATAAGGTGGGGGTGTGTCAGTTGAAGTGGACAGACCCCCATTTTGTTTTCGTGTGCAAGGGGGACGTTTCCCCTTGGGTGTGAAGTTTCGGTGACGCGAAAAAAGAGGGAAACCTTTATATGCAGAATGCACGTCTGTTTATAATGTTTCTAAATAATGTGTTTGCCGCAATTTTATTGATGTTTGACCGAATGCTTTTATTCATAGTACTTTATCATAGGATTGCCCGAAAATGACTGTGAACTGCAAATGAAAAATTTTTACTGATTATCAGTTAGTTATATCGCCATGAAAAGTCCTAAATCCTTTAAAATCAAGTACAGATTCTTTAAATGTCTGATTTAAAAACACATATGAAATGCTTTGAACAAGCTGTTTGGGAACACTTTTTTATTAGAAAAAAAATGCTGAATTTTGCTCTGTAAGATTCAATGACGACGCTGTTAATGTTAATTACAGATTTTCAGTAGTATAGCGCAC
>JADIMG010000069.1 GCA_017694875.1 Candidatus Gallipaludibacter merdavium
CCCGACTTCCAAATCCTTTTCTATCCGGTCGTCACTATGGACCCGACTTATACTCACATGGGCTCGCACGATAACCTGTTAGGCAAGAATCCATCAAAGGAACTCGAACAGAAGTATTCGAACGAATTGCAAGTCACACCCGAAACTCCTCAAGCCTTCATCATGCACAGCAGCGATGACGGTGTCGTTCCTGTAGCCAACAGCGTGAACTATTACATGGCGTTGGTGAAAAACAACGTGCCGGCAAGCCTGCACACTTACCCCATCGACGAGCATGGCTGGGGATTCCGCGACAATTTCATCTACAAACGCCAATGGACCGGCGAACTGGAAAAATGGTTGCGGGAAATAAATAAGTAAATAAATTGACTAGTCCTGAACAACTGCTACAATTATTTAGGACTAGTCAAACTTTTGTTTTTCTATAAGGATAAACAAAAAGTTATATATGAACATTTCGATCTATTACAAACCGATTTCATTCATCCTCTAAAAAATTTAAGCCGTGAACAATAATATACAAAAAAATATGTTTAAATAAGAAAGAAATACATCCGTTTTAACTTTGTAACATCAACAGCCTAAATTCGCGACTAGAACCAATACAAAGTTAAATTATGTTTACAATCAAGAAACATTTTGCAACATTACTCATGCTATGGATGAGTATTTGTTCTATTTATGCCCAAGTAACGACTTCAGGCATCAACGGATTAATTACCGATAATTTAAAAGAATCTTTAATTGGGGCAAGTGTGCAAGCTGTACACATTCCCTCTGGTACAACTTACGGAACTATCACCAATACGGACGGACGTTTCAGTCTTCAAGGTATGCGAACGGGAGGCCCTTATACCATAGAAATTTCTTATATTGGATACAAAACATCCCGTTACGAAGGAATTAACCTTTCATTAGGCGATAATTACGTATTAAACGTACAAATGAGTGAAGACTCAGGCTTACTTGACGAAGTAGTAGTAGTGGCAAACAAATCCAAATTTTCAGGTACAAAAACAGGAGCCTCAACCAACATAAACAATCGTCAAATCAATGCACTTCCTTCTGTAAGCCGTTCGTTATCAGATATTACCAAACTTTCACCTTACGCCGGTTCAAGCAATTCGTTCGGCGGACGTGACGGACGTATGAATAACATCACCATTGACGGTGCAAACTTCAATAATAACTTTGGACTTAGTTCTACACCTATGCCAGGTGGAGGAAGTCCTATTTCTTTAGACGCTATTGAAGAACTACAAATAAATATCGCTCCATTTGATGTTCGCCAAGCAAACTTCACCGGAGCCGGCATTAACGCCATCACCAAGAGCGGTACAAATACTTTCAAAGGAACAGCTTACGCTTATTTCCGTAACGAAAACATGAGAGGTAACTATATAGATGGACAAAACTTAGGTGAACGCCAACAAGAAGCTCATCGTACATATGGATTTACAGTAGGTGGACCAATTGTCAAAAATAAACTTTTCTTCTTTGTTAATGGCGAATTTGACCAAGAACCAAGACCTATCTTTAAATGGAGAGTCTCTGAAGACGGAATAGGAAGCGATGCCGACCTTATCACTCGCGTGACTGCAGCCGATATGGAAGCTTTCGCATCTATTCTCCGCAACCAATACGGGTACGAACCTGGTTCTTATACCGACTACAATGCGGGTACATTCACCAACAAGATGCTGGCACGTATCGACTGGAATATCAATACAAATAACAAGTTAACAGTTCGTTATAATTATACCAAGAATAAATATACGAACCCTACCAGCCAAAGTATGCCGAACAAAACAACCCACGGACACTATAGTTCATATTCTTTACCATTCCGTAACAGCTGCTATGATATGAACAATCTGGTACACTCACTTACCGCCGAACTCAACAGCAACTTCGGAGGGAAAATGTCAAATCAAATTTTAAGTACCTTTACCAAGATATCTGACGAACGCGGATCTGATTCTTCCCTTTTCCCAATGGTAGACATCTTGAAAGACGGAGATATGTTCATGACCGCCGGATATGAATTGTTTACATACAACAATGCTGTAAAAAACAATATCTGGACACTTACAGACAACTTCACTCTTAATTTAGAAAAACATGCCATCACCGCAGGTATTTCATACGAACATCAATATGTTGGCAACTCATTCATGAGTTATGGATTGGGCTACTATCGATATGATAGTCTTGATGATTTCAAGAATGGGGCTGCTCCTTCATTATATGCACTAACATACGGATACGGAGGTGAAGATAAGCCGATTGCCGAACTGAGCTTTGGACAATATTCTGCTTATATTCAAGACTTATGGAGTGTAAACAAAAATGTGAAATTGACTACAGGTCTCCGCATTGACATCCCTACTTATTTAAATGACCTTGAACAAAATACCGTAGTTTACGAAATGAATTTTGCTAATGGTACAAAAATAGATACAAGCAAATGGCCAGGTACAAAAGTACTATTCTCTCCTCGATTCGGATTCAACTGGGATGTACTAGGAGATAGTCGCCTAAAAATCCGTGGAGGCACAGGATTGTTTACCGGACGTATGCCTTTCGTATTCTTCACTAATATGCCAACAAATAGCGGTATGTTACAAAACACCGTAACTATCAGTGATCCGAACTTACTTTCACAACTTGCAGGAGGTGTACGTCAGAAAGAAGAAGTCATGCAGATTTTTCCTAACGAATTTCCACAAACAGCAGTACAACGGGCTCCTGGCACAGTAGCCGGCATTGATCCTGATTTCAAACTTCCACAAGTATGGAAGAGTACATTGGCAGCCGATATCAAACTTCCGCTTCCTTTTAATGCAAATCTTACACTGGAAGGTCTTTATGCAAAGAATTTGAATGCTGTACTTCAACAAAACGTAAATGTTATCAGCTTAGATGACCCGAAAATGAAACGCTTTTCTGGACCAGATAACCGTTATTTGTATCCAGGACAAAGAGACAGCCGTATTTATCCAGAAATGGATGGAGCCTATATGCTAACCAACACAAACAAAGGATATAGCTACAACGTAAATGCTACGCTAAATCTGAACCCGATTGAGAACCTGAATACCATGATTGCATATACTTATACTGGTTCAAAAGAAATTTCAGGCAATCCGGGTGCACAACCTTATGAATTGTGGCAAAATACTCCGACTGTAAATGGAGGAAACCATTTGGTCTTAAGAAATTCACAATACTTAACTCCACATCGTGTGATGGCAGCCGTTTCATACCGCATACCTTATGCAAACCATTTTGCCACTTCAATCAGTCTCTTCTACACTGGATATAACCCCGGCAACTATTCGTATATGTATAATGGCGACATGAATCAAGATGGTATCAATAATGACCTCATCTATATTCCCAAAAGCAAAGACGAACTGACGTTTATCGACAAAAACGGATTTACAGCCACAGAACAAGCTGATGCATTTTGGGCTTATATTAACCAAGACTCTTACCTAAGTAAGCACAAAGGAGAATACGCCCAAGCTTATTCGGCACGTTATCCATGGGTAAATCAAGTAGACCTTAAAATTATTCAAGACTTCTATATCAAAACTAAAAAAACAACAAACACCTTACAAATTTCTTTAGACATATTCAATGTTGGGAATTTACTGAAAGATACATGGGGAATCAGCAAAGTGCCTGTAAACAGCGGACGAATCTTAAAATATGAAGGCATAACAGCCGACAATGTCCCGACTTATTCGATGTATTACACTACTGAGAACGGAAAAAACGTATTGCCAACCAATACTTTCTCTTACCTGAAAGACAGTTCAGACTGCTGGCAAATCCAAATTGGTATCCGTTACTTATTTAATTAACATGAGAGCGAAACTTATCAAACGCGTTCATAAATAATAAAGAGATGTGCCGTAATTAAAAGCTACGGCACATCCTTTTACATTATCAACACACATAAAAAACATTTCATTTATGAAACAAATTGTTCTATCTGCAGGGATTTTTATCTTATTGATTTGTATAACAGCTTGTACCCCGCAAACAAAAAGCGAACACATCCCGTTGGTAAGCGGACATCGAGGCGCTAACATGATTGCACCTGAAAATACAATGGCCTCCGCTGATTCTTGTATCAAATATGGAATCGACTATATGGAATGTGATGTATGCATCAGTAAAGATAGCGTTTTTTACATTCTGCATGACTCTACTCTCAACCGTACGACAAACGGTACGGGAAACATTGGACTATGGATGTCTAACGACATCGACACATTAGACGCAGGAATATGGTTTGGACCAGAATTTGCCGGGCAACGTGTTCCTCGCTTTGCCGACCTACTCCGTAAAGCAAAGTCTTCAGGATTGAAAATCACAGTTGATTACCGTTCCGGAGATTTGAAGAAACTATTAGAAACTATTGAAACCGAAAATATGACCGAGAATTGTTGCTTCACTTTTAGTAATGAAGAAGATGCAAAAGCATTTCGTCATATTGCACCAAATATCAAAACTCTTCAAGCATACGTAAATAATCCAAATGACTTAAACCGCATAGTAAAAGAATTACATCCGAACATCATCGTTTCGTGGATTGATATGCTCACACCTCAATTCATAGAAAAATGCCACAAACTAAACTTACAAGTTTTAGCATTAGCCTTAGGACATGGAGATAAAACTGTGGAACATCAAAAAGCGGTAGACCTTGGAGTAGATATCCTAGCTACAGACCATCCTGAAAAGTTTGTCTTAAAATACAAATCACAATTTTCTTCCAATTCTTTGCGAATCAAATAAAAACCATTACCTTTGCACCCGCTAATACGGGATATTAGCATAATTCAAATCATTAATCATTAATTAAAGAACAACAAAATGGCAACAAAAATCAGATTGCAAAGAAGAGGACGTAAAGGATATGCGTTC
>JADIMG010000070.1 GCA_017694875.1 Candidatus Gallipaludibacter merdavium
GTAGCGAAAAGCACCAATAGCGACTCCCGTTTCTTGCAGACTTGCGGCATCATCCGTTTGCGCCTCACTGGCACGATGGCTGTCTCTTCTATCCGCCTTCAAGGAAACAACGGGGAAGCGTTGGCTGGAGACGGAACCATTGACATTGCTTCCGATACGCCGGTGTTTACCATTGACGGAAGCGGCGATAAGCTGACGGCCATTCAGTTGCGCGCTTCTGCCAATGTACAGTTGTCCGAATTGAGTGTAACGGAGTTTTATTTTGTCGTAGCTCCCCAAACCTTGACGCAAGGCATTACAGTGGATATAACCGGAACGATAAACGGTAAGGAGCAGACCATTCGTAAGCAGACTCAAAAGTCGATAACCGTAACTCGTTCCGTCATCTCCAGCTTTGCGGCGGTAGATACTGATGCGGAATTGGAACCGGAGGAATCTCCTGACCGAGACGTTTTGATTGCTTTATACGATGTGACTAATGGGGAGAATTGGACGAACAATACCAACTGGTGTACGAACACTCCTTTGTCGGAATGGTATGGAGTATCGACCGATAGTGAAGGGCGAGTAATTGATCTTCGTTTATATGGAAATAATTTGGTTGGTAGCATTCCTGCCGTGTTAGGTAATTTGTCAAATTTGAGAAGCTTGTATTTAAGTGATAATCAGTTGACAGGTGATATTCCAGCCGAATTGGGTAATCTATCTCAATTGGAAGATTTGAATTTGCAAATAAATCAATTAACAGGTAGTATTCCTATAGAATTGGGTAATTTGTCAAATTTGAGAAGCTTGTATTTAAGTGATAATCAGTTAACAGGTAATATTCCAGTTGAATTGGGTGATTTATCCAATTTAAGAAGTTTGGCTTTAAATAACAATCAATTGGTAGGTAGTATTCCAGCTGAGTTGGGTAATTTATCCAATTTGGAAAATTTATCATTATATGTTAATCAGTTGACAGGTGGCATTCCGGTTGAATTAGGTAATTTGTCCCAATTAGAATATTTAGGTTTGTTTAGTAATCAGTTAACCGGCAGTTTGCCTAAAGAATTGAGTAAATTGGAAAACTTAACGGATATTTATATCTCGGACAACAATTTCTCAAGAACATTGTCACCGGAATTGACCTCTACAGCTTGGTGGCAGAAATGGGGCTGGGAGATTGCTCTGAATGGTTCGGATGAATTCGATTTTGATACGTATAACTTATATTTGCCCGACTTCACCTTTACCAATCAAAACGGGCAGAATGTAAATACCAAGGAAATGGTTGAATCGAATAATTGTATTCTTTATTACTCGTGGTACGATGCATCCCGTTTTTATGAGCCTACCTATGATGTTGTGACTGAAGTTTATGCAGAATATAAAGAGTATGGCGTGGAGGTCTTAGGCTATTGCACATACGATAGTAGGACTGGAAGTAGGGAAGAGGAAATAGCGTGCATTGAAAACTATGGTATGGAGTGGTCTGTAATGGTGGATGTGGATATGAACGTGAGAGAAATCTGGACAGGATGTTGTAATTGGTCACGCGATGTCGTTTATCTGTTCGATCGGAAAGGTAAATTGATATTCGAGTCTGGATTGGAATTGCATAATCTAAAAGAGAACTTGCAGACCCTTTTGCAACAGTTGTTGGATGAAGGCTATTTTGAAGAAATGCTTGAGCCTGATGGCTCACCTGTTATCCTGCCGGGCGAGGACTTTTAATCATTAACATTTAAATTGTAAGGTATATGAAAAAGCTATTTACATCATATATACATTTTGTCGGATTGCTTGTAAGTAGTCTGTTGGTAATCTTTATGTCGGCTTGCTCTGATGAATTGGAACAGAGCATGGGACAGTCGCAAACCGAAGAAATAACCGGTTATCAGACAGCGCCGGCTACGTTGTCGGTTTTTCTCGATAAAGCAACAACCCGCTTGATTTTTGAAGAAACCGATTACGAAGGAAGAGATGCGTTCAAGAGCGTTTGGAGCGAAGGCGACGGATTCCGGTTAATTGGTACAACAGAGGGTGGTTCTATTACAGAAGATCCCTCACGGTCAATGGACTATTTGTTGGCATACGGGGCTGGAACTACAGAAGGTCTCTTTTCTTCGCAAGACACACCCATCAGCGGCAGTATGTTTAGCATTTACTATCCTTATACGTTAAGTAATTATAGTGATTATGCTTTATTTTCATACGAAGGGCAGGTGCAGCAGGGTAATGATAATTACGACCATCTTGCCGGTTATCATGCGATGAGATTAGGGTATACACGTGATTTGGATAACATTGCCTTTAATGTTTCTGATGACCATTTTAGTCAGTCATCCTGTATGAAATTTATATTAAGTGGACTGCCCAAAGCTTTTGTTCCGGTCTCTCTTCGGTGGAGTATTGTGGATGCGGAGGGGAATACGATGTTAGACGTATTGCCTGAAAGCAATTATCCGGATTATACTGTGGCTGGTTGGACACTTGGGTTGGAAGGTTTCAGTTCTACAAATTCGTTGACGGCTTACTTGATGATGTCCGACCAAGATGTAACGTTGCCGTCGGGTGCACAAATGCGGGTTTCCATAACGGGAAGCAACGGAGAGTATTATTATGCGGATAAGCCTGCAGGTGGCAAAATCATTCAAGGAGGATACTTGAACACGTTGACCATTACTGAGGGGTGGAAGACAATATACGAATCGACTGACAATTCATCTGATGGAGAAGTGACCGCTTTGCAGATAGCCGAGCAAGGAGAGGAGCAGGGTATTGATGTCGTGATTGTAGGTGATGGTTTCTCCGACAGGCTGATTGCTGACGGTACGTATGACGAAGTAATGCAAAAAGCTTACGAAGATTTCTTCAGTATTGAGCCTTACCTTAGCTACAAAGAGAAATTTAATGTATATCAAATCCGTGCCGTGTCTAAGCATGAGGATATGGAATATGCAGACCGTGAAACCGCATTTGGTTGTGTATTTGGTGAAGGAACACATGTTGAGGGAGATCATGAGGGAATTCAAAACTTTGTAAAAGAAGCTTTGAATGCGGATGACGAGCGCATGAATAGTCTGTTGATTATTGTCATGATTAATTCACCACGCTATGCTGGAACGTGCTGGATGTTTGGATATACAGTCAATGATTTTGGAGACGGAATTGCCATCGCTTACGTACCGACCGGAACTTCAGATACAGAGCGGCGTTCGACTTTGTTGCACGAGTGTGGTCATGGGTTTGCGAAGCTGGCAGATGAATACGGGACTTCCTTTGATAATGTGGTGATGGAAGATTATTATTTAAAATTCTATCGTAACGAGTTTGGATGGAACAAAAATGTAGATGTTACAGATGACCCGAATGAAGTATATTGGAAAGATTTCTTAGGAGATACCCGTTATCCAGAAATCAGTATATTCGAAGGGGCGTACGGCTATGCAAATAACTTCTATCGTCCAACGGAAAACAGCATCATGCGTAACAATGAAGGTGAATTTAACGCACCGTCACGCCGTGCTATCTTCTACCGCATCAATAAGTTGCTGAACCCTGATTTTGTGGATAGTTACGATGTATTTGTGGAATGGGATGCTACTCGTAACCGTGTACAACATCCTGCTACTGGCTCACGTTCCGTTGTGCGTAAAGACTTTGTTCCTTTGGCACCGCCTATCGTCCAAATCGGCTATTGGAAGGGTGGTAAGTTTGTTACAGAATAATGTCTGTTGCAAAATATTATAGTGGAATAAAATTGCTTTCTTGTTGCGCTGAATTACAAATTCAGTGTAACTGATATAACAGAAGAAGGGACCAAAATCAAATTCGGTTCCTTCTTCTGTTATGTTCATCTGCTATGGATACTTATTAATTCGTTTGAGATATAGTTTCGTAGGCGTGAGGATTTTAATCGTACAAGCAATGCAGTTATATTGCTGCGGGATAGGTCAATATAAAAAGACCGCTTCTCACGAAGCAGTCTTTTCAATATCCAATTTGAATTTGTTAGTGTTAGTATAAGCAATTGTAAATGCTATGTTGCAAAGATACGACTTTTATTTGATTACATGATAAAAACTTGCCCAATTATTATTGAAATTCATCATTGAAGGGAAAAGAAGGTTGGCTCCTGCCTGTTTTA
>JADIMG010000071.1 GCA_017694875.1 Candidatus Gallipaludibacter merdavium
AGAATGCCATCCTTATGCTCAACGGACAGAAATGCGTAAGAAAGCTGCCAAGTACGGCATCCAGGTGGAATGCTGGTATCCGCTGGGAGGTGCACAGAGTCAAGGCTTGTTACTTCGTGATTCGGTCATTAAGAAGATAGCTGATAACCATGGCAAATCACCTGCCCAAATCATTCTGCGCTGGCACATCCAGGAAGGCTTCTCCGTCATACCCGGTGCCACCAACCCCGATTATATCAAGGAAAATATCCAGATATTTGATTTTGCCCTCAACGACGACGAAATGCAGCAAATACGTTCGCTCAACAAGGAGCAACGCATCTTCAACGCTACATTGGATGATGTAAAGCGAATGGTTTGGGGTACTAAAACGATACGGCATTAACTATTTTGACACTTTTATCATCAAAATAAAATATTGTCAATTTAAAATACTTAAAAAGAGAATTTGGGAAGAAACTGAAGCTAGCTTTACAGCCTGGATTGATTATGGCGACTTGAGATGAAAACAGTATACCTGATGCTATAGATACCGTACGTATAGGCTATTTCTGCTCGCCATGTTGACCATTGTCTTTCGACTCATTGACATGTACTACCATGTGCAGGGAAACATTCGGAACAGCTTTCAAGAATGGGGGAAAACTATTATAAAGGAGATTAAAATATGAAATACAGAGACTTAGGAAAAAGAGGACTGCGTGTTTCTGCTATAGGCTTGGGTTGTATGGGTATGAGCCATGCTTATGGTGCACCAGCCGACCATCGGGAAATGACGGAACTGTTGGCAAAAGCTGTGGATATGGGTTATGACTTCTTCGATACAGCTGAAATCTATGGTACGCCTGACAATACTCACGACAATGAGGAGTTGCTGGGTAATGCCTTGAAAGCTTATCGTAATAAGATTATCATTGCCACAAAGTTTGGTCTGCGCTTTGATATGGAGAGCGGACGTGTCCCTTACCCATTAATATCGGATTCACGTCCCACAACGATTAGAAAAGCAGTAGAGGGTTCACTCCGCCGTTTACAGGCGGACTATATCGATCTCTACTACCAGCATCGTCCCGACCCGCAGATTCCAATTGAAGAAGTAGCAGGAACTATGCAGGATCTGATAAAAGAAGGCAAAGTGCTTTATTGGGGATTGTCGGAGGCGCCAGAAGCAGACATCCGTCGTGCAAATGCTGTCTGCCCTCTTACTGCCGTTCAAAACCGCTATTCGATGATGGCTCGCTGGCACGAAACCATGTTCCCAATATTGGAGGAATTGGGCATTGGTTTGGTGGCTTTTTCACCACTAGCTAACGGACTGCTCAGCGATCGCTATGACGCGGCCTCACATTTCGACGAACGCACGGACTACCGGGCAGGAATGCCGCAATTTCAGCCTGAAAGCTATAAAAAAAATTACGAACTGCTGCAGTTCATACGTCGCATCGCAAGTGAAAGACATGTGACCCCTGCACAAATATCCCTTGCGTGGGTGCTCTGCAAAAAGCCATGGATAGTACCCATTCCTGGCACACGCAAGTCCGATCGGTTGAAAGAGAATGCAGGTGCAGTAGATGTCCTTTTGTCGGAAGAGGAAGTGAAACAGATAGACCATGCGCTGGACACAATGTCAATGTCCGATGTGTACGGTGGAACAAAACTAACAGTAAAATGAATATGAAACATATCAATTACATCATTCTGTCTGCAGTGTTGACCCTGTGTGCTGCTTGCGGACAATCGTCTACCATACAAAGTGAAGTACAAACAAATGACAGCATTATTGCCATTCGTGAACAAGGTAGTTTCCTCATTGGCGGAACAGTGAAAACCGCACAAGGTACATACGACACAAATCATCCACTGAAAGAGGATGGTCAGACCTTGCACGGTGACCATGCCTATGTGTCTTATCAAATTCCGGCAAACACACGAAGGTATCCGCTCGTATTCCTTCACGGAGCCGGTCAGTCTGCCAAAACATGGGAAAGTACTCCCGATGGACGGGAAGGGTTCGCTACACTTTTCCTGCGACGTGGTTTCAGTACGTACCTGATAGACCAACCACGCCGCGGGCGAGCCGGACGCAGCACAGTTGATGAAAATATCAAGGCTACTCCCGATGACCAGTTCTGGTTTGAGAATTTCCGTATGGGAATATGGCCCAATTATTATGAAAACAGCCAGTTCCCACAAAGTGAAGAATCCCTGGATCAGTTTTTCCGCCAAATCACACCCAACACGGGTGCCTATGATGCACAACTGATTGCAACCGATGTTGCAGCTCTTATGAATAAAATTGGTGGCGGTATTCTCATTACACACTCACAAGGAGGTGAACCGGGATGGCATACCGCTATCAAGACCGACAAGGTACGTGCTATCGTTTCCTATGAGCCCGGTAGCGGTTTCGTTTTTCCTGAAGGTGAAGTGCCGGAACCCTTACAGACTATCAGTCCGTTCGGTGCACTGGGGGCAACATCCATTCCTTTGGCAGATTTTGAAAAACTGACCCGTTTCCCCATCATTATTTATTATGGTGATTATATTCCTGATAAGCCAAGCGACAATTGGGCTATGGATAGCTGGAGGGTACGTCTGCAAATGGCACGGTTGTTTGCAGAGTGTATCAATCGTCACGGTGGCGATGCCACGGTGGTACATCTGCCAGAACAGGGAATCAAGGGCAATTCGCATTTCCTTTTTGCTGAGAAAAATAATGTGCAACTTGCCGATATGTTATTTGATTGGATAAAAGAAAAAAAATTGAATTAATAAGTTCTTCTTAGTCACATAATATATAGACTCAAGCATCCTCGAAATGAAAATTTTTGGGGGTGCTTTTTTTTGAATATAAACAGGGGCAATGCGTAAGAAAATACATTCGTTGATATTGGTGTTTCTATCTGTAATCTGTGTATGGACAGGCTACGAACTGCACTGTAACTTTGTGACAAAATAATTAAGACAGAAAACATTATGAGAACAACGATTCTATTTATTGTAATTATTATGTTAAGCTTTTATCAATCTGCGCAAGCGCAGCAGACGGATACGCTGAGTATTCGCCAGCAAGATATCGTATTTATCGCTTCGACAACGGCACAAGGTGAGTTGGATAGCCTGAAAATATCCCTTGCCCGTGGCTTGGACAATGGAATGACGGTAAATGAAATCAAGGAGGTTTTGGTACACGCCTATGCTTATTGTGGATTTCCCCGCAGCCTGCGTGCCCTGCAAACTTTTATGGAAGTGTTGAATGAACGCAAGGCACAGGGCATTATTGATACTATAGGACGTGACGCATCTCCCGTTACAGGCTCTCAGGATAAATACACCCGAGGTGCGGAACTTCTTGAAAAGTTAAGTGGTGCGCCCAAAGATGCCCCCAAGACAGGGTATGCCGCTTTTGCTCCAGTTATTGAGCAATACCTGAAAGAACATTTATTCTGCGACATTTTTGAACGCGATCTTTTGACATGGCAGGAACGCGAGCTGGCTACCGTATCCATTCTTTCAGCTATGGGAAAGGGTGTGGAACCTATGTTAAAGTCGCATTCAGCTATTTGCCTGCGTCAGGGTATTACCGAAAGCCAGCTTCAGCAAATGGCGGCTATCGTGAACGGTCTGAGAAAAGGTGACGACCCGTTCGCACTCGGTACGCTGATGCCAGACAATCCGAACTTTACGGACAAGGCTTGGTTGCAAGGCTATATCGCACCACAAGATGGTTTTGGATGTACTGTAGCCAACGTGACATTTGCTCCCGGATGCCGAAACAGCTGGCACAGCCATAAAGGCGGACAAATCCTGCTCTGCACTTCCGGCAAAGGATATTATCAGGAAAAAGGGAAACCTATCCAACTGCTGCTGCCTGGAAACGTAGTGAAGATTGCCCCCGATGTCATCCATTGGCACGGCGCGGCTCCTGACAGTGAGTTTACACACATCGCCATAGGTACCCAACTGGACAAAGGGGGCGTAACGTGGCTGGAACCTGTGACAGATGAGGAATACAACAGTTATGAAGAAAAATAACCCATAAAAACATAGAAACAATGAAAAAGTATTTAGTTTACCTGATGATGGTACTTTCAGCCTTTACTTTCAACGCTTGCGGGAATGATGATCCCATAATGGAAGATCCTGGAACAGAACAACCCGAAACACCGGACGATTCCACAGACAATCCAGATGACCCGGCCAATCCGGATGAACCGTCGGGAGACAGCAATATTCTTATTGCCTACTTTACTCGTACCAATAATACAGGTACAGTAGCCCAAGCCATTGCCAATCTGACTGGAGGCACTTTATACCGCATTGAGACAGTTATTCCGTATCCGGAAGATTATACGGAATGTACCGAGGTGGCACGTGAAGAACTGGAAAACGGAATACGTCCGGAATTGAGCGGAACAGTTGAGAATATGGAACAATACGACACCATTTTCGTAGGATGTCCCGTCTGGTGGGGTGACGCACCAATGCCGATATGGTCGTTTTTAGAAAGTGAGGAGTACAACTTCACGGGAAAGACCGTCATACCATTCTGCACATATGCTTCGACAGGTCGTGACGCGACATTGCAGCGCATAGTAGCTCTCACACCAGACTCAGAACATTTAGAAGGCTTCGGTACAAGCGGACGTAACATCAACGGCGTGGAAGCGTGGTTGCGGGAAATAGGAATCATCGAGTAACATAACCAGTAAATAAGAACAAATATGAGAACAAAGATTATTATCCTTATCGCCCTTATCCTAATAGGAGGAATGAATCTGTACGCACAAAATGGCAAAACATTAATTGCTTATTTCAGTTGGAGTGGCAACACGCAGCATGTGGCAGAGTATATTGCCGGACAGACCGGCGGCACACTCTTCCGTATCGATCCGGTAAAGCCATATCCTACAGACTATAAACCTTGTACAGAGGTAGCAAAGAAAGAAAAGGAACAGAATGCCCGCCCTGCTATCAAGAACAAGGTGGAAGATTGGGACAGTTATGATACAATCTTTATCGGTTGTCCTGTATGGTGGTGGACTGCACCAATGATTATCAATACTTTTACCGAAAGTTATAATTTTAAGGGCAAGACGGTCATTCCTTTCTGTACCTACGCATCTACCTACCGTGACGAGACCCTTGCCAAGATTGCAGAACTCACACCTGATGCCAAACACTTGAAAGGATTCGGTGCCATTAGCAGAAATACGGACGGTATCACAGAATGGCTAAAAGAAATCAGAGTTATCAAATAATGGAGGATAAAAAATGAGAATATACACATATTTCGCATTGTTCTGCGTATCGTTAATACTTGCTTCGTGCAGTGACAATGAAGATAACAATATCAGTTCCCCGACTGAAGAAGTGGTACCTGGAACAAATCATCATGTACTTATAGCTTATTTTTCTGAGCCCCTACCGGATAGGGTGGATGCCAACACTTCCGCCAGCCGTGTGATTGTAAACGGAGATTTGTATGGAAGTGTAGAATATATGGCTACCGTGATAGGCGAAGCTACTGGAGCTGATATGGTAAGAATACAGACAGCAACACCTTATCCGGGTAATTTCGATGATTTGGCTTCACAAGCCGACAATGAGCGGCAGAATAATATACATCCGGCTCTTGCTACCAACATAGAAAACTTTGATGATTATGATGTCATCTTTGTGGGCTATCCCATTTGGTGGTATCAGATGCCTATGGCTATGTATTCATTCTTTGACGAATACGATTTTGCAGGTAAAACAATTATTCCTTTTTCCTCACATGGAGGTAGTGGCTGGTCAGGAACAGTGGATGACATTGCTGGAATGGAACCTAATGCCACAATGGTAAATGGATATAGCATTTCACGTAGCAGTGTGGCCGGCTCGGAAGAAGGCATCCTCCAATGGCTGGAACGGATAGGAATGTTGGAACAACAAAATTAAAGAGGAATTATGAAAACAATAGGTTATTTGTTGGTAAGCCTTTTTTTGCTTTGTTCCTGTGTTCAGGAACAAAGCAAAGTGGTCAGCTTGACAAGTGGTCAGGCACAAGGTGTATATGCGGACAGCATCTACAGCTTCAAAGGCATTCCATACGCCAAAGCTGCACGTTTTATGCCACCTGAACAGCCCGATATTTGGGATACGGTACGGATATTTAATACATATGGAGAGATATGTCCGCAGGCTCCCATACCACAAGGAAACGACTTTATCGCCATGCGTGAGCACCCTGCTGAGGGAGAGGATTGCCTGAACTTGAACGTATGGACTCCAGGCATCAACGACGGCAAGAAACGTCCGGTAATGGTGTGGTTGCACGGAGGTGGGTTTCAGACTGGTTCTGCCATCGAGCAACTGGTTTATGATGGAGCAAACCTGAGTCGCAAAGGAGATGTTGTGGTAGTGTCGGTTAACCATCGGCTGAATATGCTCGGCTTTCTTGATTTGTCCGCTTACAGTGAAAAATATAAATACTCCGGTAATGTCGGTACGATGGATATGGTAGCAGCCCTGCAATGGATACAGAAGAACATTGCTGTCTTTGGAGGTGATCCTAACAATGTCACTCTATTCGGACAATCAGGTGGAGGTGCCAAAGTATTGGTACTGATGACAGTTCCGGCTGCACAGGGGCTGTTCCATAAGGCCATCGTTCAGAGCGGAGCTGTAGAAGCTTGTGGAATGACCAATGTTACGCAAAAGACAGCACACCGGGTAGCAGAACTGATGCTTGACTCATTAGGAATCTCACCGCAAAATGCCGACAAGCTACAAACCATTCCCTACAGCCAATTGATGGCAGCAGGAAATAAGGCAATGGCTCAAACCGCTCAAGAGGAAAGCAGCATAGACAGTTGGGGTAATCCTGGACTGCTATGGACTCCCGTGGTAGACGGTGACTATCTGCCATATCAGCCGGTCATAGATTCCATTGCTTCACAGGCAAAGGATATTCCGTTGCTTATCGGTTCGTGTATGACCGAATGGACTACAATGCCGATGTTGGGAAATCCGGATAAATTTGCCCATGACAATATGCACACATGGAATAAGGAAGAGACAATGAAAAAGTTGCAAGCACGATTCGGAAACCGTACAGACTCGGTTATTGCTGCCTTCACATCTGCCTATCCCGGTCGTTCCATCAGCGAAGCACTTTACATAGATACAATGTTGAGACTGCCTGCCTTGAAGACAGCCCGCTTGAAAGCCGACCAGCATGGGGCTCCTGTATATAATTATTTGTTTGCCTGGAACACACCTATTCACGGAGGTTTTGCCATGTCATACCATTGTTCGGAAATACCGTTTGTATTCAGCAACACCAGTCTGTCACCTGCAGCCTCTGCTGGAGGCTCGGAAGTCAAGGAGTTGGAAGAGCGCATCAGCAAAGCATGGATAAATTTCGCCCGTACCGGCAATCCCAATCACGAAGGACTTCCTTCATGGCCTGCTTTTACCCGTGAAAACGGAAACACGATGATATTTGGAAA
>JADIMG010000072.1 GCA_017694875.1 Candidatus Gallipaludibacter merdavium
GTGGGTAGCATCTTTATCTGTTTTATAAAGATAAAGATACCCAAAAATCGGCATATATCCAAAATATTTATTGGGTATATGCCGATTATATCAGTCGGTTGTCCTATGAAAGGACTTTTTCAGTGCCCTCTTGTTAGCAGGGCTGTTTTTAAAAAGTTGATAGTTTTCATGTGTTTTAATTTTTATGGTTTTGAGAAAAGCAAGCGCTTCCCTACAGGACATAGAAAAGCGCTTGACAATTATTGTATTATTATCGTTTTACGATTTTAGTTACAGATTTTCCTGCACGTACAATATAGATACCGCTGTTTTGATTGCTCATGTCGATATCAGTATTGCCTTCAGCAACAACAGTACCTACCAAGCTGTAAACAACAATATTCGCATTTTCAGGATTGTAGATGGTTTGACCGTCAAAACGGATAGAGTTTGCTTTGTTCGTTTGGATAGCAGATGGATTTTCATTTTTGCTTACAAAATAAGCAGGGCCACCCACTTGAGCTTCTCCATTATATGAGTCACGAGTTCCACGGATGGTAATATTGTCTCCTTCTACAAGATTCAAAGAAGCAAAAGTTTTATTGTTGCTTGTTTGCATTGTAGAGGTTAATCCATATACATAAACTGTTCCAGTAGCATCAACCAAATCAAAATTACCATATTCCGTGTTTTCAAGATTGCTAATAGTACCAGTTAATTCATAATAAGCATCCTCTGATTCTTCAGCAGCAAGAAAATCGGCTATTGTTGAAACAGTAGTAGTGATGATAGTATAATTCATTGTTACTACAGCGCTACTGTTATTGTCCTTTATTGCAATAGCTTTAAGAGTTGTTGTAGAAGCAATATTGATAGCACCGGTGTAGAGGGTAGATGTGGCAGATGGCTCTGTTCCGTCAAGGGTGTAATAAATTGAAGCACCAGTTGTTGCGCATGTGAGTTCAACATTTTGTGCTTCCGTATATCTACCACCAGCTACGGAAACAACTGGAGGGAGAACTGCAACAGGTTGGTCAGAGTAAGTGATTTCAATACTTTTAATATACAAAGCTATGGAAGATGAATTATCCCAATTTAGCACAATTTCACCATTCCCGTTTCCTAAGAAAGTATAAGGAGTTGCTGTATTGGTAATAGATTGAGAACTTCCAAAAGCGCTACCACCAATAGTAACCGATAAAGTGGCATTGATACCATTTGCACCAGCAGTGTTGACAACAATTGATGAAATGTATCCTGCAATATTTGAGGTTGATAATGTTATATAAGTTGCAGGTTTACTTTTTGAACCGAATTGTTGACCTCTGTCAGTTGTGTTGTTTGTGTCAAAGCCGAAATATCCAGCATTAGTCTGTAAATTCCATTCTACTCCGTTAAGAGTTTGAGCGCCGTTTTCGCTCCATACTTTAGATGTAAATTCGTACGTGTAGGTTTCTGCCATTACGCTTGTGCTGGCTAAACAGAGTATAGCCAAAAGCGCTTTCTTTAAAGATGTAATTGTTTTCATAAGCGTATAATTTTGATGGTGAAAAAATGATTTTCATTATTGTTTGGGCAAAGGTATAGAAAGATATTTGTAAATACAAATAAGGGAATGTTATTTTGTTGTGACAAAGCTGTTAAAATTCAGCTTGTAAGGCTCTGTTGTAATAATTTTTCCGTTTGGCAGGGCTGATAGGGTGGGTGGTGAAATGCCCGGTGCGGAGGTCACAGGCATATAAAGTTTGTATTTCCGAGAGAAAAAGAATACTGTATCGGGTGGCATGTTGTCGTTGCAGTTGGCGTGTAAAGGCTATGGTGGCTTTTACTTGCGTTTCGCTCACGTCGTCTTTGGAAAAGATGTACAAGCCGAATGTTTCGAATTCGCCGTAAAATCCGGACGCCACTTTGCGTACTTTATTGGCAATGATCCGTTTCAGGGGAAGCGCCAACTGCCAATAGGAATATTCCTTGTCGCCCAGCCAGTTGCCCGTGTGCAGACCATAGGCATAACCGCTGCTTTGTATGTCTTTGTAGGCTTCTGACGTGACATCGTGTACGTTGCCAGCCATTTCCGAAAGGAGGGCTTGTGCCGCTTTCTTGTTTTCTTCCATGGCACGTGTCACTTCAATGCCGATGCCCTTGTTGAGGTCCTGCAAGTCGGGACGGTCCAGATTGACCAGACCGGCATAACGCTCGCCAAATAAGTCGCATAAGGTTATTTGGGCATATCGTTCAAAAAAGCAGGTATCAAATTTAGGCATGGTTAGATTTATTTTTTGTCGAAAAGCTGTGTGAAATATACGGATAGGGCGTGCATTTTATCCTTGTATTTTTTCTGTTCGTCGGGTGGTAGCATTTCAATGCTGTTGTTCTGGTAGTCAATGGCATCTGCAATGGTTGAGAAGGTGGCGCTTACAAATGCGGGCATCAGTTCGCGTAGGGCTTTCTCGTCATTGTGGAGCGATATGTCCAGAAAATCCTTGGACTCAAACAATGGCTTGCGATAGGGAAGCAAATTCCATTGCGCATCGTAAAACAGGACCGTGGAGCTGGCTATGGGAGCTTTTACGGTTTCAATGAGACCGATAATGTAGGTGGAGTCGTTCTGGCTGATTTTCTTGTAGGCCGACAGGCTGTTGGCGGTATGGCTTATGACAATCAGCTGTTGTTCGGGGTCATAGGTGACCAAGGTGCTCTTGCCGCCCAATAGATTAACCACGGTGTCAAGTTGGCCGACTTTGGCATATTCTACCAGCTCAAAGCGGTCTTGCTTGTCCAAATAGGGGTTCGTGGACTGTGGCATGTTTACATATATTTCGTCAATGTTCTGTGCACTGAGTGTGAATAGGCAACTCAGCACCATCATCATAAAACAGATATTTCTTTTCATTCTTCCGAGGTATTGGTTGGTTCTTTCTTTTTCTTCTTTTTGGGTGTAAATGCCTTTTGAAGGGCTTTCCAATAGTCGTTCAGCAATTCTCCTACGCTGTTGAACTCTTCCTTGTAGATCAAACCTACACCCTGCATGGTTTGGGCTGTTTTGAGCGAGTACTTGTCAACAGTGTGGGTATAGGCTTTCAGGCGCAGTTTGCCGTTGGGTGTAAGTACATATTCCACATCTACGTCACCGATAAATTTGTTGGTGGCAATGTTGTCGTTTCTATATCCGAAATTTCCGTTCACGATAAGCCGGTTGTTGGGCTGATACAGTATTTCCGTTTCATATTCCTGGGTGGCGGTTTCACCTTCACCATATGACCTGACATTAAACCCGAAGGAAAAGTCGCTGGTCAGTTTGGAAATCCAGTTGTTTATCTGGCCGGTAACGGTAGAGCTGAGCAGTGAGTAGGCCTCGTTCTGGCTTACGCTGGTGTTGCTGGCACGGATGTATTCCGGCGTGTAGAACTTGTTGAAGATAAGCAGATAGAGAATTTGCCGATTCATCATTTCTTCGGTGTTGATGATGTTCCTCACTTGCTGTTTCAGTGCTTCGTCGCTGTTGGGCAAATCGATGTCAAACTGGATATTGGGGGATGTCAGTTGGCCGGTAAGGTTCAAGATGCAGTT
Source organism: Candidatus Gallipaludibacter merdavium (assembly GCA_017694875.1). Taxonomy (GTDB): domain Bacteria; phylum Bacteroidota; class Bacteroidia; order Bacteroidales; family Paludibacteraceae; genus Gallipaludibacter; species Gallipaludibacter merdavium. Next base: position 3,550 of record JADIMG010000072.1, read on the forward strand.
GACCGGCACAGTGGTCCGTTTGGTGGTGGCTTCGATTTGCACATCGTCCATCAGGTCACGCAAAGAAGCCGTAAGGCTATAGAGTGCCTTGATGTTGACTGTGGCCATGAACGGATCACCGGTCCAGGTGATGCTACTGCCTTGTGCAATTTTGAAGTTTTTCCGGAATACGTTTTGCAAAGTAAACTGGTAGTCACCCGATTCGATGGTGTAAGTGCCCAAAAGTCTTACATCCTCGCTGTTTGAATCGTAATTGATGGCCATGCTGCCATTGCCACGGGCAGTCAAGACGTCGCCCGTTTTGGGGTCAATAATCAGTTGCAGCGTGGCGTCAGGGGTAACGTCAATGGCCAGACGCAGTTTTACGTGCGATTCGATATTGTTGTTTGGGGATTGGAGGGCAATGCTTTTGTCTTCCGTAACCTCTATCTTGTTCGGGTCTAAGAACGTGATGAAGGAATTGTCTGTGGCCACAGCAGCCGATGCCAGTGAAATGTTGAAGGTAGTATGTGGCTCCGTGCGCGCATTCACGTTAATGTTCGATTCGTATTCATTGCCACTGATGGTGACATTGCCCGACGCATACACTTTTCCAAAGAAGAAATCATTGTCGGCCATGGTGGTATTCATGGCCAGCAGATTGTTGCAGTTGATGCGTATTCGGTAGGTCAAATCCTGGAAACTGCCATCGTGCTTTACTTGACCGTTGAGTGTGGCAGGATGTCCTTCCGCATCGGTCAAATCGATATTGTCAAGTAGAATGGCGGTGCGGGTCATGGTTATTGTGTCATTGAAATAGAAAGGTGTACCCAGCATGGATATTTTCATACTGCCGTTCTTGATGTATGCTTGTCCCTCAAAGTGGATATCGTTTTTTTGACTGAGCCTTCCATACATTCTGAGCTTTCCATATCCGTTGCCGGTCACGTTTTCGGCAAAGCTGTTCATGTATCGATTGAGCAACCCTACGCTAAATCCCCTGGCATCGTAATAAAACTCAATCGAGTCTTTTAGCGGTGCGATAGTTCCATTGACAATGGCTACGGTGTCGTTGTTTTGTGTGGAATGACCTTTGATGAGGATTTCCTGGTTTTCCCTGTCCCAGAGGGCGTTGGCATGGACATCGCCCACGGGTGCCTCGTTTATCTGGCCGTTTTTCAGCAGAATGTCCGCATTGAAAACCGGTTGCTTCAAGGTGCTGTAGATGTTGGCCACTCCGGTGGCTTCACCTCCGAAACTTACTTCCATTTCGTCAGGCAACATATTGATGATATAGCCCAAATCGATTTCCTTGAGCTGGATGCTCAAGCTGTCGTTGTGGGTTTTTCCTATACGTCCGTCTACATGCAAAAGTTGTGTGTTGCTTTGGAAATCAAAATCTTGAATTTGAATGGTAGTGTCGGGCAAGAGGACAATGGGACCTGACGACAATTGCCAGATGGAGTCGGTCAGGATGATTTGTGTCGGCAGTATTTCCAGTTGTGCCTGAGGAATGTTTTCACCAGGTTGGAGTGTGAGCATGGCATTGAAAGTCCCTTTGTTTGCCGTGCTGTCGGAGTTGGACCAGTTGATACGGGTGCTGAGGGTATCTTGCTGTGCCGTAATATGTGTCATATAGGAAACCGTATGCGAACTGCCTTGTTGCATAAATAAAGCCAGTTGTGCATCTTTCTTGTTACCTTCCAGGCTTAGTGTGATGTTGTTCAGTTGAGCCTTGCCCCATGTGGCGTTGGGTATGCCCAAACGTACTACCAAATGATTTCCTTGATTGTTGAAATGTCCTTTGACCATGGATATATCGTTGAATGAGAATGGCAGTTCGAGTGCCTCGCTCAGTTGTCGTGTGCTGTACAGATAAACGCTGAATTCCATGGAATCTGCTCTCCGTAAGCTTTGCATTTCCTTAATTTGTTTTGGTGTAAATAAAGAGGGCAAATAGTTATATACTATATGCTGGAAGGTGCCGGGAAGTTCGCTGTATAGATACTTTCCTGCAAAATGTGCTTTCAGTATATCGGATTGTACCACTACTTTAGTCGTATTTTCTGTTGTGGTGGAAGATACGATGAAATTATTGATTGCTATATTTTTGTCGCCGTTGGTAAATAATAGGCTGTCCAGCAACATTTCTCCGTTCAGGTTATCCAGAGAATTACCAGTCATATTGACTGCAAGTTTGGCCTTCAGATTGGCATTTGCATATTTGTCATATAGCTTAAGTGCCTTAGGGTCAAATCGGTCCAGGTCAAGATTGAAATGAAAGACCGGTATCTTTTTGCTCAAATCGATAATACCGTTAAAGTCGGCCATCAGGTTAGGGTCTTTGATGGAAAGTTTACCGTCAAAACCTTTGTTGTTGAAATGACCGTTGGCTTTGATGTCTTTGTAGGCATATCCTTTCAAATCCAGTCGTTTGATGTTGCCGTCTATTTTTCCATGGAGAGGATGAATGGAATCTTGTTGCGCTGTTCCTCCAATAGAGAAAGAGATGTTGCCTATCTGATTGTTACCTAACAGCCGACCGAGTTTGAAGCGGGTAGTCTTGATATTGCCGCTGAAAGTGAGGTCGCTAAAATCTTGAGATGCCTTGAGTAATAAGTCCATGGACACATTGCCCAGCATCGTGTTAAGGGTTCCGTAGGCAACCATGTTGTTGTAAAAGCCGGAAAAATAGCCTTTGTATTTCATTTTACCCAATTGAGCCATGGGGGAGGGCAGTGTAAAAGGTCTGTTGGTCATGTCAGATAAAAAGTCCTGCAAGGTACCTTTGGAAAAGGATAAGTCGCTGATTTCAGCATAGATGAAGGTTTGCGAAATGTCGGGCAGACCATTAAACTGGGCTTGACCTCGTAGTACGGGCTGGTAATTATAATCCAAAGCAATATTGTCGATTTTCAGATTATGTAGCGTACCCTTTGCGTGGGCTTGTAGGGTCACGGTTCCGTTCATGTTTTTTATGGACGGATGCAAGGGCGAAATGTCGGCAAGTGAAATGTTCGATTGGTTTAGAGGTATATTGATAGCCAGGTTGCCAACTGTATTTCGAGTGATGCTGTCGTAGACAAATGTGACCGTATCCATGCTCAGGTAGCTGTTGGGCAGCTTGATACTCAGTTCGGGGAACATGGCGCTCTTTCGGTTGGCAATCAATTCCGACTGCATTTTTATCAGTTGCAACCCCGAGCGTTCCTTGAAACTCAGGTGATCTATTTGTGCGTTGAGCGAGTCGGGCGATAGGTGCTCCATGGCGACGATGGCTTCAATTTGCTCAATGTCGATATCATGAAGCGAGAACATGCCTGGTTCGGCCTGTGGATAACGCAAGTCCCTTATCTTCAGGCGTGATGAAGCTATGGTCACATCTTTCACTTCCACTAAAGCATCAAATTTTGCATTGGGGTTATTGAACAGACGCTGGAAAAATGCAATATTTGTCATGCCGGCAGTATCCGTTTCCATGAAAAAATAAGCGGAATCAAGGTCCAGTTGCTGAATAGTGAATCTTTTACTGAAAAATCCCCATAAGTCAAATTGGGCCTCAATGCTGTTTACGGATATCATCTTGTGACCGTGCTGGTCATCAATCTGCAAGTCGCTTATGGCCAACTTGTTGAAAAACTTATACTCCAATTTTCCTATGTGAATATCGGTTTGGAGATATTCCGACAGCTCTATAGTGGCCACTTGCGCTATAAGTGTCTGTATCTTCTTGTTGTGCAGGAAGATAACTGTTGTCGCCAGCATGAAAAGAATCATGATAACAACCAGAAGCAATATTTGAAGCGCCTTCTTGATAGTTTAAAATGATATATTCAGGCAAAAGTAAGGAAAAAACTTGATACTTTCCTAATATCCTGCCTGTTTGCATAGAACAAATTCCACGTTAAAATGTTTACAGGTTTTTAGAGATAAAATAGTGGCAGGTGACAATAATTCCGTTTGTTTGGGCATATTGTTATACTATTCAGAGAGTGGGAAATCGGTTGTGTGATGGAATAAAGACGGATATAGGAAAGGGGGTATGAACAACCAATGCTTTGTTGGATGAAGATACCCTAAATCTCTATGGATTCTATGTATTTCAATAAGGCTGCCGCCCGTGCAGAATGAAAAGAAAGCTGATTGAATAATGTATGTGTTTTCAACATCTCAATGGCAGCATCTGCAGTAATGACCCCTTGTTCGTATAAGCGAATTGTGGCATACAACTGGTCGTTGGCAACAGGTCCCATTGTCAAATCATAACTGTTACTTCCTTGTCCTTTGCGGTTGGTGACAACAAAATCTAGCCATTCCTTTGTTGCGCCATCAAAGCGACAGACAGAAAATCCCATTTCAAGAATATTGTCCGGTACTTCATACACAGAAACAATTGCCTTTTGACTCTGGATCCGGTTCTTTTTGAGTTCTGCCCATTTTTCTGCTTGTTCAAGTTTTGTTGTCGTATAAAATCCTTTCCCGAAATCAGTCGCCTTGCGCCCTTTTAGAATGTTAGGTCTTTTCACAGTAACGGTTGAGCCGTGATACAGTTTCATTTCTTTTTGTTTATATAGGTTGTTATTGTGTCCAGGATATATTCTTTGTCTTGTGTATGGAGCATCTCAAAATTATCGTGTAGAAATTGAAAGATGCCATGTTTAGAGAACAATAGAAGTATTTCTTCGCTGCTTTTTTTATGGGCTTCTCTATAATTTTCCATACAAAACATCATGAAAAGTAGAATTTTGGGAGTCAAATCTTGTTCTTTTCTTCGCTCCGCTTTTTCTTTTTCCAGTATTTCATAAAGTGAGACGGTGCTTGCATACCATAGCTTTGTATTCTCATCCAATAAAGATGTATATAGTCGGGAGGAATAGATGTAAAAGAGAGCATCATGCAATGGTAATGCCTTTTTTTGCATGATCATTTCTACCAACTCTTTCATCACAAAAGGAAGCATGGATGAACCGATCTGGTTTTGTAAAGAAGTTTCCATAGTTTTTTTTGCAAATGTAGCGAATGGTGAGCGTAATACAAAATGAAAACGCAGTTTTGCTGGTTTTCATTTGCTTCTGTGCTTGGCTTTTGTTCTCTTTGGATAAGATAATTAGCGGTTCGGCATAGTCGAATTGTAAAACTTTGTTTTCCATTTAGTAACTGAATCTGGGCGGCACCTCATCAAAACTTAAACAAGCTTAATATTGGATTCGGCTTGCACCAGATTTGCCTTTGCGCTCACCTTTCACTATCTCTGAATAAGATAGGATGCGTTTCGGCATAGTCAAATTGTAAAACTTTGTTTTCTATTTAGTAACTGAATCTGGGCGGCGCCTCATCAAAACTTAAACAAGCTTAATATTGGATTCGGCTTGCACCAGATTTGCCTTTGCGCTCACCTTTCACTATCTTTGTAGCTGGAAAAAGCAGGGTGACAACTGACTTTGTTTGATGTTTATCTACTTGTTGATATATAGTGATATATTATAGCATTTGAGATATGGAAGAGAAAGTATATATATTGGCCATAGAGTCTTCATGTGACGATACTTCTGCGGCTGTAATGGAAAATACGCGTTTGTTGTCGAATGTGACAGCCAGTCAGGCGGTACATGAGGCGTACGGCGGAGTGGTGCCGGAGTTGGCTTCAAGGGCTCATCAGCAAAACATTATTCCTGTGGTGGATGCTGCCTTGAAACGTGCGGGTGTTGACAAGTCGCAATTGTCGGCTGTGGCTTTTACACGTGGTCCCGGACTGCTGGGGTCGCTGCTGGTAGGAACCTCGTTTGCCAAAGGATTTGCGCTGTCTTTGGGATTGCCCATGATAGAAGTGAACCACCTTCAGGCGCATGTGCTGGCTCATTTTATTTCAGAAGGAAAGGCGGAAGAACGTTTCCCCTCTTTCCCGTTTCTGTGCCTGTTGGTGTCGGGAGGAAATTCGCAGATTGTGAAAGTGTCAGGCTATAACAAGATGGAAATTATCGGACAGACCATTGACGATGCGGCGGGTGAGGCTTTTGACAAATGTGCCAAGGTTATGGGACTGCCTTATCCGGGAGGTCCGCATATTGACCGTTTGGCCAAAGAGGGTAATCCCAACCGTTTTACGTTTTCAAAGCCACATATTCCCGGTTATGATTACAGCTTCAGCGGGTTGAAAACTTCGTTCCTCTATACCTTGCGCGACCAACTCAAGGAAAACCCTTCTTTTATAGAAGAAAACAAAGCGGACTTGTGTGCTTCTCTCCAGCGTACGGTCATTGAAATCCTGATGGACAAACTGAAGAAAGCGGCCAAAGACTTGCACATGCGTGAGATTGCGGTGGCCGGAGGCGTATCGGCCAATTCAGGGCTGCGTCAAGCCATGCAGGATGCAGGCAAACGTTTCGGATGGAATGTGTATATTCCGCCATTGGGATATACAACCGACAATGCAGCCATGGTGGGTGTAACCGGCTATTTCAAATATTTGGATAAGGAATTCTGTGCGGTTGATGCCGTACCATTTGCGCGTGTAGGTGTCTGATGAAAAAGGGGGAGTGGAAAGAGCGGTTGAAGCCCTATGACAATGTACTGCGGTTTGTCGTGGTGTTGTTGCTGGGCAATGCGCTGTGGAAACTGATGTTCCAGGGGGATGAATCGGGTTATTGGGTGACCTGCTGCGGTTGGAATGTCACCCGTTTCTTCACGGAAATGTCCTGTCATGTGGCAACTGTCAGCGCGCATATTCTCGGATGGTTTGTTGATGGGGTGAGGCTGGTTTACGGACGTTTGATTACTTTTCCGAATGGCAATGGCATATCAATAGTATGGGGATGTACGGCAGTCAAACAGGCGGCCTTATTTGTGTTGATTATGCTTTTTGCCCGTGGCCCGTGGAAACATAAGCTTTGGTTTGTGCCTTTGTCTTTATGCTTGATATATCTGTTCAACCTTTTCCGTATTGTGATGATTGCATTGCTGGTAATGAATCATCCGGATTGGTTTGATTTGCTGCATTCCTATATCTTTAAATATCTATTTTATGCCTTCCTCTTTCTGATATGGGTGATATGGGCGGAATGTTTTGCTGAGAAAAAGAATTGTCTTGTTAAATCATATAAATAAATAGCTGTTATGACTATTTCCTTTGAACTTTTTTTGTTGATTGGTTCTTTGTTGCTGTTTTTGAGTCTGTTGGTAGGAAAAACGGGATATAAGTATGGCGTTCCTACCTTGCTGCTTTTCTTGTTGATTGGCTGTCTTGCCGGTACAGACGGCTTGGGTCTGATTAATTTTAATTCCCCTGAATTAGCTCAATATATAGGTGTATTGGCGCTGAATGTAATCCTGTTTTCCGGTGGTATGGATACGCGTGTATCCGAAATCAAACCCGTTGTGGTGCCGGGCCTGCTGTTGGCAACGGTGGGCGTGTTGTTGACCGCCATTCTGACAGGTGCCTTTATTTACTTGATAACAAATAACTTTGTGCATTCTGTTACGTTTGGTTTTGTGGAGTCGATGCTATTGGCCAGCATTATGTCGTCAACTGATTCGGCATCAGTGTTTTCCATCTTGCGTTCAAAGGGGTTGCAATTGAAACAGAACCTGCGTCCTTTGTTGGAGCTGGAAAGTGGTAGTAACGACCCGATGGCCTATATGCTTACGATTGTATTGATACAGTTATTGCAATCGCCAGATGTAAGTGGCTGGGAAGTTTTGTGGCTGCTCGTCAAGCAACTGGTGTTAGGGGGAGTGTGTGGTTTGCTCCTTGGCAAACTATCGGTAAGGGTCATCAATAGAATTGACTTGAACAACGATGCCTTGTATTCGGTTTTGTTGCTTACTGTGATGTTTTTTCTGTTTGGCTTTACGAGTTTTATAGGAGGAAACGGCTATCTGGCTGTTTATGCTGGCGGTCTGCTGATTGGTAACCATCGTTTTGTGCACAAGCGTAGCTCCTTGAAATTTTTCGATGGGTTGACATGGTTATTCCAGATTGTAATGTTCCTTTCATTGGGTTTGCTTGTCAATCCGTCAGAACTTTTACCGGTGGCAGGAATCGGCTTGCTGATAGGTCTGTTCATGATAATACTGGCGCGTCCCATCTCAGTGTTCCTCACTTTGCTTCCTTTCAAGCAATTTGATGTTAGGGGCAAACTTTTTGCTTCGTGGGTGGGGCTAAGGGGTGCCGTACCGATTATCTTTGCGACCTATCCGTGGATTGCGGGTACGCCAGAGGCCAAGATGATGTTTAATATCGTGTTCTTTATCACCATTTTGTCATTGGTCGTACAGGGCACCTTGATCTCGAAAGTGGCGCATTGGCTGCATTTGGATTTGCCGTTGCCTCCTCAAAACAAATTGAAAGAATTTGATGTGGAATTCTCAGATGACATTAAGTCGGCCATGTGTGAGGTAAAGGTGAATGATGCGATGTTACGCAATGGTAACCGACTGATGGACATTGCTTTGCCTGACCATACACTAGTGGCGATGGTGAAACGTAAAAACCGTTATTTTATTCCGCGTGGCAATACGCATTTGGAAATTGGTGATGTGGTGCTGTTGATTACAGATGATGAGGCTGCCATGCGTGAAACCTTTAATGTGTTGGGTGTGCATCCTGATGAATGATTCGGTTGCTGTTGTGTGGCTGTCTTTTGGCTGTTCGTGGAAAAATGTCTATTTTTGCACTTGATAAGCGGTCCTGTAGTTCAATGGATAGAATCGCGGTTTCCTAAACCGTTGATCCGGGTTCGATTCCCGGCGGGACTACAAATACTATTCAAAACCAATAATTTGCGGTAAATAGGGACTAAAATAGGGACTTATTTGCCGCTTTTTTTTAGTATTTCACTCTCTTGTATATCTTCCATATCGAATATATAATCACGACAGAAATCAGCAGTATAGTTACAAACAAACACCACTTGTAAAAGGCCGGCACATATTTTTCTTTAATTATTTGTTTTTCTGTCCGAACTCTATCAATATATGCAGTGTCTGTCCTAATCTTGATTTTTTCAATGTATTTCGTTCTCCATTTTTCAACATAAACTGTATCGCCTTGTTGCTTTACAATTACGCTGTCCCTGTCATATATCATAACGGAATCGATGTGGTTCCTGTATATAATACTATCCTTGTATTCTATGCGAACACTCTCTGTTGTCTTGCAACCATAGATAGAAACAACGATGAACAACGAAAGTAATAACCTTAATGCGAGCTTCATACTACAGCAATGCAAGTGATGTAATTATTACCGATATAAATGCAGCACTCTGAACGCCAAGCATCCAGCATTTTTTCCATACGGATATTGGTATGATTATCAGCATGCAAATCAGAGCTACGTACCATATCGTTGAGAAGCACCAAATGTAGGCTGCAAGGGCAAACAAGAACGTAAGGCTTTCTGCTATCCGTCGCCTCCATGTGCTTGTATTCTCGATGGCCATTACCATTGATGATACGAATAAAAAGATGCTGCCTAAAAAGCAGAGGAATGTTATTCCATCTGGTGATGCCTCAAGCCAAGCCGGCAGTATAAACAATGCAGACACGAACAAAAGGAACGTGTGAATGTTCTTGCCAAGACTGTTTACGAACAATTCATGCGAATTTGGGATGCTTTCCGGTGTTTTCCCGTTTACAAACAAATAGACCAGTGGTGCTGCGAATGCAATCATCGAAACGATGAGCAAAAGATAAAATAATGTAATCATTTTTTCTCCTTTCTTTTAGTTAAACAATATGGGTTATCAGTTTTGCCAATTCTTTTGCAAGTTCTGCTTTGTGTCGATTGTATTTTTCCACGTCTTGGCCATTGGAACAAAAGCATATTTCAACCAATATTTGTTGACACTTGAATCCACTCAGCATGGCCAGCTTGCCATGAGCGGATTGTTTTTCTGTCTTTACACCTCGATTATTTGTGCCGAGTACTTTGCAGATAAGACTACATATTTGTTCTGCTGTCTTTTTCTCAAATGTTGTAGGTGCTTCCGGCACTAACACTTCTGTTCCATGAGCACTTTCTGAAGCTGCATTGAAGTGTATGTCGATGCACAGATCTTCTAATTCCACTTTACCTTTGAGCCAACTTACTATGTTGGCCAATTTTTCATTTTCTCTATCGAAGTCCGTTTCTGGTATTACCCCTAATCTGCAAAGCTCCACATCGAGCAGGTCACGAAAAGCAATTGTTTCCGCACCTTCGTCCAAGTAACCACTGGCGCCTGTTCCAGCACCATTGTGTCCAGCTATTAAAAAGATTTTTCTCATACTAAATTGATTCTACTGGTGGCAATATAAACTGTATCTTATCGGCTGCTGCTCGTAATATGTTCTTTGCGTAATCTGGTGCCATTTGGGTTTCTTCCATGCAATCAACTATTATCGAGCCTATCCAGTCATTCTTATCATCCCTCAGCCTTTTCACTATTAGGCTTTCTGAGCCAGTATTAGTGAAGAATGCCCTGCTGCGTTCGCCTTTCAGCAGACTGATATTCTTATAGAACAGGAAATCCCTTTGGCTGATGTCGCCAACAAAACAAGGCATGTTAGCCGCAGGGAAATCAATAAGCTTATCTTTGATAGGCATGACACCCATATCTGTTACCTCGAAAATAACACTTATGTATTCATTCTTTCCAAGTGGGTGCGGTTGCATTATGTACACGCGGCTTGCCTGCAAGTTGGACAGCAACGCGGCAATCACGTTGTATATAGCGCCAACATCTTTCTTTGTCTTTGCGTTCTTGTCTTTAAAATTGTTCTCGAGTTCATTGATGCGCAAATTCAGTCTTTTTTCCAAAAACTTCCACATTACTCCAGCAAGACCCAAAGCTAAAGGAGAAACCAAAGATGTAATAACTAATGACCAGAAATTATCCATATTACCAACTGTTTACAGCAAAAGTAAACAAGAATGGCACGTAATGCGTTATACTGTTGAAAAGTGTTGGCAAGTTGGTATTTTACAGGTAGGGAAGAAAAGAAAATCGGCACTTCCAATTTGTTTGGCGTGCCGATATAATTAATTATGCCTGAATTGTTTAGTTATTCTTTATCTTTTGCATCAATATCATTAGCGTTCATTCCGTTTTCCTCAAAAAATCTATCTCTTGACATTACAGCAATAACTTTCATATATGAAGCTAATGCATTTCCAGTTTGATAAGCATCTTCTTTCAAATGTGATATTTCCTCATCAGATAAAAATTTTTCAGGAAATACTACTGCTTGTTCAATGCAAAAATTATTTATATCGTATGCGCTTGATGTATCAACACCTTCAGAAATAAGTTTATTGATACGTGGCCAGTTTTTCTCAAACATAGTATCAACTCCAAGCCGATGAACCATTTCCCAGCCTTTTTCCGTAATAGATAACGGACTATTTGTTTTTGTAAAGCTGTCTGTTTTTACATTCATGTGTTGAAATGTTTTCATTGCTGTATCAATTTCTTTTGTAAGAAAATTTATGGATGTTTCTATGCGAGTGACAGCATTGTCATGTTCGTACATCTTGTCTTTGTGTCTATCGCATGGCAACTCATCTATCTTTTTAACTTTAGCATATACTTTGTAGCACCAAATCGACACAAATATTATTCCTATTACAATAACGACCATTATGAATACGGATAATCCAAAATTGTCAATTATAAATTGGCTTAATATCTCTTCCATAAACACAAGAAAAAATGATTAATGCTAGATAAGTAACATATGATTCATGATCATGCTGCAAAGGTAGATATTTATCATAATAAAAACAACCAACCATGTATGTTTTTATAGAGCTTTTAATATTTTGATTACTATTATTATCCCCAAAACGAAGCGTTACTTGTGTGGTATCAGCAAGTGATGTTATTAAGATATTCTTATATATCCGTTTTGTTGATATAATCTCCCTGTTCCAGGATAACTGTATGTCGGCAGTCCTTTCATCCTTATATCCAACAAGTTTGAATCACTTGGATTTTTCACAATAAAATAAGCATCTTGTCTTTGAATTATAGCTATTCCATCACGTGCCATAACAACGTATTTGTCAATACCAACAAAGGACAATTGAAAAATATCTGTGCTTATAGAAGCTGCTGCATAGTGACCAGTTCCAGCACCAGCAGGTTTATTTGTAGTTACACTGACTTCACCCGAAAGAGAATTTGAACACAAATATATATCTACATTTCCATATCCTTTACCAAAATCCAATTTACTTGGTATGTTTACGTCTAATTCAGCACCATTAGATCCATTATTTTTACTGCATGAATATGTTTTATTGTGGCTAAGTAGTGTGGATTCATAAATTACAACGTTGTTTTTCTTTACTATAAAATAGATGTTCCCTAAAGTAATAGAAGCCATATTAGATATAGTACCGACACCACCGTTTTCATCCATCGTCACAACTTGAGGCTTAATTGTCAATTTCGTTGATGATGCACTGTAATTACCACCAATGCTTCCTAAGTTTGCTGAATAAATCACATAAACATTTTGTCCTGCTTTGTTTTTTGTGGTTGATGGAGAAATTCTTTTTGTGCCTATAACATCATTCTGCCTTATTGAATATCCTTCGTTAAAAGCATTTATTTCTATCGGCTTCTGAATGACCGAAACTTCATCTATACTTTGACTTGTAACAAGAACCTTACTGTTTCCGCTACTTGAGGATACTTCAATGCCGTCCTCAACAATCTTGAATATACCGAATTTAGTACCATATCCGTTTTTATCCTTTGTAATCAATACAGGTAATGTCTCTGACTTTCCTGCCGCTTGATTAAGTGCTTCTTCGTATGTTCCACCACTCCAAAAGGCAACATTGTCGTTTGAAAGACCGCTTATACCTCCGTTTTCCTTGTTGCTCTGATTCTTCAGTTTGATAAGGTTTGTCAACACCAATCCACCGTCTATTTCTGTTGTTCCTTGCAGGGCTTCCTTGAGGTAGTCGAGTTCGGAAATTTTCGCTTCTACGTCTTCGGGAGCTGGTGACCAAGCTGTTGCTTTGTTTCCTTTTTCTATCTTAGGTGAAGACAAATATAAGGAATCACCTACGTTTGGATAAAAGTAAAAAGTTATTGCAGTGCTCGATGTCGTATTTCCATTGTATTTGCCTCTTATTACATACTCTTGCCATTCTGTTGATAGATTTGGTTTTTTCAAAACTTCTACTTCTTTTAAAAATTCAGCTCCTATATACCCGCTACTCAAATTCACATTCGATTTTTGCCATATTGAAACAATATATGTTTCATCTTCTATCATTTTTGGAATGTACTTTCCGAAATTTGATTGTATGTATGCTCCAGCTGTTGTTGTGTTGAATGTTATTTTCAAAACATTTTTACTTGGGACTAAGGTATCTTCTTCTGTTGAAGTTGTGAAATTTGTAGTAGATACAGCACTTATAGAATTTCTTGTTAGATTTCCAGAATTTTCAAACAGATTTATCCCTCCTATCTGCACATCATCCACAATTTTTTTCTGAACCGCAGCTATCAATGCTGTTTCTGCATTATAGTAGTTTTTAAAATTTGCAGAAAGAGTTGCTCTGTTGAAATTAAGTGTATTCTCATTTGTATAAAGACTCACGCTTGTAAGGTATGTCTTCAATACATTGAATTTTGACGTAAGTCCATCATAAGCAATACCTACACTTTCTGCCATTTTATAAGCCTTATAATAACTTCCTGTAGTATCATATGAAGATGTATTATTTACACCACTTATACATTCCCATTCTGTTCGGATTGCCTGCTTTTCAGTTACGTCAAAAATTGCATCGTTGTTCATTGCATCAATTGCGCTTTGAGCCGCTGTGGCAGCTGATTTTGCCTGTGTTGCCAATGTGTTTGCAGCATCGGCTTTTGTTTGGGCGTTGTCTGCCAACTGTTTGGCTTTAGAACTGATAGCATTCAATAGATTTGTACGTTCCGTATAATATACGTTAAACACATTGCGGAAAGTAGAACCTTTTATATCTGATGTGTTTGCCAGATTTTCCAGTAATGGCTTCAGATATGATTCTAACTTATTGTATGCGTCTGTGTATTTTGTTGTGTCTATTCCATAATTTTTCGCACTGGCTTCATTCAGCGGTTCTTCTGCCACAATGGCATCCCACTCCTTCTTTGCCTGCTGTTTTTCCTGCGGTGTGAGTTTGTTGTCATTCGCAATGTCGGACAGCAATGCGTTTGCGGAGTTGGCGTCTGTCTGCGCTTTTTTTGCTGCATCTGCTGCCGCTTCTGCATTTTGTTGAGCCAAAAGTGCCGCTGTGTCATCTGTGTAACGCACGTATTTTGACCAATCGGTAGCCTTGTATGAGGAACGTGTTGCGTTGGCTGTGAGCACATCACCTTTCTTGCCGCCCGTGTGTACTGTATCGCTCTCCAATATCCAAAGGTCTCCTACGCTATAGCTCGTTGGCTTTGACAAATAGGTTGTGCTTTTCCCATCTGCCGTTGATTGCGCCTTTGCAGCTTCCTGCAATGCTTTTTGTGTGGCGGTGTCGGCTATCGGCAGCCATGCGTATGTTCCTGTCTGGGGACTAATACCCCAACGCCAACTTGCCCCCGTTTCAAGGTTCGTGAACGTGTCGTTCATGTGGGCTTCTTCCGTATTGGTGTCAAGCCATGTTTTTGCAGGGTCGTTTATTGTTGTCGGGTCGTAACTTTCAAACCAGCTTTCAATCTGTCCGTCTATCTGGTCTTGAAGTCCGGCCATCTCTTTTGATACATCAGCCAATGCAGCATTGCGTGCTTCCTCTTCGGCTGCGATTGCGTCCTTCAATTCGTTTTGAGCATCTTCTGGTGCAGGCTTCCATGTCGTTTCCTTATTTCCTTTAATAAGCTGTATTTCGGCAATGTATGCAACATATAAGTTTCTTATGCTACTATCAGCACTATTGCGCATGTCTCTAATACGGAAAAAGCACCAATCATCTTGTGATGATATTCTGTTGTAGGGTACTTTAAGTACTAATTTTTGCCATGTGCCTTTTTTTGTCAGATCGTAAGATGCAGTTAATCCTACTGACGTGTTGCCATTAAAACAATAAAGACCCGTTATTTCTTCGGATTCATCTCCTGATGGATAAGTTGATGGTAAATACATCATACAGCTAAATACATAATCAGCTGTGTCCAATTTATTATCCGTCCTTTTGTATCTGTCAAATTGGATATATCGCTGTGAACCACAATATAACTCTCCATTATCTGTCAATCCGTTATATAATTTCAATGTTGGTTTTCCGTTGTACAACACTTCGTCTGATATTTCAAGTCCGATATCTCCGTTAGTATAAGCGATTGAATACCCTCCCGTTGTAGAAAGTGAGGGAATCTCTTTGTCGCAGCGGCTGTTCAGAATTAAGTTGTTGCCACCGATTTCAAGGTTTTCAATGCTTTCTGTGATGCCTTCCTCAATGCCTTTGTATTCGCCGGAGGACGACTTGAATTTTATATTTCCAACAATCTCGGCACCATTTCTTGCCAAAATTCTTGGTGGATTTGATGAGAAATCAATAATCAGATTACGGTTTGCATCCTGTATCTGCTCTGTTGTTATCTTTCCTCCAGTTATAGCTGTGTAGCCGTATGTTCTATTGAACACGCGCTGGCCCTCAAATTCACTACTTATTGTTCCAACCAACAACAGATTTTCATCATCCTTGCTATCGGTACTGATTAGCCATGTTCCATTTATCTCTCCCGAAACATTTGCGTATAGGTAATATGGAGTATTGGGGTCAGATATAACAGTTGTGCTGTATGTTGATGCAGGCATTTGCCATACGCCTTTATTTACTCTTTCAGTGTATGGAGGCTGTGTATGTTGCAACATTCCGGCTGTTATTTGTAATCCACTGAATTTGCCGGACGAGTTCTTCATGCTGATGTTACATGATATTGCAAACTGCCATTTTTCGTTGCCGACAAGCAGCATTTCTGCCGCAAGTGATTCCAGCATGTCTGCCAGCTCTTTGGCATCTCTCCATCCTCTTCGGCTAAGAGATATGCTGTTTTGATACAATCCGTTCATGCTATTGGTTTGGTCGGCTATGGCGTTGTTTATTGCTGCAAGCGCTCCTATTATACGAGAGGAACACAATTTGAACGAAACAGTATCTGGTGTAGTAAGTGAGTGTGAATAGCTGATGACGCGGCTAACATATGGCTGCTCTCCCAGTATTTCAGATTCTACTGATATTCTTGTGCCGATTTTGATGTTGATACCGTTCTCGACAAAATATGATGGTTCTGATTGACAATTCAGTTCCGGAACAGTATCACGAATCTCACATAGTTTCACATAAGCTTCTTGGGCAAGTTCCTGCTTTGCGGCTGTTATATATGACTCTGGCATTACCATGTTGAACATAGCAAATGTGTCTCCTTCTTTGGGGATAAAACTACCGATAGGCAGTTGTACATCATCGCCATCTGTTTGTGGGATGATTGTCAAAGTAAGCACACCATCAGTCTTGCTATCGTCCCTAACTTCAAATTCAAAGCCATTGAGGTATCCGCTTTCAAAGATAATGGAAAGTGTAAGCCCTTCTGCTATTTCAATAGGAAGGGTAGGGTTTACACCGCTTGATGCGTGGGCGGTGATGGTATAGTAAGGGTAGTTCTGATTTCCCTTCTGTGCAACACTATCTATAACAAAGGTCTCACGTGGATAAACGTCATCGAAGAACTCCACGCTTTCCACGCCGGTATTTACTCCCGGCAGGGAAAATGCACCGTCACCGTCGGTGGTCACCTGTGCGGCCTCACCGTCATAGCTGACATTGTAGGTCGTATCCGGGTCGAGTTTCAACCTCTTTGCGTAGGATACATTCATGATGCTTCCTGCTACATTCTGCTGAGCAACCTTTCTGATTATATTTCGCTCGCTTCCGTATGGAATGATACGTTGCACAAGGGTATTCTTATTGCTGGCATAGGAACACTCCGTAAGTCCTCCAGACTTCCATTTACCGTTGTTTTCAACATATTCATCGGACAGCATGAGAATATCGCCAGTCTCGCATTTGTCAAAATGCAGATATACATTGGAACCGGTTTCCTCTATCCAGCATTCCGTTTCCCATGTGTTGGCTACAGTTGTGATGGCCGAGCGTATATCTATCCCAGAGAATGACAGTGCTTGCAACTTAGTATCTCCATACTTGTTGTTCGATGGCAGCCCAATTTCAGATAGATGAGATTTCAATTTGCAATCCGGCAAACGCTTTACCGATTCGCGTATGCTTTGTATGATAATCGTGCCTATTGTCAATATGTTTGCATTGATATTGAACTCAGCTTCACGCCATGTTTCTTCTCCTACTGACACATAGCGCATGAATACAAATTTATCAAGCATATTGAAAGCAGAAACAAATTTGACCTCATACTGGTAATGTCCTCCTGCATTCTTCGGGTAATAATCTTCTTTGCAGAAATAAAACTTTCCGTCATACTCCAAATAAGAGAATGAGGGTATGATTGTCTTATTTTCACGATAGAATGACAGCGAAACATATTCATCTCCCATAATTGTTTCGTTTCTTTCGCAGTTGTCGGTAACAGGGGCATTCATTAGCAGTGCTCCGTTTGGTCCGTATATGTTTATGGTTTCAATAGCTCCTATCATATCTCAATATCTAAACTTTTCAATATTTCTATGGTTTCTTTGTCTTTCACTTCCAATAAGGAAACTGTTTTTTTTATGGCTCCAATAACAGTTGTTCTGTCACGAAATATCATTTTTCCTATCTCGTTTGGGTGCATGCCATCTTTACGCATGATATAACAAAACAACCTGCGCGCATCAGCAACATTCCCTTGCTTGCTGCGTCCCTTTACATCATCACAGCTGCAATGGAATTTCATGCATATTTTTGATAGCATTTCTTCTACGTTCATGACCTGTTTTTTGGATTTGGTTCTACAAACTTGATAGACAGAGTTGCCTTGCCATCAATCCCAAAGTTTGAATACTTGTCGAAACTGCTGTAAACCAATCTGAATGTACGATTCAATTCTTCTACCCTTACTTCGTTAATACCGCTATTGTCTTTTCCTTCCGACAGAACAGTAATCAGATTATCTATGGCATCCATAAGCTCAGACAAGTTTTGTTTGCTAAGCAAGAAAAGCATAGAAACTTCCCTGCGCTTTACTTTACGGTTTCGAGTCATGGCAATAGAGCCGTCAATGGCAGAATTTTCGTTGTAAGCAACAGACTTCATTTCGGCAGGTTTCATCAGATTGTCGAGAGTGCCATCAAGTGGCGTCAGTCCAAGTGCCGATATATCAGTACCGTTTATTCTAATCGTTAATTTCATGGCGTTTATCAATTACTTTTACAATTGCATATCTGTCTTTTTCAGTATATACCCGGCTTTTATCTTTAAGGACACAGAAAACAATGCTGAATGATTTTGCAACAAGCCGAATGGTGCTGTCATTACATGCAGTTACAAACAGGCATTCTTTCCGGTCCACTTCCAATCTTATATCACATGTTCCGAATAACATGATGCTGCGTTCACTCCCTGCCTTCACAGCTGTTGTCTGGTCGAGATATATACCATTTGCATTCAATTCATAAATATCATCCGAGAACCACTTCCGTAACCATTCTGTACTTGGGAAATCAATTTTTCTGATGTAAACAGCATGCTTGTGAAGCACAGATGCCAATTCAGATATTGTATGTGCATTCCTTATATCTTCAGCACCGGCAGAACACATGATGTCTGGGAAATCTGAGAATAACTCCAGTTTCGCCTTTTCAAATTCTTCTGTAGTCAATTTCATAGCCTGCTTGTATTTTCTTCTATCCTTTTCAGTTTTACATTCATTTCAGACAACACTGCCGTATTTTCGTTTATCTGCCTTAATTCATTCAGTTGATTGTCTGCTATTCCGGCAATAAGTGATACATTGGCACAGAATTGCTGGGCGGCTGACAACAACTGTCCATTACCTTGTATAATGGTATCCATCTTTGTATCTATACTTGCCGTACTGATTTGTATGGCTGTAAATCTACCATTCAATTCATCAGCTGTGTCTTGGCTCATACTCTCAAATCCCCCAGACGAACCTTCCAAATCTTCTTCGCTATCTTCTGCGAGCCCTAAGCTGTTGTAAAGCTCTTCGTATGCTTTTGCCTTATCTTCTGCCGACTGTTTTGCAGCTTCATATTCGGCTTGTATGGCAGCTATTTCTGATTCTGACAGCTCTGTATCTCCTTCACCGAAACTCTTATTTATAGTATCGAATACGTCTTTTAGATTTTCCTCTAACTCAAGTGCGAGTTGCTTTGTGAGCATACTACGCATAAGGTCATCCATAGCCGTATCCCACGCTTCTCCCATTCCCTCAAGACCGTTTTCCCATCCTTCTACAATGCTTTCAGCAAGGCTCTGTGAGAAAGAACTTAAATCGGTTGTAGCCAGTTCATCGTAAAACTCCTGCAGTGTTTCTCGGTTCTTGTCAATAGCATCATATCTCTCTTCTTCCAATTCATCCAGTTGTTCCTCAGCTTCCTCTTTCTTTTTTTTGGTGGCGGCTGAATCAACCTGTTCTTGGGCAAGGCGTATGGCCTCATCCAATTCTTTAGTCTGCTCCTGTAGATTTTTTGACAGTTCAATCTGTGTTTCCCAATACTTTCTTCCTGTCTGGCTTTTCTGCGTTCGCTCTATTTTTTCATATTGCTCATTCAGTTTTTCTACCTTTTCTGTCTGCTGGTCTATTTGCTTCTGAATCTGGGCGTTTTTGGAGAAGTATTTGGTCATGACATTTACAATAGCCATGATAGCTTGTATAGCAAGAGAAATGATGGTTAGAATAACAGAAGCTTTTTCTACGGCACTAACACCAGCGGCTGCTGCAGTTGCTGTTGATTGTATTGCTGTTATAACTCCAATGACTGAGCTTGTGATAGTTTTTATAACACTAAGTGCATCCTGTCCAGCCTCTCCGAGTAAATCGCCAAATGATTCACTAACTGAATCACAAACATCATTTATCGACTTAAGCACATCAGCAGCTTCCTTGTATTTTTTCTTTATACCTTCTGCTGTATCATCAGTAACGCTACCGAGTTTTGATGTCTGTTGTGTTAGAGCTTTCTGTGCTGCCTCTAATTTTGTTTGTGCAAGTATTATTTCGTCAATATTTGCTCCTGTTTTTTTAAGCCTTTCAAGTTCAGATTTGAGAATTGGTATTTGTGCCATTAGCTGTTCAATGCTCATGCTCATTATTTGCTGTACAATACCAGCTATATCTCCAGAGATAACCTCTGCTGCATCACCACCAAAGGCATTTGCTTGCTCAAACTCCGCTATACTTATAACTTTCTCTGTCTGCTCCTTCTTCTGTTCCGGTGTCAATTGCTTGTTTTGATTGATAGACTTTATTTTTTCATTTTTGCGCTGTTCAATGTCAATTACCTTATTGGCATATTCCTCATACATACGAAGACGTTCAGCAAGCCCTTCGGCTTCTGATTTCTGTATAATGACTTGCCTGCGTTTGTCAAACTCAGCTGTAACAGATTCTGTTGACTGGCCGTTTTCATTTGCTGTCTTGATGGCTTCGGATTCTTCTTTGTCAATATCAGACAATTCTTGCTGAAGCATGCTTTTCCGGATTTTTTCCTGCAACTCTAATTGGGTGGTGATGTCTGTAGCTGTGGCCAATTCACGCTGCATGGCTTCAAGTTCTGCATCTTCCTGCATCTTGGTTGTACTTTCCTGCAGCTCTTTCATGAATTTCTGCCATTCATCATCCAATACTTTTACTTGTATCTCATAGTCGGTCTTTGCTATCTGACGTTGCGAATCAAACGAGGTGCTGGTGGCGCCGCGATTGTTTTTCTTAAATTCTCGCTCTGACTGGTCAATAGCTGCCAGTTCAGCTTCGTATTGCAATCGAAGTTGTTCCTTCTTGTTGACTGTCTGTTCAATCTGTTGCTGTAACAAAGCTTTTGTTGTTTCCTGCTCCAGTTTGATACGATTGTCAGCAATCTGTTTTGCTGTAACCCATGTCTGGTCTGTCATGGATTTGTAGGTATCTGTGAGCGTTTTGTATGTTGTTTCAAGCTCTTCCAATTCTTTTTTGTCATCATCAGAACCAGATGACGCATAGTTGGAACGAGCCTGCGATATATTTTGCTCTGTCGAAATCAGACGATTGGTTATTACCTGAATGTTCTCCGCCTTTGGCGTTGATTCCATCAGCGTAGATACCTCTCCATTCAGTTTTTCGTACTGCTGTTTGAGATACTCAAAATTACTTCTAAGCTGAAATTCGAGATAGTAGTCTTTCGGCTTTATTAAGCTATCCATACTATCCGATTCTTTAATGAACGATTCGAGCTTTTGTTTGGCTTCTTTAAACTGACGTTCAATTTCAGTCTTTTCCTGTGTCTTGATGCTTATTTTTTGCTCAACAGGCAATGCGTCCCATTCCGCTTTCTCACGGTTCTGAATCATCTTTTTGTATTGCTCCTCTTCCCTTCTTAGCTGTTCCTCTGTAATGTCAATTCTTTCTTGAATAGCAGGAGCGCCCTGTCCGGCTGTTTTCATCTGCTCGTTCAATAGGGCAATCTGATTGCGTAATTCTCCAATACGTTTTTCTACCTCCGAAAACTCCATTTTATTGAGTTCATCATTCGATTGTTTGGCTACTACGGATGAATTTGCTGCCGCAAGTTCCAGCATGGAGTATTGGGAGGTCAAGGCTGGCATTATTTTACTGAGATTATCGTATGCTACTGTTCTGTCATACATAGTAGCATTCTCATCACGTATTATTCCTAAATATTCCTCTGATTTTGTCTTTATATCACTGAGTTTATTCTTTGCTTCTTCATTGGTTTTATTGAAGTTCTTTTGTGCTATATCAGCCGCATTGCTCGATTTTGACAAATTGTATAGTGCTGCCGTCAATGCAACAATAGCTGTGGTTGCCAATACGTATGGATTCTTTAACATGGTAGCATTGAGCATTTTCTGGGCTTTCTCTACAAGCAAAAGCCATTTGTATTGAGCCATAGACGCAATTGTCCATCCTTTTGATGTGGCTGCTGCTACTATCACAGCCGCTTTATATGCCCCATACGTTGCCACAAGGCTCATCAGTACTTTACCGACCTTTTCATAATTCTCCACGAGGCTTGCCACCATAGAAATGCCACCTGACAGTACCCCTTCCGTACCTTGACCTATTTCATTGAACATTTGCTGGAACGAGTCCTCCAGGTTGGATATTTGGCCGGACAATGTCTTACTTTGCTTCTCCATCAATCCACCGAACTTTCCACCTTCGTTTGTAAGGCTTTCGATGACAGATTGAACTTCTGGGAAACCAACTCTTCCTGCCTCAACAAGCCCTTTCACTTCACTTTCTGCAACACCGAATTTCTCAGCCAGCATCTCAATCATAGGAATACCTCTACCAGTGAACTGATTGAAATCCTCAGTATATAATCGTCCTTGCGCACGAGTGGTTCCATACAAATAAGTCAAATCACCAAGTGGTATAGAAAGACCTGCTGCAATATCTCCAAGTCGTATTAGTGTTTCATTGACATTTTCTGCTTCGATTCCGTATGCCAGCAATTGCTTTGCACCATTCGCAACGTCTTGCAAGTTAAATGGAGTTGTAGCTGCTGTCTTTACAATTTGTTGCATCAGAGCATCAGACCGTTCTTTATTCCCAAGCATGGTTTCAAATGCAACTTCCAATTTCTGAAATTCCCCTCTTACGTTGACAAGTTGCTTAACCAATTGCTGTGCAGAAAATCCTGCTCCAAATGCAGCGGCAGCCTTTGTGAGTTTTGAAAACATATCTTCAATACTCTCGCCACTTTGAGTGATTTTATTTGAAGCATTTTTAACACCAGCTTGTGTCTCCTGCAATTTACGCATGAAATCTGAATTATCTCCAGTTATATCGAAGTGAAGTCCGGCCATATACTAATTTCTTAATAGTTCCATTATCCTGTTTCTGTTAGATGGGTCATCAGCATCTATAATATCACCGCATGGCACATTCATGCTTTTGCTCTCTTCTTCCGTCAATGGGATATTACTTATGCTATCTGACAATAGAGCTTCGAGGTTTACGCGACTAATGCCCCATAAAACATAATTCATGGTCCAACCATATCTTTGACATGCTATATCTATGATTGCACCATATACGCTAGCTCCGCCTACTGTAATGCTATATGTTTTAGAAGATTTTATTTCGTGGATTTTCTTACGTCTTTCTTCTTCTTTTGCTATACCTGTTCGTTGCTTGATATATTCAAAATCATCAAGAGTAAATATTAGCGATAAGATTGTGGCCAGTTCCTCGTTATCCAGCTTGTCAAAAAAGTATTTCTTTCGCGAGTTTACCTTTCTGTTATTCAGAATATCTTTCTTTTGGTCAAAGGTATAGTAGGATATTAGCAAACATACTAAATCACGTTGTTCAGCGCATAATCTCAGCATTTCCGCATGTATATCCAGTGTAAGATATAGGTTGTTTACTTTGAGTTTCTCTATGATATTAGCTATTACATAGGTTTTGCCGAGAGTAGCAGGATAGATAAAGAAGTTTTTACGACCAACTCTGAAACAAATAGGTCTTTCGAGTATCGCATCTATAACCCTGCTATCTATAATGCTATTATTTCTCATAATATCAAACTTTGAGTGTACATGGGGAATCGAACCCCAACCAAGCATCCAAGATGCCCATGCTATCATTACACCATGTACACCATCCACTTAATAAGTGGACAAACCAATCTATTCTAACCACCTATCAGAATCGACACTTATTCTTCTGGTGAAATCACCTGTATCTTCACAGCGTCGCCAGTTTCTGCTACCAGAACATCGCATGTGTAAACCTTAATAAGGCCTCCTTCTACATCATACGTTTTCTGTACGTTAACTGATGCGCGGTCAATCAAAATGCCCAACGCTTTGGCATTTTCTGGAGTTACACGGATTGAATATTCATCTTCAACGATTCCGTCTGCATCGACAATTGGGTCGGTACGTTCCGGAGCCTGTCTTACATTGAACACCAACTGATATGTGTTCTTCTTGTACTTTACAGCCTCGTTCTCTCCACCTTCTATCTTTGCCTCCATTTTGTTGCCCTGCGTCGTGGACAATTGAGTAGTTCCTTCTACAGGCGTAGCAAATGATTGCCATTCGCCGGGTGACGAACCAAGCTTCTTAACCTCAATCTTGGGCTTTCCCCATGATAATGTTACTTTACTCGTTGCCATAATTTATTCGTTTACTTGTTTGTACAAAATCTTGTTGTTGATAAAATGCTCATCCTTGCCATTAACTGGCATTACGCGCTGCTTGTCAAGAATGAACCTGTATCCTGCACCAAATCCTGTTTCAAGAACTTCTATGGAAATTCTGCATAATTCGCGGCACCGACTGTCATTTATTTCATTCTGACCGTCTCGGATATTGTCTTTCACATAGATGTTGACGTTCACGAAAGCCTCCTGAATATCACCGCTACCGTTGTCAAGGATTGAAATTATTATATCCTCAGCATCTGAACCTGATGGGCGTCGTGTTTTACGAAGCACACCATTCACGGCTCGCTCCAAAGCAGATCCTTTGATGTGATTAAAAATATCATCCTTAATTTCAATATCTGATTTCATTTCGCTAACTGAGTTTTAAGTTTCTCCATCATGATAGGCAATTCCTTCTTCGCGAATAATTCTGCAGAAGCAAGTACGACCTTGTTGTCCATAGCTTCCACATACTCTGCATAGTTCATACCAGCAACCACTACAAGGACATAGTCATTGGTGTATTGCTGCACCAACTCTTTGGCCAAGTCCATGCCAGTTTGTTTGCCTTTTGAACCATTCTTTACTTGCTGAAAATCGGAAATCTGTACAATCCTTCCATTGTGTGAAATAACATAGCCTATCGAACTTCGCAAGTTACCAGTTTGGTCTATCCAGCTTTCTTCTTGCGAGCGATTACGAGCTTCAATAACGCACTGCTCTCCTAAATATGCAAGAGCACGAATAGTGAGCATTTCCGCACGTTCCTTTTTTGCGCGTATGGTTGCCTGAATTTCACTATATGATGTCGTCATTCTGATTCCCATATTATCCTATCCACATCTTACATTGGTGTTGGTAAGGCATGAATCCTTTAACCTCATATTCATAAACACCTCCAAGACGGTGCAATCTAACCTTTTCTCCAATCTTAAACCTTCTACAATCTGGATTGAGATATACCGTAAAAGAATAACTCCTAACGACACCATCTTCAAAGGTTTTTTCATTGGCTTTACCAGCAGGGACAGCATCACATTCTATATCTCCATCCCAGTAAGATTCTCCAGCATGGAAATCACCATTCTCATCGTCATAACCATCAGTAGTAACCTGATACTCTAAACGGCATGGTTTAATATTCAATACTGCCATACTATTATCCTCCAATATATACCGTAGGCTCACCAACACATTTGTCTTTTTCGCCTATGGAAGTATAAATAGCATTCATTTTTTTCAGTATTACATTCCTGTCCGGCAAAGAGATTGACTTATCCGCCTCAGAGAAGTTTATGGCCTCAACAAGAGAATAAAGACAATCTGCAACGGCTCCCCGAAACTCCTTACTAACGATAACATCATAGCTTACTTCCTCTTCGCCATTTAGATTCCTCGCCAGCAACTTGTTTTCAAACTTGCCTTTTGGAAATGGATAATCAATCTCATCCATCAATGCTTGCAGAATTGTCTTCATATCTTACGCAGTTTTAAAGGATTCAACAGCGGCTTTCAATTTAGCCTCGTCTTCGTCGCTCAACTTGTTAACGGCAGCAATCACTTTGTCGTCAGCTGTGGTACCAGAAAGCTTACCACCAGTGATTTTATTCAATTCCTTGACAAAATCAGTTTTTGTGTAAGCCTGTCCCCAAACAGTAACCTTAGTATCACCACTATCTGAAGCCTCTGCAACAGTGTCAACTTCTTGTGCTTCTGAAAAATCGTAAACGTAGATTTGGTCCACATCTTCGATAATAGGAGCCACAAATGCTTGCCCAGAAGTAATCTCACGCAATGGGTTTGTGAGAGAATACTTTGAAATCAACTTGTAAGAGTCAACTTCTTCGTATTTCACACCCTCAACAGGATTGCTCTTTTCTGCAAGTCGGCCGTAAACCAACGTACCGATAACATCATTGCAAACGAACACAAGACGGCTTGCGTTCCAAGGTTTAACATTTCGTTTCTTGCCGTTTTCCTCCAACACAACGGAACGGTCAATTACTTTGAACGTAATACCGTTGTTATCATCAGCGAAAGCCTCATTGAATACCGTTGCCGTAGGAGTAGGCAATACTGAATCAGCATTGAATGTCTGTCCCTTGTAGTTAGCTACAAGCTCCTTAGCCTCCTTCGTTTGACGTAATTTGTCGTAAGCAGATTTGGCAATGTAGATATACAAAATACTATTGCCATCGCCATCAGCTTTAGAGATTACTCTCTTAATGTCCTCCAGAGAAATATCTCCTTTCGTGGTTGCTCCAAAGATATTATCTTTCAGATAGTTGAAATTCAGACGCAACAAAGCATCCGGAGTGTCAATATCTTTAATCGCTACATAACCGTTAGAGAGAGCAAACAACAAGTTGTACTCGTTTCTTTCATCGATACCAACAGAGCAAGAAACGGCATCATCAGCCAATTTTTTTACAATCTTCTCTGCATTGCCTCCTTGTGCCTCCATAACATTGATGTTGATAATGTCGGATTCCTTCAAAATCTTAGACATACCAATCTTCGGAAGCTTACCATTTGCAGAAGCAATACTATCACGGCTTTTAACTGGCAACTCTGAGTCAACAGCTACAAAGTCGGCAGCTACATAGGTCGTATTCACTGATGTACTTTCCCACTTATTGTCTGGAGAAAACTCTTGACGCAAAATTGCATTTTTTCCTTTATGCAAGTAGGTAAGATTCTTGTTTCTCTTACCATTTACTTTCTCAATCAATAGTTGCAGTTTCGGGAAGAACTTAGCAACATATTTAGCAAACAATGATACATTCATAATCTACCTCCTTTCTTAGTCATGTTCAAATACCAATGTCGGCACAGCAGCCTTCAACGCTGTCTTGATAGTATCAAGCGGATAAGGGCCTGCGACATCATTAACAACTCCACTGTGCATAATTGACACAAATGGCTCTTTTACCGATTTTGTGGACACACAGACACCTACATACTCATGACTTACAGGTAATGTTCCATAAGCATCACCACCTTCATTAAGCGGCATAGGTTTATATACGTCTTTGGCTGTATCACGTATGATTACATGCCCAGCACGGATATACTCGCCTTTGAATCCACTAACATCTAATACTTTTCCGCCTTGAATGCAAGCAACACATTTGCGGATTACAATCGGATCATTACCAAATCCGAATGATTCAATAGTACCTACATCTACTACTCCCATCTTTTCTTTCTTAAATTTTAATGGTTAACTAATTTCCGCCACCAAAGATTTTGTCGATTTCCTCATCTGTGAATGGCTCTTCTTCTTTAGGTTTTGGCTTTCCTCCTCCGGCTGGCGGTGGTGTACCGAGTTTAGACAGCCCTGCATCAGCACGTTCTTGGTTATAAGCCTGTAAATCGGACTCAACTTCAGACATGAACTCTTCAAACTCATCTTCGTTCTCAAACTTCATCTTTGAGAAACTTTTCAGAGTTCTGGTTCCAAACGTACCAGTATCTTTGAGCAATGCTTCAAGTTTAGCTCTTCTGCCATTACTTGTTTTCTCGGATTCCAATGCAGCAATTTTACCATTAAGTTGTTCGAGGTTCTGCATCATCCCTTTTGCCCATGCCGGTGCATCGTCTTTGTTATTGTCCTTTTGATTTTTAGAGGATTGACTGCGATTACGATTCTGATTCTTTGGCTCGCTATCATCGTTGCCATCATCGTCATCATCATCGTCGTCATCATCGTCTTTGTGGTTTTTTTTCTTCCATTCCTCAAGCAAACGATTGGCTTGGGACTGGCCGAAAGTGAGGTAGGGGAGAACCGCATCAATCTCTTTTTCGATTTCTGCGTTTACGTCCTCTTCTGAGGCATCTTCTTTGGAAGTAAGGTTATCGGCAATCTTGGCGGCAATACCCTTTAATTCCTTTACATTGAACCCTAACGCCTTCGCTTTAAGTTTCAATTTTGCAAAAACAAGTTGTTTTTTGTCCATCGTTTCTCAATTTTGATTTATAATACACATCGCAAAGATATATAAATCTGATTGAAAAACAAACACTTTCAATGAAAATAATTATTTTTGTCTCAGTTCGATAATAAGCGTAAGGTTATAGACAATATCAATCGTTAAAAGCATCCCAACTGTACTTCAAGCACAGCCTTTATCTTCCTGAACTGAAAAGTGTGTCTTATCTGCTTAATAAATATTGGTATGCCTTCAAATACTTATTAAGCCTTACCAAATCATTTTCTTTCAAACAATCCAACCTCGTAATATCCATATTGTCTTCCAAATCATGTATTTTGACTTGCCTACCAATTGGATTAACTCTGCATCGTTTTATGAAATCATCATAACTTTCATCCTCTTCTTTTGTAACAGAAAGAATTGCATCAACGATATTTTGTGGGAATCCTTCGTGCAATAAATAATCTTGTGTAACTTCTGTATCTTCTATTGTATCGTGTAGCAAAGCAACAATACGTTCCTCGTCCGTACAGCATTTACCTGCAACGCGAACTGGGTGCATGATATATGGAGCACCTGATTTATCTACTTGGCCCTTATGTGCATTCACAGCTATGCTTAATGCCTTCTCCAGAAGTTCCTTATTAGTACTCATTATATTCTGATTTAGTTATTTCCTTGCCAGAAAGAATAATCTCGCATACCGTTTCATTGGATTGCGGTACACTTATCTCATTACGTCTTTTATGCTTGATGAATGCTTTAGTAAAACCATCTTCATATATAAGGCGTATGGCAGTTTCCTCAAAATCATCTAACAGATAGATTGATTCACCTGCTAATAGCTTCTTTCGTAATTTTCTTAGGTCCATATTTATATGTAAAGATAATGATTTTTATTGGAAATGACTATAATATTCGGTAGATTTTTTTTCTATATCTATTGCCTTTTCGCTTGTTTTTTCAAGTATCCTCCATTCTTCATAGTATTCATGGCCCAATCCTCCATCCATACCAGTTTTCCTGCGTATCTCACCCCATTTTTGTGCGCCAAGTATTAGTTTTGCATTCTCTGGTTTTTCTTTGGCATAAATCATCATTTCCGTATTTACCTGTATTTCTGCTACAATTCCATTTGAGGTCTTGATGTTGACAATGTTGCCACTATATCCCAAATTCGATTCTGGAGATTGAATCTTTTTTCTCAAAAAGATATCCATTATAGACAGTTCATTTAATACATATTCTATATTGTTTTTTGGAACAATTATAGTAGTTCTAACGGCATCTTTAATATCGTATGGATTTATTCCATCCGTTGTAATTTTTCTTGCAATAGAAGCTTTGCTCTTGAAATTTATCGGGGTGACAAACCCACCATATTTATCTGCAATCTTCTTGGCAACATTTTGAACTTCTTCGCCAACTTGTGAAGATTTACGTATTATTTCTTCTATTGAATTATCAATATTTATTTTCTTATATGACGACTGATTGTCAAATAAGAAATACGGCAAAGTACCTCTTTTACTTGCTTCTTTAATTCGCTTTTCATTATTTAGCACCCACTTCTTAAATTGTTCCGGAACATCGTTGACACTATTAACACTATCACCAGACACCTCACTTCTTCCGTCCCATTCCCAAAACTCTTCTTCTGTCTTTAGAATAGGAATCTTGTAGCAGCGACATAATGGGTGCCAGCCGGACCAAACAAAATCTTTCGGATATTTGCCTGCGAGCTCATCACATATATCACGGAAAGGTTTTCCATTCAGAGTATGATTACCGCTCAACTTAATTTCAAAACCGACGACAAAATCCATCTGCTTCCACCGTTCGTTTTCTGCATTGCGATAAGCCATATTTATCTCAGAGGCCGCTAAACGTAAAGAGCGATATTCACAATCCATAGCCTTACTGGCTGTTCCGAACCTCTCTTTGTAGTCCTTCTGTAAACTTGGGAAATCATTCAAGTATTTAGATATGCGCTTGCTAAGAGTTACAGCACTATATCCTTTCTCAATGGCGCAAGAAATGGCATCTTCGAGTTCTTTTTTATAAACTACAGACTGATTCCACAATTTCTCGGAGATATTGAAACCCTTATCTTTTCTGTTTTGGAATGCTTTCAATGCATCAGAGTTGGTCTGGTACAATACCTTATATTTTTCTCTATCTACAATTGCATCGTATGCTTTTAAGACAGAGTTGGCCAACAGGTCCTGTACTTCATTGCTATTTTTCCATTCTTCGCTTGTGCCATTATATATGGCAGCTTGAATATCCCTTACGAATCTTTTCTGAATATCAGATAGCTTTTTCTTTGTTTCTGGATAATCTGCAAAACTGAAAGGTTTATCTTTCAGACTTTCTTCCGTGATGCCCAAACTCTCAACCAATTTTGCTGCTTCAAGATTGAGCGTTTCATAGATGGATTGAACAAGCGAAATGTATTTGGCCATACGCTTATTCAGTTCACTGTACTTATATTTTTGGTTAGGTGTTTTTGGCTTGGGCATTATTTCTTTTCAAATTTTTCGCACCAACTATAATTTAATAGTTTGCTCCATTCATGAAATTGGCACCTACACATAAATGGTTCTCCATTACTGTTCTTTTCATGGAAATCATAAGCATGCCTACAATCACGACAGTAATACCTTGTTGATTTATCTGTAACATTCTTGGCCATAACTATTACTCATATCTGTCTGGTGCCGGCATTTCAAAAGACGTATAGCTTTGATTGTTTCCTTACCTTCCAATATGGCTTTACAGAGCCTGTGATAACCATCTGCTATCTGGCCATAATCATCAAGGATTATAGGATAGCCCAGAGAACAATTAAGCACACGTTCGCATTGGAAAATAAAGTCATGAAGTTGATTGCATTCAAATGGTTCGTCAGTCAAATCAACATTCCATAACGGCATATCCAGTAATGGATATTCTTTGGCTTTAGCGAAGTCATAAAGTGTCTGTGCTTTCCATATCTTGTCACCACGACGATATTCGCTATCGGAAAAAGTTATATCTTCTACTGGTACCCTCATAAACAAATCTCTAAAATATGGCAGCGCAAGTTTTCACACTGCCATATTATTTATTTTTTTCAGTATTATCCAGCCGTGTAAGTTCCTGTAATTGAAGCTGTACTTTCATCATCCAAATGGGCCGTTCCGCTTATAGTCGTTCCTGTAATCGTCAACTCAATAGATGTGATTTTCGCTCCCGTATCCCCCTTTACACCTTGTTGACCTTGTTGGCCTTGTGGCCCTTGTGCTCCAGTATCGCCTTTTTCTCCTTTTTCACCCTGAGCACCTTGTGGCCCTGTTTGACCTTGTGCTCCTGTTTCTCCTTTCTCACCTTTGAGATTCTTAAAATCAAAGCTGAGAACTCCTTCTGATAGAGTAACATCTACAGAAGGAACACCTGTGTTATTATCAATAGAAGCAGAAGCATTAGTTATATTAGATACTCCACCGCTTGTATTTTTAGGCTTGACAATCATCTTTGCAGCTTTGACCTCTGTTTTACTTACAATACATATCATCATACCCTCTGTAACATCCAAATCAAATACACGTGTCTTGGAATTATCCATGGTAATGGCATCAAACATATTCGGCTGCATACCTTGCATATATCTGTAGATAAGCAATGGGTCAACGGTACCATTTTCAATTTGAATAACACATGCTCCTTTGGATTCAAAATCAGCAACCCAAACACCATCTTTTTCGATAAAACTTAAATCTTCCATAATTCTAATTTTTTGTTGTTCTACATTACTTTTTCATTGAATATACTCGTTATGTTTTGACGTGACTGTTCAGCTTCTTCTTTCTGTATTTGTTCCAAAGTAGCTTGTGGGTCGTTGGACATACCAGTCATCTGGATTGATTCAAGGTGGCTGAACACTGGCTTACCTCCGTTACCTTTCATGGCACGATTTATAGATGCATCTTCATCTGACTGGATAAATGGAGTAATTATATTTTCTACCTCTACATTATCAATTTCTTTTTCCCAACTGGTATTCATTTTCTTCAGAAATTCTTTGACAACACTACACTCTCTGTCAAATGATTCTATCCATGCTCCACTCTCATCACCAACTTTCAAATGTGCATCAGTAAGCAGGGTTTGTCTTGCATCAAATCCTATGTTCCCAAGCTTTGACATGTTATCGAATGAAATATCTGGCATCTGAGCTTGCATCCAGAATAATCTTAAAAGCGTATCAACATGGTACTTGTTAGCTTCATTTGACTGTGCCCATGAAACATATGAAACATCGCCTCCTTCTTTTACTCTAAACAAACGTCTGCTTTCCCCTTTATCTTCTTCTCCAATGATATCACCTACAACTTTAAGGACTGGAGCACTGTTATATGCAATCACGTCACTATTACGTGAAATGGTATATTCTATTTCCTCGCGCAACCTTGTAAGCCCATGATAAATTGGCACCGGACGATAGTTATACACTCCAGGGATTTTTAAAATCTCTATATCTTCTCCGTCAACAATTGCCTTCCATCCATTATCTCCTCTCTCCCACTTGTAGTGTTTTTGGGATGTATATGTTTCAAAGAAATATACGTCCTTATCTTTGACCTTCTTCTTGTATTCAAATGACATTGCAAGCATATCACCATATTCATCAAAAAGAGGGTAGAGGTCAACGCCATCCATTGGACTGTATGTTTTGCATTTCAGCTTGTAGCTACAATTAAAACCGTACAATGTGTTAGGTCTTTTAACAGCATACCAAATTGTGAAGAACTCACATGAAGCAAAATAAGCAGTACCACGCTTGATGTTTTCTGAATCAATTCGTGCATACTTGTAGATAGATTCTATTGCTTTTGCTATCTTCTGCCTCGTTTCATTACTCTCTATATTGTGATAAACACGCTTGACAGGGATAGAGAACATAAATTCTACCATGCGTTTTGTAAGCAGCTTTTCAAGTCCAATATAAATGCGTGCAGCCTCTTCTTTTGTTCCGTCGCTCTTTATTTTATCCTTTCTGCCTTTTTTATCCGTCACTATCTTATGAAATGTTGGCTCATAAGCTTTAATAAGATAGCCCCAAGAAGGAATATCTACAGACTTCTTTTTGAGATAATCTATTAAATCACTAATAGAAGCTCCTGCATTTAGCATTTCTGTAATCTCATCCATAATACCGATTGTTTTTCTGTTTTCTGCAAATATATGCAATTATGTTTGATATTCAATCATTTTTGCATAATAAAAAACGTGACTACTTTCGTAATCACGCCGTTTTGCAAAACTTTTGTTTGTTTCAATCATTCAATAGTCTTTCATCATGTTCTTTGATGATTTCAGACACTATTTCTTTGGCTCTGAAAATACCATTCTTATATCCTTTGCCATAATCTGTTCTTGCTGAGAGGTAGCTGGCATCTGAATTCAACCAATCAATTATTTCTTGTAGGATTTTTTTCTCTTTCATAACTATCTTAAATAGTGATATCCAGAAGGATATCGGATTTATAACCAAAGTTTCTTTGCCAAATCGAAATTCTTTTGAGCTTCATTGACATCTTTTTTTGCATACGTCAAAGAGTATGAGTGTTCACGAGGATATTTGCCGGATTTCAGTCCTTCGTGATACTCTTTAGCTGCTGCTAACTTATGTTCATAGTAGTCCACGCTTTCAGGAATTGAAAGGTTTATGGTATCAGCTTTGTTTGCCCAATACTGAGCTATTCTTTCATGCTCTCTGGCTTTCTCATCAAACTCTACGCTCTTGCCCATATTATTCCAGGCATCTTCAATTGCTTTTCTGTGTCGTCTTTCGCTATGATGGCCTACTTTGATAGGTTCACCGAGCGAGAGAAAATTTCTATCCTTGTTTGACTTCTCATAGTATTCATTACTCTTCTGTTCAGCGGATGCAGCCCAGTTAAGTCTACGTTCGGCTTTTCGTTTTGCCCATTCTTGAACATTAAAGCCATCAGCGCGAACTATTGAGTAATAATAGAAGCCATCACGTTCAAATATCAGATTAAACACTATGCTTTCATTCTCTTTTCCGTGTTTGGTGGTTACAAGAATTGTTTCACCTTTTTCATGCTTAGCATCGCATTTAGCAAGAAATACGTTTGGACAAAATTTGTAATATGTATTCATAATTGTGTAGGGGATTATGCAGGGCGAAAGCTCTGCTAATTAAACTTAGAACTTCTCAATCTTTAGATTTTCATTGATTATGAACTGACGACCACATTCACAGATTACGTAGGTGTCAGTAATGCGTGTTATCTTCCGTACTACATCTTCGTGTGTTACATGATTACCATTTTGCAAATCACCTGAAATTCTGTATCTCAAACCTACTGTTACTTCTGTTGTTTTCATTGCTCTTACATTTTTACGCTTTATAGAATTTCCTGTTAGGATTCAAAGATTCCAATCTCTTTATAACATCCTCTGCGTTTTTCTCGGAACCGATGAACTCATGGAATGTAGGACTTTTATATCTTTCACCATTTTTCTTGATTGAATAGATAAACGCACCTTTAGGAAAACCTTTTGAATTAATGTACTTCGTTGCTTTCATTGCTCTTAATCTTTAGTATATTATCGTTTATGTAAAGATAGTGATAATATATTGATTACCAAAGTATTACGTCTTTTTATTTTCCTGTTAGCAACTTTGTTTAACTTAATGAATGCACAAAAAAAGATACGCCTACTTTCACAAGCAAGCGTATCCAGAGCAATGAAAATCTCAGTAGGACTTACGAGATTTTACCACGAAAGAATATCACGAATCTATAAAAAATCTTTGAATACATCATCCTCTGAGATTGATGCGTAATCATGAGGATAGAATGTATTGGCCAAAGCATCTGCATAGTCCGGCGACCGCTTTATGCGTTTCTTAATCTCTTCTTTTGGCTCGATGATTATGCTACCTGTACTGAGGAATTTCCATCGAGTTTCTGTAACTTCTTCCATAAACTTATCACAAGGTGGGATAGCAGGGTTAAAACCGTTCTTTGGATTCAACCAATCTCGCATGGACCAATAACAATATGCACGCATATTTGCGAATGTGTACACACTTGTTATATCAGTCAGTTTCTGCGCCCCCTCCGAGTATTTGCATGAATACACATTTTTATAGCCAAGTTCTTGTAATCTGGAGAATACTCCGGCTCCTTCACCTATAGTATCAACAAATGCCTTATTCTTTTTGTTGCCCAGATACTTGATGTGCATGCCTGCCACGTGCATGTGGTTCGCTTTTCCTGATGAATTGTGTACTTCAAACTCTGATACATAATTTCCATATCGAGGACATAATATACTTGCATCGCGTCCCATACCAGCAACGTCAGAACCAACACGACAAGATTTACCAATAGGTATATATCCTTCTTCTTTTAATTCAACCCATCGTTTATTTGCCAGCTCAACCCATTCGTATGGTATCAGAACATCTTCCGCTACCTTTGGAAACATACCAAGAACTTTTACACGAAACAAATCGTTTGGGCGATACATTCCACCTTCCCACTTAAAGTCTCCTTCTCCCTCATTGAATACATCACTTGATATAGGTGAACACCAGTTCTTCACCTTGTCTTTTACCCATTCATAATCAACTTGGCCAGCAATGACGATTTTCTTCTTAATCACATTCTCTGCATTAAGAGAGTTAAGCCGGAATTTAGCGAAGCGATCTGACTTCATCGCACGTGCTGCATAACCTGTAGTTACGTTAGGGTTGAACACGATAAGCAAACGAGAATTTCCCTGCAAGTTACCTTCAATAGCATTATATATAGTTTCTGAAACACCAGATGCCTCTGTTACAGCAAACATTGTATTTACAGCATGGAAACCAGACCATGCTTCCGTTGCTCTATCGTCAGCCTTGAATCCAGTTAAAAACCATTCTTCATAATTTGTTCTTATGTCATTACTCACCAGACGACCCGGCAATATCTGAGCATTACGTAATAGACGACGAACTTCTGGTGTCATGATGTTTGTTACTTGTCGTCCTGTCGGTGCCGTCATGGCTACTTTGGTATTCTTAACCAACCGACCGTTTTTATCAAATCTTGGGGTAAGATAGAAAAAACATAAGCAAGCACATGCGGAAACAAAGTCCTTACCTCTTGATGTTCCACTGGCAACAGCTACCATTGGTTTGTACTGAACAGCATCTATTATATCTTGCTGTTCTTTATCGAGGCGAGCTTTGAGGACGTCGCGGACAAACCTATTCCAATCCGAACGCCACAATTCCAAATACCGTTTTGCCTTTTCGTCATTATTCATCAATCTTCAACTTCGTCTGGGAGTTCCATCATAAGTTTTTCAAATGGGTTTACCGTAACATCTTGCTCTATCTTTTCTACATATCCACGCTTCTTGCCTTTTGTCTTTAAGTGAAAGATAATTGCAGTAAGGTTTCCGTCATTTATTTGTTCAAGCAACTTGCTCTCTGAAAAATCAATCAGAGATTCCTCTACATCAGCCATTGCTTGTGCCAGTTTTGGGTCTTTGTCTCTCCACTGTATAAGAGTCCTTCTGCCAAGACCGAGAGCAGCAGCTGTAGCAGACATGTTGCATGCCTTCTTTTCATACACTTGAACAATTCTTTCGTTTGGAAAATCTTTTCGCTTCATTTTTATATGTGTTTTTTGTGCAATTATCAGACTGTAGCAGAGTTAAGTACCGCTTCGATTGCTTGCTTATAGCTGTAATTCTTTATCACAAGAAGTGAGCGAGCAAACAATCCAGTAGGTCCAAGACTGGGTATGAGATTGATATCTATTGCATAGAAGTTTCCATTCAAATCTCTACGAAAATCTATACGGCTATGGTGCCTTATACCGATAATCTTGAATATATCGGAACAGATACTACCAAGCTGTCTTGCTTCACTTTCTGGTAATGGTTCGCAACAACCATCAATAATTGCTATGGCAGCATAATTGAATACACCGCTATCCATGAAGCAAGATACTGTACATTCTGTTCCTTCGATAAAATCCTCTATGATTGGTTCTTCATTCAGTTCAGAAATCATGTAGGAGCATTGTTTGTGTACTTCGTTAATAGACCTACAGATACATCTGTCTGATATTCCTTTGTTTTCAGCTCCATATCTTGGCTTAACGAAATACGACTCTCCTTCCCGAATATCCTCCATACGATAGTTGTTAGGAACCAATATACCACTTTGTCTAAGTAAGCATGACACTTTCTTTTTGTCTGCCGCCAACTCGTATAAGTCCGGTTCTTCTGCTGTTGAACGTACTCCAGATTTTTTGATTCTTCTTGCCAAAGCATAGCTACCAGTCCGTAAAAGCACAATATCCCTTTTACCAACGAAATCTATATTGCAAGTTTCATCTACTATACCGAGCTTGATATTGTCCTTACCAAGCGCCTCCTTGTAATAATTAAACACCGGATTGCTATTGCAATGCAGCATTTCTTCTTTACTTACTACTGACCAAATCATAACTCTTACTTTTTAATCTTTTGATGCCGAATTTACAATGGACTTCAATGCATCAACATAGGATATATTTCCTGATAACAACAAACATTTCGCATAATCAGCCAGTGGCCCAAGTCCGGGCAACAAGTTTATATCAATCAAATAATACACCCCCTTCATATCTTTCCGAAAATCCATCCTCGCATGATGTTTCAACCCGAGTAACTTGAAAATATCAATAGCCGTTTTCTTCAATTCCACGTCATGTACAGCAGAACAATATTCCTCATATCCATCTTTTGATGCATAAGTTTGGATGCCTCCAGCTTTACTACAATCCATTTCAATAGCATATGCCTGTACGATGGTACCGTTGTTCACACAAGCGACTGTGTATTCAGTACCATCAATAAAATCTTCAATGATAGAATTTTGGTTCAACTCAGCTCTTATGCGGTCCACCTGTTTGATAACATCTGCTTTAGATTTACAAATACAATCGGTAGTTATACCCAAACTATCCTGTCCGAATCGTGGTTTTACAAAGTATTTTACACCATCCTTAACTTCTCCGATTGAGTACTTCTTTGGCGCTAAAATACCATGAGCTTGTAAAAAATCAGATAGAATGACCTTATCTTTGACCAATTCATACAGCAAGAAATTTTCAGAGGTGTTCTTTACTCCTTTATACTTTATCTTCTCGATGAGCTTTCTGTTGAATGTTCTTGAAATAACAATGTCGTTTTGGTTGATGAAATCCAGTTCATCGTTTTCATCAACCACTGCGAGCTTAATATTATCACGCCCTAACGCTTCTTCATTGAAATGGAATACATGCTGGGAGCCATCACCCATTTCTGCTTCTGTTATAATCATCCAAATCATATCAATTCTGTATTTCGGTTAAACGTTCTTTTGCCAACTCAAGCAACTTGGCAAAACATATAGAAGGAGATTTGATATTAAACTGGTCACCAATCTCTTTTTGTAGTTTCAATAGTATCTCCTCATGTGGTTCTTGGTCAGCAAGCAGTACAATGTCGCTTTTTTTTGATTGTTCTCTTATATCACCTAATAGTGCATCCAACGCATCAAATGAGTTGGGATATAAAATGATAGAAAACACAAAAGTATCCTTCATTACGGATATGTCTATTCCATTCGTATCGACAGGTGATATTTCATCAATGTTGATATGGGCAAATTTCTTAAACTCTACAGTCTGTATTTGCTCAAATAACTTTTTCAGAATGTTCCTATTGTCTTGACCATGCAGAGAATTATGGGAAAGCTGGATAGCGATTATCTCATCTTTCGTCAATTCCTCTTCATTGCAGTAAAGGATTCCTATATGCTTGTATCGAAGTTTTTTGCATGCCCTTAACCTGTGGTGTCCGCTTATCATAACAAACCTTCCATCCTGCTTTTTATAGCAACATGGAACGCTACTAAGACCAGACCTGCCAATATTATCACATAAGGCAGCAAAATCCTCTCCGGACATTTCATTTGCATTCAATTCAGCTTCATCTATCAACTGAATATCCACCTGCTCATACTTCCATCTATTTTCGGTTTCCATTTTTCAATAGCTCTTTATATTTCTCAATCACTTCTTTATTGCTAACGAATACTCCGAGTTGGCCGCTATAAGCAAGATATGAAGATGTACAGTGCTCTTTTACCTTCGTATAAACGCCTCTGTATTTCATGCTAACCGGCTTATGAGTGTACGCACAGCTAATAACTTTCTCTACCAATTTGTGCATAGAGCGACTTAATATGCGCTGGACTTCTTTTGTCTGTATGCAGTATAGAATAAACTTGCTGAGTTTGGGAATAGAGTTGTTTGTACAGAAATCTGTAAGCTGAAACAAATCATATCCCTTATGCTGGGGCAATGTAAATCCAAATCCACCAAGCGTATATTTATCGTACATCACAACAAAAGGATAGGTAGATGCCGAAACAGAATCTACTTTCTTTACGTACTTCTTTTGAAGCTCCTTTAGATAGCTTGAGCTAACTTTCAATATTTTGAGTTTGTTGGGGTCATCCAAGACCAAATCATCTGGCGGAACAATATCATCTACAGCTTCTTTATGCGACACATAAGATGTTTTTGCTTGACTGTTTAAACATGGCTTGTTGCAATAAAGGTATCTTCCGTCAGACCACCTTTCTCCACTCGAAGAATCAAACATGGTAATCTTGTACATGTTGCTCAGATATGGGCTATCACTGATATAGTAAAACCATGTATCTTCCGGCATATTTTGTACTAAATCGTAATACTCATTCCTTATTGCAGGTATATCTAATTCAAGGTCGCTATTCTCACGAATCAACTTGAACGCCCTTTTCAAAAACTTATCTTTGCCGTAATTGAAAAAAATAGCCTTCTTATCAATTATGGCTTCTTGTAAAGAACCTCGATGGTATTCACAAGAAGTTAGAAGTTTCATCAATCTATCACTTGATTTTTCTGTGTATTCGATTGACTCTTTCGCTTTGGCTTTTATTGCATCGAGAATAGAATCATTCCTTGCAGACTGACTCATGCAATATTTCTGCAATCCCTTGACATATAATGCCAGGGCAAGCTGTCTTGCTGGTGTCTTTTCGTTATATTGCTCCAGCCATTCCAGCATATTGTTATACGTTAATGACAACTTACCATTGGCCAACAAATATAGAACATGGCAATATGGGTCTTGGCTGTATATCGAAACGGCCAACTTTTCCATAAAAAACAGCTCATAGTTATACAAGAAACTGTTTACGACACAAATCTCGCTATTCCCATTTCTTTTGATTGCGTCATATAGAGCTGAAGCTTGCTTTGAATTAAACGCAATTGGCCTCGCCATAAATGTATCTATCGGACTATATGGATTTCCTTGATAAATAAGCGGAATCAGTTCATCTGGTGTATCATATTTCAGTCCAGTAGCCTTTATAAAATCATCATAAGTATAGAGATTTTGGAAATCTTCAAGAGAGTGGCTTATTGCGTAATAAAACATTCGATAAGTCGAATAAACACAATCCATAGCCTTATAAAAGTCTGTAGTGGCATGGTATGTGCGAAACTCTATAGTCTTGGTTTTGAAGTAAGCTGATATGTTGATGGCATGGCGAATGAATCCTTTCTTGGAGTTGTTTGTGAACAATTCCTTTATCTGGTCGAATGTTTCTGCCTGCAATATCCCATAATAATACTTCTCTGTAGGAATCGGCATAAGGTTGAATGTTTTTTCATCCCATTCTGATATTTTCGCATATTTCTTAATGAACGGATAGCAAACATAGAAAA
This sequence comes from Candidatus Gallipaludibacter merdavium, assembly GCA_017694875.1. GTDB lineage: Bacteria > Bacteroidota > Bacteroidia > Bacteroidales > Paludibacteraceae > Gallipaludibacter > Gallipaludibacter merdavium. The sequence goes on from JADIMG010000072.1 coordinate 44,612, forward strand.
ACAGAAAAATGTTTTTTAGCTGATCTACCGACAAATCTCCAGCGTATATATGTACGTGAGTATAAACGCTCCACTTTATTTTTCCTCCGGCTTTTACCATAGATTCATACACGCCTCTAAGCTCATGCAAATCTTTCATACAAAGGCGTAAGGGTGGGGTATTTATTTCTCCACCAAAGACCTTATTGCATGAGCCATCTGTATTCACGATTTCTTCATCACGGCTCCATGTATAACCTGACGGCAAAGTCACCTTTGCACGCTCTAAATCACACATTTCTATCTCAATACCAAAGGTCCTGCTTATTATGTCTGCTCTCTCTAACATTACAGATAATACAGATTTTCAATATAATCTTCAGCACCGAGCTTTTTGATTGTACGACCATTCGCTCTGAAATCAACTCCCAAAGCATATTCAGCTAAGGTAATAAGCGAAGAAGTTACAGGAACAACTGTTCCAATTCGTGTAGCGATACTCTCCAATAACACCAGACCCTGTGACACATCCTCTGTAATATATCTTGACTTTACAGACGTCGGACTAATCGCCCTATCATTGGATTCAGAATATGAATAAAAGCTTTCCTTTGGGTCTCCCAAGAATCCACCAGCTTTGAATACGTCAACAGGCGAACACCTTAACTTGCGAAGTACGCCTTTTTTTTCTTCATCTAATTCAAGCATGATATTTAAGGTTGCTTCGTTTCCACGAGCATAAGCTTCTCTATACATACAAAAATTACCTTTGCTGTACTCTATTCTTGGAATACTCATTATAGACCCAACAGTGTGCAATACCATATTGGGGTTAAGCAATGCCGATTCTAAGGTGTTGTAATCACAACTAAACCCATTATAGAGCTTCAGAATCTTTTCCATACATTCATCTTTACGGTGTACCTGATATATGGATAGTGGGCTTTTGGTGAGTCGGCAGCCAACACGAAAAACTATGCCATGTATATCATCCTCTTCAACTCTTCCTTCAAGGTATGGTCCGGTTGTCTCTGCAATAATAGGCAACGAATTACAGTATTTTGCAAAATAGAATGAGGACATATAGCTACAAATGCATATCACAATTTGGCTACTTTTCAAATAACCACTTATGCGTCTTATCAAATCTTCATGGTACGTACTCTGTATAGTAACAAAAACCACTTCTGAATCGGCTACCTTACTAATGTCATGGGTCACTTCCTTTATATGTGATTTCTTATATTTGCCTTCCTCCTTTAGACATATAGCGTTATTGCCATTCTTTATTTTTTCAAATATATCTTCTTTTGAAGAACTCGTTTTTATCAAAGACACATCATGGCCAGATAAAGACAAATCTGCTGATATTGCTATACCAACGTTACCGCAACCCAATACTGAAACTCTCATACTCTTAGATTTTAATCTGAGCGCAAACATGGACTCGAACCACAACCTTTGGCTGGAATGCCAACACTCTACCATTAAGCTATTTGCGCAGTAAGCAAAAACTGCCAACGACTTTAATAAGTTCATTTGGCAGTTTGCCATCATACTTATTGATGGCTGTTTAACCTAAAAAACACATCTTTAAACTAACCTATATGTCAAAACAAACTCGCTTGCACCACATCTGGTTCTTTTCGTTCAATAACACCGAACTCCTTAACCTCAATACCAGTTTTTTCTGTTATCCATTTAGCCAATATGTGCCTATGACAGAAATCACCGGGCTTCTCATAACAACATAATGCGACATCTTTTCCATTACTCAACCTCTTTATCTGCTCTACTACTTGATGAGCATCTTGACTTGCAAGAATGCAGTCATACAGCCTCAAATATTCCTCATGGGAGCATGAATTACTTAACATGTACCTTGTTGGAGCAACATTCATCATTTGTGGAGCATCTACAAATTTTGGTCGTCCTATGGCAACGCAAATAATGCCAATTCCAGATTCATGCAGCTTTCTGCTATTCCCGAAATACGATGTATATATCTTCATATCGCTTTTGTATATGCAAATTTACAAAATTATGTTTGAAAAACAATCACTTTGTTTCGAAAAAAATCAAAAAAAGGTATGCTATCTATCCGCCCAGAAAGTACCAAATTTAATTTTTGTCACTCCCCAGCGTTTTAGATATTGCATGAGTCTCTTTTCAAATTTTTCTCTTCCATATTCGATTGCCTCCAAGATAACTGCAATATCATCTATTTTCTCTCCTTCATATTTGTCAAGATAAGCACGATGGTTACTATCAAAATTGACAAATCCATTCTTTACGCATTTGCGCAAATAATCATAATGCTCAAGATTTCGTCTTAAGAAATACTCTTTCTTTGTTTCGTCATTTCTCACAACTTGCAAGTACAAATCATAATTTGGTCCTTCATCATAGAACCAAAAATCGTTGTCAATGCTCGTCTTTTCTATCAGATAATAGTAGTCATTACCATCTTTCTTGATTTTTACTGCTCCATAAAATCTATCTGAATAATATCCGGAATCATTGACCAATTTACAATACTCAGCAAACCATTCTTTGTATTTTTGTTCTTTACTTGAATGCTTACCATTACATGTCTGTATATCTCCACTTTCAAGCAATGCTCTTAATTTATTTTCTAGCTTTTTGCTGAATACCCAACCTGCTCCTTCTTCAAGATACCGATTAAACTTTCCACCGAGCGCCTTTAACTTATCCTTTATTGGCTTTGTATCTCCATAAACTGCGATAGACTTTTCTGAATAGTCAACTATACGGATATTACTTACAGCCTCGTTCTGTTCTTCCTGCAAACTCTCTTTGTATGCTGTTATCACATCGTCAAAATCCTTATTGGTAAAAGACTCTGGGAAACTTATGCCTTCCGGCATATATTCCGTGTCTTGACACATAAGTTCCGGATCTGGTTCGTCTTTGTGCAATTTATAGCAAGCTGACAGAAAATCGTCATAGCTTGCAAATTTTGTCAAGTCCATCCATGCTCCATCTAATGAGCCGTTATTGTACTTTGCGTATGTTCCGATATACGCTTTGGGTGTTTTACTGATTCTTTCCATTGCTCTATAATTTAAAAACTTGGGTCAATATAATGGGTTTGATAATGCAGCATAAGCAGAACGCCACCTTTGAATGGTTGCCCTTCAGCAACCCAATATCCATTTCTTCTTTTCGTAAATACTTTTGGCTCTCCTTCAAGCTCTGGAAGTATCTCATAATCTCCAGCAAAATAATCTATGCACTTTGTCTTATTAAACGTCACTTCAATTTTACATGGACTGATTATTTTGGTCACTGTAGCAGCACGCTTATCCGAATAATAACAAATCGTACATCCGAGTCCTACTCTTGGGACCAGATTCTTGATAGCATGTAATATGTCCTGTTCTTTTTGTTTCGACCAATCATATAAATCAATTCCATCAGGACATTTCCGACTTTGAATTTCATGAAGAATAGCAAAACTTTCTTTGCTGGTTAATTTACTTGATGTTTTCATTGCTATTATCTTTTATCACAAATTGCTACTCTTAATCCTTTTCTAATCAACTTAGGAAGATTGACATCCAAATCAGCCATAGGAAAGCTGACAACTGGGATGGTTCCCATATCTCCTACTGATTCCTTTGAAACTCCAATACTAAGGGTGTGCCCGATACGTTCTGCATCCCCCTTGTATGCTTCGTAACTGTCTCCGGAACGGAACAAAAATACCGCGTCCGGGTGTTTGCTTTTCATCCAATTATAAGATTCCAATAATGACTTTTCTTGGTTTTGATTGTTCGTTTCCATTGCTCTATGTCTTTTAGATTGTATAATCATATCCTATCCCGTTGCACCGCCAATTCGTGCCATCAAACCAAAGTTTACGCATCAGCGTTGCAATCGTATTCTTTCGTACTTCCATGCTGTTGTAGATGGGTTGCAGTTCTATGGCTGCTTGCTTCCTTGTTTTCATTGCTACATGTTTAATATTAGAATCGCGACATATAGTTATACAACCCTCGAAATGCTTCTAATGCGATTTGTGGATTCTCGTTTGTTTCACCATTTGCTACTTGATGAATGTATTCGCATTGCTTTTTAGCTCCTATCTTCGAGAAATCCTCTGCAAGAATCATCAATTGATTATACAAATCTTTGTTCATTATTACTTTCTGTTTCATTGCTCTTACTTTTTAAGATTCTTGATATACTGCTTATTCTTTGCTCCTTCAAGCATTCTGTTATAATCGGCCTGAGAAATGATGATGGAGTGATTAAACGTAATCTGGAAATCTTGTACATTGTACTTTTGCATCATGTTCCAGGTATCAATCGTTTCTTTTAATTCTACCATTGCTTCCATTACTTTATAGTAAAATCGCTATTATCAATAATTTCATTGATTATTTCACGCATACCAGCCTCTGAATTATAAGACTTAAAAACAATATAGTTATCAGACATAATTCCATGCTTAAATTCAAAGTCTACTTTCTCATTCATCAAACTTTTTATTATCAGAATTAGGTTCTCGTCTTTTGAATAAATCTTGTACTCTTCCATTGCTCTTATTGTTTAAGTTGTTATTTTGGATATGTAAAGATACAAATAATATACTGAATACCAATGAGTTATGCGAATTATTTTCGCTTTAAGACTCTGAAAAACAAAGATTTAACCTTTGCTCACAAGTTATCGTAACGAAGGTTATTAGAGAAATCCGTTATGCGTTTAATCTCTTCTGGAGTAAGGAGGTGCTTGTACTGTTCGTTATATTCCACTTTTCCTTTCCAAATATGTGCATAGGTCCTATAATCTCCACGTTCTTCCATCAATGAATCACAACACACCCAGCAACCACCGGGAAATACAAAAATCAGTTTTTTGGTATCTGGATTCTTATTGATTGCAACAAGGTCGTTATACATTTCACTTCCTACCTCAAAAGAAACGTAATCAATGAAAGCGCCACACCAGTATATTTCTTGCGATGTGATAACTACGCTATTTTCTACAGATGTAACCTTGAACTGGTTACGCTTCTTATCTATGTACGTTTGGCCAACTTTGAAAAAGCATTCTTCTTTCATCATACTATACTGACATTATCTTACATTTAAAACTGACTTATACAACTCAAACTTGTCATTCTCGAATTTCTCATCTTCCTTATACCGAGTAGCACCGGCATACCATTCATAAAAACATTTTGAACAAAACCATGAATTGAGAACAGCTATATAGAACCCTTCTTTGCAATCTGATGAACCGCAATTATCGCATATACCGATACACCCGTATTCACTGAGGGCACATAACATTTCTCCTCTCGTAACCTGTATTACCTTGAAACCTTTCTTGTTGTTGAAAACCTTTGCCATAACACCTACTTTATTTCTTTATATGGATGCATAGGGAAATCCCAATCTTTTATTTCTGATGCGTCTGAATGGATATTTCCACCGAGCACAAGTCCCAGATTGTTATCTACTATTTCTTTAGCGTCATTTTTGCTGTTTGCCAAAACAGATACTTCGCCTTCAAACACCAACCGGACCTTTACTTTGTATTCTTTTTTATTCTTCATAGTGCTCCATTGGATAATATTCTCTATCTTCAAAGTCGTCGGCCGTTAGAACCACTTCTTCACAATCGACCATTTCTTCCACTTTATCGTATGCGGCTTGATAATCTTCCGCTTCTACCTCTACAACTCTGGAGAGGGTTTCTATAACTTTGATTCTATACTTTCTCATATCTTGACTTATAAATTCTTTTATACTGCTAATTATCTGGCTATATACAATTCAGAATATCCTTTTTGCATATTGGTAAGTAATTATCAATAAGAAACCTTGCACATTCTTTCCTGTCATTGAGATATATGCTGCCAGCCTTTTCTATATACTTGTTTCTGACATCATACAATGTTATGGGTAAAACCTGTATCGCATATTGATATATATCTATTTCTACAATATGTTTATTTATCAATTCTATTGCTAAATCTATGGCACCAATTTTTCGATATACGTCAATGTCATTCTTGTAATTGCTACTCCATTTTGTCCTGCACAATCTTACGTAATTATCGTACTTATGTGTGGTCTGAATCAGTTTCTTTCTTTTTTCTATGAGTTTATCTAAAACTTTCTCTATATTCATGCTACAAATTACTGATATTAAACCTCTTTACTCGAAACGGTATTTTATTATTGCAATTATTTCATCCATTCATCATAAATTTGCTCCCATCCTTCTAATAACCCAACTTTAGAACCAAAAGCATTGTAGCATTGCTCAACAGTTTCTTTTGGAGGTAAATATCTTCCATCACTTAACATAATATATCCATCATTAATTTGCCGTTGAAGAAGTTCCATATCAACTGGCATTACCTCATCTGGGAATAGAACAACATTACCTCTACTTGTTTGATAGCTAATTCTTGGTATCTCAAAGTGACCTTTTTGATTGGTGAGCAATGAACAAATTCCTATCTCTCCAGTGATAAGTTGTACCTCTGTGATAGGCGAATTTGTTACCATAAAATATGCGTTTTCATCATTTTGAAAATGCTTTACCATCCTACCAATTTTATCTTCATCACAGTTATCAATACGCATATCAAATCTAAGCCCTAAATTATCATGGGCTTGTATATATTTGCGTACTTTTCCCCAAGTCCTTACAGATAAAAATTTTGGGGCAGGAATAGATAGAATTTTCTCGGTTCCGTCATCGTATTTAAGTTCATGTTGAACATATTTTCTTATACGACTTTCCATAGGGTACATATCCGTTATGTCAAAACTCTCATCATAGCCGTTTACAGTGGAATATTCTTCAAGTATCACACTTTCACATGTTAATATCTCATCTACAATCTTCTGAAACTCTTGTTTAGCATTAGACAACAAATTCTCTGTATTCATCCTATCTTGCATCGGAATTTGTGCTACGAGTTTTATCGGATATTCTCTCCTAATATTATCGTAGCACATATTCTCCACGATACCGCAATTGACTTTACCACATCTTTCACGGAAAAAATTCATTGTACGAAGTACATCTTGATTACTTAATTTTGTTGGTTGGGTAACAAATAAGATATACCCGACCTTCATACAACTAAGAAGTTCTATATGTACATTTGTAACGCTTGGAGGTGTGTCTATTAGCACAAAATCTGGATTTATAGATTTCAATTTCTTTTTGGCTAATTCAAGATATTGTCTTACCATTGATTTTTCCAAATATATGAACTTGTTGAACATATTACCAGAAGAATGAACCCATATATTCTCTTGAGAATGCTCTCCTTCAAATTCACTATTCATGGAAGGTGTATTAATATCTGCGTCTATTACGAACACTTTTTTGCCATGTTCAGCAAGAAGTCTTGCTATATTTGCGGTTGTAGTTGTTTTTCCTACACCACCTTTACCTGAGTATATAATTACTGCTTTCATATCTCACTTGTTAAGAAATCACTATCACATTCCAAACACTCCCAGTCATATCCATTGTTCCTGCTTGGTGTCAAAACATTATCACACATGGGACATTTAGGAAGCAGGTCTTTGATAAAACCTACTTCCATTGCAATTGGCAATCCGCTGGATAAAGCCCTGTCAAGGGCATTTTCATCTTCTATCAGCGACTCCGCATCACCATTATCTAAAACATACAATTCATGCTCTCCTTTTTCATATATGGCTTTCGCTGTATCCCTGCCAACTATAAGCCAAACAAATCCATCTTTCGTTACTTTTGTTATCATAAATATGATGTGTATTCAATTATACTTTTACAGAATATGTCAATCAGTTTACTTTTTGTTTTATACTCAATTTGTCTTTTGATAAAATCGTTTGTTACATTTATATAGGAAGCAATATTACAGATAATGGAATCAAACATATTCTCTGAGTGTTTCCTGACCATATCTTTGTAACTTTCTTCATTCATCCACGCTTCTTTATAAACAGGACTCGGATTAAAGCGTACTTTAATTTCATTGATTAAGTCAACAGGAACTTTCTTCCAGTTAATAAATTGTTCTTTCAAATCACAAAATTCAGCCCAACCAATCTTTTTATGATGAGCATAATCAAGTATAAAGTCTGCAAGTTCTTTTTCTGTCTTTACAGCAATAAGCGTTTCTGGACGTATATGAAAGGGTACATCAGACCTTCTTACAACAGGAATATATTCTTCAAATGGAAAATTTATTCGTCCAATATTCCATACATAATATCCGACTGGAAATTCATTTACAATTTCAATAGTTTTTGTATTCCCATAATTGTCTGTTTTAAAATCTAATGTATTCATTATTCAGTCCTCCTATCTTCTTGTTTTCTTTTATATCTCCGGCATACACACCTTTATTTATTTCAATATTTCTTCCTGTCTTATATCCACGACCGGCAGAAATACTATCTACACTTTGTTTGCTTTCACGTGATTTGCTAATCTTTACATCTTTGAGAAACTCATCAATTTCGGCCTTTGAACTTACGGCAAGTGCCGTAATGTCGCATTCAAGTTGAAGTTGCCTCTTTTCAGAAAGAAACTTATCATTAAGCCCAGAAACACACCCACATAAATAAGAGCGCATATACATTGCCAAACTTTTGGGTGCGCAACCATGTCTTAACTGGCATTCTTCTTTGTATGCAGGATATTCTCTTTTTCCAATCTGATAAAACTTACTTGACAGGAATGACACCAAGAATAGGACAACCTCTACATTTTTCTTTCTACCGACTATCTGGAACTTATCTCTACTTAGACGGCCATTTTCTTTTCTTGTGGAGATTATCAAAAGTCTGCACATGTTATAATGGCAAACAACTGAAATTAGTGAGCTGTACCACTCTCCACTACTTACTTCCGGTCTAAAAGGTATTTCCTCTGCTACAATAGGATTTTCAATCCTTTCCTCTGTAGGTATATCCGTTTCCGACAGGTTATAGGTTATCAGCAGACGTGTGATTGCAGCTGCAGCAGCAGCCGCTTCACCTTCGTTACCAATAGACTGTGCCGATTCTTTCAAGCACATCATCTTTCTTAACTTTTCAAGGATTCTCTCTCTGTTTTCCATAATCAAATCATTAAGATGTCCATCAAATAATCCGGTTCCAGACCCAAGTTGCAAGCGATTATTTCATCAGCTTCAAATGGGTCGCTATTCAACAATTCTTCTCTTGTCTCTCGTACCATTTCGATGGCTTCAGATTCACTGATTCCATCGCGTTTCATTAGAATTTCTACTGTGTTCATTGCTCTATAATTTAACTATATTAAACCTTCATCATTCATTGACTTATACCCAACCTCTGTAATGATAATACTATCCAAAAACGTTACGTCAAGTAATTTAAGCCCTTCTTTTAGTCGGCTGGCAAGCTGAATATCCTGTGTTGACGGTTTAAGCTCGCCAGATGGGTGGTTATGTACAAGAATAACTCCTGATGCCAAAGAGTCAATTGCATACTTGGCTACCAATCGAATATCAACAATAGTAGAGCAAATACCTCCTTGAGATATTTTCGCATACCCTATAACATTGTTGGCCCGATTCATGAGGACAATAAACGAACTCTCGTAAATGGCTATATCTTCATGGTAAAACTTACGTGCAAAATCGACAACATCCTGCGCCATGCGTACTTTACAAATAGGGAAATCCCTCTTCTCGGCTTTTAGACTATATTCAACTGCTTTCTTTTTCATTGCTATATTGACAATGCAGGGCTTTCGCCCCGCTGGTTAAATTTCTACTATTTCTATTGTCTGTTCCTTATAGTTAATAGTAACATCAAGTTGCTTTTCTGTGTGGTTTCTTCTATAACTTTTCGTCTTAAATTCAGTTGCAGACATTTCATAACCACCATTTACTTCTCTACCCATTTTGTGTAAATACTCATTGGCAATATCTACATATTTACCAGCAGACAACATGTCATTTATTCTAAAATCTTTCTTTTTCATTGCTCTTTCTTTTCTTCTTTACTTAAACATTAGGTTGTATTTCAGTATGGTAAAGATAGTCATTTTGAACGGATTAAGCACTATTTAATATCTTGAAAATCAACATGTTGAACTTTATTTAACTATATATTTAGATACAAAAGGCAGGCATATACAAGCTTGGTTATCGCCTGAAAATGCGGGAATATCAGCTAACTTGCAGCTTTGAAATATTGATGCTATATTTGCACCAAAATCAAGATTAAACGTAGGTTTATGTATGATTTCGGTCCATTATTTTGGTTGCCTATTGCCTACTTTTTTCCAGTTCGTAATGGCTGAAATTAGCTTATATAATTTCATAAAAGACTTAAATACTATGGATACATTAGGAAAACTTTTGAAGGGGTGGGTTGGTAGCTTGCTGGGTAGTACTCGACTTTAATTGAATGTACTGAATCATCATAATCCGAAATTTAATAGCTATGCTACGAGGGGTTCGAATCCCCTGCTACCCACTATATAAGACTGGCTCAGATTTAGGGTCAGTCTTTTTGTTATCAATTCCCTTAAAGGTTCTGCTGTTGATTCTGATATAAATTCTATCCTTTCCAATCCTTGAAACATTGGAATGTTTTTATAATCCGTACAAACACTTAGTTTTTCTGCTTCAGAGTATGCGAACAATCTTGCATCACCCTGTCTGTTTCCATTACCCTACCAATTTAAAATCATAAGCAAAAACGTATTTGTTCATTTCCCATGTACCTTTACCACTTACATTATCAATTAAGTCAGCGTATGCTTCACGTGGTGTGTCATAGTTGCAACGAAGTACGAGTGTATCTCCAGTTGTCTGTTTGACATTTTCCCTAAAATAATATCTCATATCTTTTATTATTCCTTCCTTCAGACAATCCTCATCGGATATGTCTTGTAAATTTTCTATGCGCCAACCTTTTATTTGTATTCGGTTAGGCATTAGTTCCGGCTTAACGAACATCTTGTTAGTCCATCCCTTGTGATTATAAGCTGCAATTTTATGTCCATCACCAGTTGGAATAAGCGAGTTAGGATTAAATCCTGCATTCTTATAACTTTGAGCAATCGCAACTATTTCCCCAACTTTGTATGGTATCTTCTGTGGATTATTCAAAAAGTACGCTTGAATCAAATCTAAACCTTCTAAAAAATCTAATGTTGCGGTGTAATACTCATCCTGGAATTTTCTTAACACTTCTGGTTTGATTTTGATAATTCTACGCGTTTGCGTTTTTATTCCTTTAAGTACGGATTCTGTCAATAGGTACTTATCGTTGAACATTATCTTCTTCATGTCTTATTCCTTTTCTAATCTTATTACTTTTCTAAATGTTCAATAAATTCATTCAATACACTTCGTAACCTTTTCATTTTATCAACAAAGTCTTCTATCGTGTCGTAACATGACTTGTGTAGTTTTACTTTACCAAAACAATCAGCAACTTGCAAAAATGTACTTCTGTATTCTGTTCCATCTTCTTCTTTTATCAATCCGTCAAAAGCAACTATACTACCGGTAGATGGCGAATCTTCTTTGTTTAGCCATTCTCTTTTACTGAATGTTTCCATTTCTATCCCTCCAATAAATCTTGGTTATCGTATATGTTTCCGATTACTTCAAAGTGACTGACAATGTCTTCATATCCTATTACAACAATATCTCCAGTAGATGGTATCTCATCAAGCATAAATGCCCCAACAGTATCAGAAAAAACAACCTCGTGTAATGTGTCATAATAATCGGCTTTTAGTATATCCCCCTCGTAGATTTCCTTCCCGTTCTTATCGTGCAATCCAATGAATTGGCCAATGGTTTCTTCTTTTACTTCATACATTAAAGCATCCTTCCATGTTCTTATGCTTACAGGGCATACGCATATTCTTTTGCAAAACTTCTCATGATATTCTTGTACATAACCGTAAAACCATTCACTATATCCTTTTCCTCTAAATTTAATCTCTCTGTTCATAACTTACTTCCTTTCTTTTATATCTCCATTTTCCGCGCAGCAGCACAACATCTCGTATGCTGCATCAATAAGGCTTTTGTTCTCTACGGAATAAATTCCATAATAGTATATAGACCAATAGTTGCGATGATGATATATTGTTATTTCGTTGCCACAAATTTCCTTTGGGAGCAGTTCCAAAATGTCCGGCAAAGTGAATGTTGGAATACCATTTGCATCTTCGCATTTTCCCCAATACAGATACTCTTTTCCTTCAGCTTCCCAAATGTAGCAACTCGCTTTGCTTGTATCTAATCCCAACTCTTGCAGATGTTCCATCTGCGAAATTGATAATACTTCTTTATTCATAACTACTCCTTTTTATAATAACATCTTCTACCTACCCTATATACAGCAGGGTCAATATTACTAAATGGATTATCCTCTGTTCCGTCCAACTCTTGATGAGCAAGGCAGCGAACGCATCCTTCCTTTATTTGGCAACCTTCACCAGTGCAATGGCTAATATCGTGTGTCATTTCTTCTTCTTTTTTCTTAGACCAACCAATTCTTTTGCTTCTTCGAGTGATACTCTATTGCAGGCAAGTTCGATAAGTTTATCCCTACCTACTTTCTTGTAAACTGGCATCCAGCTTTCCAATACAAGGTCGGCAGGTTCTCCTGCTTCTATTGCTTTATTATTATCTCCTACATAATACTTGGAATCTGGGTCCGACAATTCAAAGATTGTTACTCCGTTCTTATTGCAGATAACATAAGTATTGCCATTCAATGTTATTCGACCGTAGTGTCTTGCTATTGACAGCTGTGAGTTCATCCACACTTCCTCTGGTATTAAAACTACATTCATAACTATATCTATTTAATAGGTAACAAATCGAACAATCTCGCCCACCTTGTTATAGTCTTGTGCTTCATATCTCCAAGCAGACCTAAGTCTTTTCCACCACAATATGCAAGTTCATATTGAAGGAATTCTCCTTCTTCGTACTCAACAAGATATGTTCCGAAGTCGCATATCTTTTCTTCTCCAGAGTGCCAGATGTTTTCTGAATGCCATCTTGCACCATCCTTAAATGCTATACACAGCGAACCTCTTTCTCTTGAATTAGTGTCTTTTGGATTGTCTGTCAATCCTGAATACTCCTGTGCTGCTTTTTCAATGTCGCTTATTTTCATAACTATATCAATTTAAGTGCTTCTAAAATCCCATAATCCAATGCTTCTTCGTATGTATTAAACAAATCATCGCTCGCTATAAGAGAATATTCATCGTAACATTTAAGAATGGAATAACCCCATAATTGTGATTCGTCAAAATCGACCATTATATTAAGTTTTTTACTCTCTCTAATCCACTTCTGCGCTTCGTACAATGTAGGGCAGCTAAATGAAAATTTAAATTTATTGTTCCAATCAACGCATAATTCTCCATCACCAATTCTTGCTTCTTCGTAATAATACAAATTGCAAGACTCATGATAGCCCTTTTCTTTTAATAGTTTAGCTACTTCAAGACTAACAAAATCTTCTGTTTTCATAATCAATATTTTTTCCCATGTTTATATTCGCGAAATTCATTGTATTTCATTTTCTGGTTGATATACCACATAATGTCAATGTTCTTTTTTACACAAAATCCAATTATAGTCCTTATAGACATTCTTATATGACTATCGACATCGTTTATTTCAATGAATCTTTGATCAGTGATGTCACTAACCAATGAATACATATTCTCTGTAAATGTCCATGTAGAATCCCATTCAGAACATTTTAAAGCATAGAAATCAATTATTCCGAGGTCTGTATTTCTCAATCCGGCTAAGTCAAGAAGTCGAATACATGCGTCAGCTAGCTCGTCTTCAACTGTGTCTTTGATTGTATGTCTGAAAGCGTATATAAATTCTTCATTAGACCGTTTTTGCTGTTTCATGTAATACTCAAATTGACTTCTATTTGCATATCTGTCTTTTCTGTCCGCTTCGACAGCTTCCATTAACTCAGATATAACCAGACATAGGTAATGTTCATCACTAAGATTATCATTGTGCCAACCGTGGTTTATTGCACATTTGTAAGCTATATCTCGTAATTCATTAAGAGTAATATTCATACGTATATTCTATTAAAATAACTTTGTTTGGTAAGGTATCTCTCTTTGTTTGGCTATTGTTCTTGCATATCTTGGACTGTTCTTGCATATCTTGGACTGTTCTTGCATATCTTGGACAAATCTCCTTATATGGGCAGTTGCCTGATTTTGCCGCAAGAAAACGTGCATGTGAGGCTTCCCATGATTTGTCTGCTTCATTGCTGGAGAAATTCCAAAAATCCATGCAATTCCAACTGCTGTTGTCCATGTCTTGTTTTTCATCTACAAGCTCAACAAGTCCGTTTGATTGTGGTTTACTCATGATGCCATCCTTTCCATTATTAACTTCATGTTCTTGTTCACCAATTCTATTATCTGGTCATGGTATGGAGTCTTGGAATTGCAAACTCCCCTGCTTTGGACGACTTTGAATGTTGTCAGTGAAACCTCTACTGTCTCAATCCGGTTCCCATGCATATCTTTTGCTGATAGGATAAGACTATTTGGTTTCTTATAATATTCCATGTCATACACACAGTGATGCATCTTAATACCTTCTTCCGCTATATCTGCCACCGATGTGATGACCGACACCTCTATGCCGTTGCCCACGAAACAGATACCAAAAAACTTTCCTTTCTCTTTCTTGTACAGATTCTCCCACTTCCTTGCTTCCTTTCTTTTCTTCTCTGACTCTTTCCTTTCTTCAATGATTTTCTTTTTACGTAAAAGACGATCATGTTCATGCTTCACATTCGATGGACAAACATACTTTGCATTATGTGTGTCCAAATGGAAATAATCGAGTAGGTCCATGTAATCCATCCAGATGGAAGCATCTTTTACTATGTATCGGTTTCTGTTGCAGATGTTGATTGAATGCCATCTGTTGTCCGGTATGTATTTTACATGCATGTGGCGCAATAGGTCGAATTGTTTTGTCTTTATCAACATTTCTGCTTTGTTGTTGGTGAGTAGTAATTTAAACAACTCGCTGCATGATATGCCAGTAAAACGCCCAGTGTATCCGTTTCTCCTTATCTTTGGAAGCACATGCCTTATTGGATAGATAAACTTGGAGTCTATGTCATATTTATCCATTGAGCTATTATAGCTTGTTCTGTTGGTCTTGATGCTCATTGGTTTGCTGAAATTCCAATCATCATAAACCATGAAATTCTGATTGCACGGACGTGCAACTATTGTTTCATTCCCATCTTCATCTATCCAGTTCTGTACGGCCTCATCAATAGATACATATCTGTCTCTTTCGCCACGCTTTCTGTATGTGGCCACAATAAAATTTCGGCATACTTGAAAGCCTTTGAACGTTGTAAGGATAGTGTAATACCAGTTCTCCTTGAATTTCTTCTTTCTGCTTGTTGTAACTTTCAGTTTTCGCCCGCAATTTGGACAAATGGTTTCATGGCCGATAACATCAACAGAAAGCTGGGAAACATCACTTTTGAAAATCTCACCACAGTGCAGGCACCAAATTTCATCTTTCGTTAGGTAGGCATCCTCTCCATGACAATTTTCAATTGCCCATCGTTTCTGATTTTCAGTAAGGTCTGGAAGTTTACAGTGTGCTTCCATGACCCTTTTCTGTAATTTTGTTCTGGCTTTCATCAGAATAGACTCATTTGTTCAACTTCCACTTTTTCTGTCTTTGGAGCTTTCGGTTTTGGCTGTTTCTTCATGGATTCGATGCATTCTTTTTTGTACTGTTCAAATGCCATTTCCTTAGCTTTCTGTTTTTCCTCTTCTGACAGTTCCGTTACATGATTGACAACCACATCGACTTTGCCCACTTTTTCTACCTTCAAATTATCCTCGTCATAATAGTGGACTGCCATACCATAGATTTCTTCATCTGCGAACCCGTTACAGCCGGACTTTTTAACCTCCGATAGGATGTATCCTATACAACCGTCCAGAGATTTGTTCTCTTTGGCATAAGATGCTGCAAATAATTCATCCGTCTTAGCTCTTTCATCAAGATATGCCTTGATGGTTTGCTTGAATTGTTCTGTTCCTTTCATGGCTCAATACTTTTGGATGGTTAGCAATACATTGACCAGTTCGTCAATTCTGACAATATCCGTGTACTTGTCCAGCACGATATTATTGTTACACACTGTAAGCATCTTAGTGGAAGACATCCAATATGCTTCTATCCCGTTTTCAAATCTCCACTCGATTGTTGTTTGTCCATTGCTCACTTTTACTCTGCTGTCTGCTTTGATTTCTTTTGATTTCATATTCTTTCGTGTTTATTTGTTAGTTCTTTTCAAAAAATCCTCTACAGCCTTCTTCTTGTCGGCATCTTTGTTTACCATAATGATTGTACGTGCATATACTCGTACAGGTACCTTTCCATTGTCTTTTTCTTTTGCACTAATCAAAGCCTGATATATAGCTTTTGATTCTCTCTCTTTTTCGATAGATTCATATAGTATCATAATTACCTCCTTAGACTATCTCCGTTGAAACATATACGACTTGTGAGTGCCTTAATCCTGTCCAATATCCGGTCGCCATATCTTTCTCTCAATTCAACTTCATCAAGATTGGTTGAGATAATAACCAGCTTTC
The DNA here is from genome assembly GCA_017694875.1 of Candidatus Gallipaludibacter merdavium. Classification (GTDB taxonomy): domain Bacteria; phylum Bacteroidota; class Bacteroidia; order Bacteroidales; family Paludibacteraceae; genus Gallipaludibacter; species Gallipaludibacter merdavium. The sequence goes on from JADIMG010000072.1 coordinate 61,271, forward strand.
CATACTTTTCTGCTGCATCCATGATTTCCGGGAAAGCCATACGCCTTTCGCCATACTTCACACTCATTTCTTCCGTCCCTACGTCGTCAAGACTGATAAGATGCTTTGATAATGCAACATCAAGATTGGCATTAAGCTCTTGCATGTCGAAGACATTCACAACTCTTTCGCAGCAGCTTAGTATGATGGCCGGCAATACATAGCGGCCAAGCAGCGATTTGCCGCGACCACAATTGCCGAACATGAACAGCCCGCGCCCTTTATTGTCGGTGAGCCATTCGGCTACTTTTTCATATTCCGGCAGCCAAACAGCATTTTCACCTATTACGCTTTTTAGTCCAGCATAAAGCATAGTTCTTGCGTTTGGCACTTTTATGCTTACGGAACCTGCAGGAGCTTTAAGCCACATCTTTCGCATATCGGAGAAAACCTCGTCAAAACTCATGGTATGTTTTTCTGTTGTCATGGTTAGTTATGTTTGCTTTTTTAGTAGTTTGCATCTTCTCCCTCTTTTCCCAGTAAGAAAGCCTTCTTTCGGTCTCCCATGTCGTTTCCTTTTCAAAGCGCATCTGAGTTTTAGATTTGTTCAGTTCTGACCAGTAATCGTAAAATGCCCGAACCATTTGAGAACCGTAGCGCTCAACGTAGGGGATAAGCTCGTTGTAGAATTTGTCTTTTCGGGTTTGCGCAGCGGCTTGTGCCGCTGATAACTTCTCTGCTGGGCTTTTCTTTGGCTCTACTTTAGTAGAGCTTTCTTTTATTTCTTTTCTATTCTCTTCTATTCTGTCCGAAGAAACTGGTGTTTTTTCAGAAGAAATAGGCTTTTCTTCGGAAGAAACCCTCTTTTCTTCGGAAGAAATAGGCTTTTTTGCAGAAGAAATATTCTTTTCTTCGGAAGAAATCAAATTGTACTCCTCCATCTTAGTAACCCGTCTTATGGACTTAGAAATGCTCTGGTAACGTTCCTGAATACCCTTTGAAGTCAAAATCCTATGATTATCGAAAGCCTCTTTCGAGAATAACCCGAGTGCCAAGCAGCTCTTAATAACCTCCAGTATATACGCCTCTTCAAATCCGGTCTGTTCCGAAATAATGAAAGGCAACTCTTCGTCCCACATCATGTAGTACCCACCTTTGTAGATAAGACATAGCAGGAGAGCATATACCGTTACGGCTTTGCCACCTTGATACTTGATTAACTTTCGTATCTTCAAGTCCTGAAAAAAATCTATATCAAACGGATAATAACTAAGCCCATATTTCTCGCTTCGTCCCATATAACACTTTGATAATCAGCCTTTTTAATGATATGTAAAGATAGTGATTTTATTTGTATTGACACAAGTTAACATCTTGAAAATCAGCATATTAACTTTGTTTATCATGGTGATTGTCAGAAAAACACATTGGTTAACTGTTTGCTTCTTGAATACACATCCCATTTACCGTTTCCCATATCGCATATGCGTAAGTCCTTTACTTCCCCGAATCTGCGTAGGTTTCCACATAAGTCAATTATCCATCCAGATTGTTTGTTAGGGTGGGGGCGTATTGCGCGCCCGACAATCTGGTACCATAATGCAAGCGACATTGTCGGTCTTGCCATTACTATTGTATCAAGTTCGGGATAGTCAAATCCGGTTGTGAGTACTCCTACATTTGCAACTACTGGAATTTTTCCGGACTTGAAATTTTCCAATATCTTTTCTCTCTCTTTTTTGGGTGTGGACCCAGAAACAATTGCTGCATTTGGTATTTTTTCCACAAGGTTTTCCGCTTCTTCGATGAATCTTGTAAATACGAGTATTCCTTTCCTCTTGATGCCAGTAACTCGGTTGTTGAGTAGTCTGTCAACTATGTGAAGGACCCAACTGTTGAAATCAACCCTTTTATATTCCTCTTTTACCGATTTGTCTGTATAGTCGGCACCGGTTGAATTTACTTTTAGTCTGTTGGAATCCCATCCTGTAGGCCTCATAGACCAATATTCCAGCTTTGACAGATAGCCCATATCCAATAGTGTAGAGATTTGTACATGGTATATCAATTCAGAAAAAACTCGTGGGCGTGTTCTCGTGATGAATTTCAACATGGAGCCATTGGCGTATGATGAAAGTCGGTAAGGGGTAGCCGTCAGCCCAAGAACTTTGCAATTAAGCATGGAAAGGAATGTCTTGTACATGCCTTCTTTGGGGTTGACACAATGACATTCGTCGATGATGATATTGCGGAAATGCATGAACAGCTCTGGGTGGTTTATCACACTTCCAATAGTCGCAAAAGTTATCTGCGATATTCTCTTGCTGTTGAATGATGCAGAGTATATGGAGCAACACAATATGCCGTAAGAGCACAGTTTTTTATAGTTTTGCTCCAGTATTTCTTTACTTGGTTGGAACACTAATGTATGTCCTTCCAAACGGCTGGCAATGTCTGCAATAACGAGCGACTTTCCAGCACCTGTCGGAAGTACAATGACCGCATTGTGTTTTTTCAGCTTGTCACTGAAAAAGCGTACAGCTGCGTCGCTCGCTTTTTGTTGGTAATCTCGTAACTGATAACTCATATTCCTTTCTCCTTTCGTAATTTCTTGCTCAATTCCTTGTAGTGCTTAATCAATATTTCATACTCAAAATCAGAGTATTTCCTAGATTGGTTCTTCTTTGCTTCAAGCAGCATAACAGCCTGCTCTCCGTACTTGCTGACAAGCCCTTTTCTGTAGCCTTGCATATTTCCCTCGTCAAAGCGGTTGCAGTGCCTGCATTGAGCGTTGCAGTTCATTTCATCAAATCTGGTTGCCATGTGCTGGCGATTTACGTAATGGCCACAATCAGCCTGCTCAAATGGTTTAATCTGGCCGCAGCTGATACAGCGGAAAAATCCATTGGGCATGCAATCTCGCAGTCTTATGTACAGGGAAAATTCCTTGTCGAGCTTTGCTTTAAGGTTACTCTTCTTTATCATCTTAGCCTAAAACTGTCTATGGTTTTCTCAGTGAGTATTCCGAGACTTTTCCTTTTTCGCAAATACTTTTCAATACTATCTTGTATCTGGTCGTTGTCTCCACATCTGTCAATGACAAGCATGATAATACGCATGATATAATTCGCATCTTCATGCAACCTATCCCAATTCTCAATGTTGAGTATATTGCATAAGTCACTCGTTTGGTCAAGTGCGTACTTCATTTTCTTTAGGCCATCCATAAGCCTGTTGTGGTTGCGCTTGAACTCTTGCCTTACAATTCTATTGTCGCTGTTGAGTAGGTATTCCACTCTGTTATACAACATATCAATAGCCTCGTTTAGCAGGAAATACACATTAGTAAGGACTTCAATATCTTTTTGCTTGCTTGCTTTATTGTCCATGTCTATCAAATAAAGGGGATTTCTGTTGTGTTTTCTCTTTACCGGCTTACCTTCCTTAGTCTATGTAAGCCATCGAAAATTCTCTCGGAATAAAATGACTGACAGGTATTACTTTAACCTGTTCTATTGAGGCCTGTAGGTCACGTTTCTCATAAGTATGTCCGGCAGCAATTGAATTTCTTTCTTGCTCTTCTTCTTTCTTTTTGAGCCATTCATTTATAATCATCATACCTCTGTCCACATTGAATGTGTTGACAATAAACGATTGCTCAAATTCCGCTTCTCCGGCAAGAATCTTAGTATCTATCTGATAAAACTTCCTGCCTTCTGGTTGACTTTCGTCACTATCCTTATCAATAGACAGTTGTTCTGCGTAGTCCTCACCACTCATCTCTCCTTTCAGATATGCTATGGCCGCATCATCCTTTTCCAATTTCTTCAATGTGTCAACAAGTATTATTGATACATCGAATTTCTTTACCATTATCACCTCAAATGCGTGTTTGAAGTTCAGCTCAATGTAATCCTTCAGAATATCAATTGCTGATTGTACATTTGTTGCATGCAGTAATAATTTAATCTTCTTATCACCGACTACCACTTGAGCCATGTAGGATAACAATGATGTATTTTTAAGTTCAAAGGCAACACGCTGCTGGTTGCTGACTTCTACTTCAGTAATATCACCTGCTTGCAAGTGGAATCTTATTTCTGCAAGCACATCTTGTGTTATGACAGTACCGCGAGTAAACAATATATCACTTCGTTCGATAGATACAACTTCGCCTGTATCTTCATCTACAAAATCCTCTGTCCATGTTTTCTTAACATTATTCACAAGATACTTGTGAAGCATATTTTTGGGGTCGGAGGTCGTAAATCTGACTTCCGTTTTTTTTGTTTCTACCATGATGTATAGCTTATATAAATTCCTTGTTTTTTTCAATTTCTATCTGTGCCAGTTGAAGCAGTCTTTCTTCATCCGGTGCTGGTAAGTAAATCCCGACTTCACTGGCACTCCAGTTTCGAAAGCGGTCTATGGTTGTCGTCATTTCAGCAGTGTCGAGGTCGGCTGACGAGCGGAGATATTTCACGACCCCCATAAACCTATCTTCCTTAGTCCTGATAAATGTTGTTGGATTGACCAGCTTCTTGTAGTATTCCTTTTTCACCCATTCCAGAGTGTTTCCAGTTTGGGCAGCGAAATACCCAAGAAGCACATGCAGGTAGGCGTTTTGCGGCAATGACCGTTTAGGCTTCTTTTCGGTGAGTTCAAAAACCTTTCCGTCCTTTATCAATTTCTCCAGCCGCATACGTGCTTGAATGGCCTGCAATTCGTTTCCTCCGTCGTACCACATACTCTAAAAAGGTAAATCATCATTCTCTCTGGCTTGATTTGTATTTGACTGTGGTTGGATTGGTGGAATATGCGACTGAATGTCACGTTGGCTCAATTCTACTTTATAGCCTCGTACCTTTGTGAAATATCTCTCGATACCATCTTTATCCATATACTTTGTTCCTTGCAAATAGTAAGAAACAGTAACTAGCTGTTCTGGCACCAGATTGTCCAATTCATTACATTTGTCGCCACTAAACTCAATCGATGGGAAGTTTGGGGTTCCGGGCTCTCCTGTATATGGATTATACATGGTTGCGTTAAGCACCAATTCTCTCTTGTAAAATGTCTTGCTGCCATCCTTAGATGGTATTGCAATTGTATCACCAATAAAATGTATCTTACCTGTTATTTGATTGGCCATAAGTTATAATTCATTGAAAATTTTCTTGTCAGTAATTTTGTCTCTGTTAGATTCGAGCCATTCTATGAAGCGTTCAAGCATTTGTCGAAGCCTTATTGTGGACTGCTCGTGGTTATAGGTATAAACCTCTTTGTACACATCGCCTGTAATGAGAGGCATTCTTTTAGTACCGCCTTTCAGTTTTACAACTGTGTACTCAAATTCGCGTATTGACGTGCAGTCGCCACTCTCAATAAGGCAATACGGATATACATCCTTTTGCCAAGACTTTTCAAACTTGCCAAAATCATAACTAGATGTCGTCTTTATGTCAAATACCTTGTCTTTAACTATCTCGTCTGCATATCCGTACAGTTCTACCAGTCCATAGGCAGTATCGATAGTGGCATTACAGTAATGCTGGCAAACAGAACCTCTAAAGTATTTGGCTATACTCTTACAAAGCGATATGTCGAAAAAGAAATCAAACCCATTTATTGTCGCATAAATGCAGGGTTGATTTATATACTCATGGTCTTCATCATAGAAAATGGGTTTACCTGTTTCATCACAAGCTCCAAATGAATCAACTTTATCATAACCATTTACAGTTTGGATTTTCATGTCATCACGACTAGTCTTACGGTTTTCTATGATACAATCAACTATTTCGTTGAAACACGTGCCCTTGTCAGCAGCCTCAATTGGCTGCTTAGGGACACGGTTTATTGCATCAATCAATTCTTGCTCGTGCCGGTCAGAAATTTCATCGGCAGTGTATTTTTGCTCTCCTGTCTCACGGTCAATATTCATGAAACTTTCGGCTTCAATGTCGCTGTCGATGAATTTCTGGAACTTGTCAAGCAAAGACGGATATATCCTGTATTTAGGCTGCTTCATATTTCTTAGTCTGTTTATTCAACTTAAGTCCAAGTTTAATTGCCTTTTCATTAAGCAATTTAGAAGCAAGCATTTTGCTATTAAACACATGCTGCAAAGTAGGTATCTTTTCTACCAGCGAATTGATGGTCTCAATGTCGTTTGCATCTTCTACGTAACCTCGTATCAAATCCATCAAATCCTCGTATTCGGAAGTGGCATTCTTGTTGTTTTCCTGCGCTTCCTTGTACGCCTCTATCACAGAGTTGAAAAAGTTATTCTCTCCCTTTGCTATTCCTTTTTCATCAACTACAACTGGGATTTTAATGAATGCTGGTAGATTACACGTGTTCTTGGCATAATAACTTTCATTAGGGTCGAACGTAATGGTCCGTTCTTTTCCTATTGCCTGCATATAACCAACGAGGTCAAGCTCTTTTACGAGGTCGTTGGCAGATGAGCCACCAACTTCTGGACGTTTTACTGTCTCCTCTCCACGTTTTTCTTCTTTTTCATGTGCTATAAAAATCACATTCTTACCCATTGCAGACACGCGCTTTAGGAAGTTTACGAACATTGTTTTTCGCACACCATATCCTTGTAATGATAGACTACCGTCTCTCTTTGACATCTTTGGGTCATTCTTGATAATGTTGGCAGACATAAAGTCCAACATCTTACCAACTGTGTCAATTACGATAGTCTTGCATTCCGGCATCTCTTCTTCAATTTCTTTCAATGCTTCGTTTGTTTCATCCCAGTCCTTAATCTGGACGGTTGGCACTTGATGCGCTCCGTTTATGCGCTGTACTCCGCCATCGTAGTCAAACAATACGGCATTTGGAGCAGAACATCCTAATGTCGTTTTTCCAATACCCGGCTGTCCATAAATTAAAGCTGACAGCGTTTGTTTAATTTCAATTTCGCTCGGTTTCTTAATTAGTGACATAATCTTTCGTTTTTACTGGTTACTTAATAAGGTTCAATGTTGATTGCAAAACAGATCTCAAAGAATTTAATTTTGATTCTGTTTCTGTGTAACTTTTATACCACAGTTCTTTTGCCTCTTGCTCTTTCTGCAGAGCTGATTTTAAAGATTCTACTTCTTTGATAAGTCCTTCTTTAGATAATTGCTCTAATTTTTTCGTTTCCATAATCTTGATTTTTATTAGTAACACATTCTGTTAACTTCTTCCCAACTCCGGAATGCTGGGTCCAGACCTCCGTTATTTTCATGCGAATAATCAGAGATAATTCTTTCCAATTCATCTATAAATTGTCCCTCTACCTGCTCACACAGCTCCTTGTTTTCAACCGACAGATAATCATCATCTGATTCATTGTAGCGAAGAACAGTCAGAGAGCATTCCACGCTGTTACTGCCGACAAGGCTAAAGTCCATGTGATAGATAATCTCTTCCGTTTCAAACTCTATTTCCTTGAGTCTTTCAAGGTCTGAGTAGTCAACCCTCTTTAAGAGTTCATTGGTAATTTCAGTTGCATTCATTTTCTTCCTCCTGTTAGTTTTAAAGCTAGCTCGGCATCCACTACAATCTTTCGACCGATTTGGATGACGGCTTTATCTATCATTCCACTCTGCTTTATTTCATTGGCTTTTGTACGAGAGCAGCCGAACAGTTCAGCAATACCATCAATACCATACACCAATTTCTTTTCATTTGATGTGATGTTGGTATTGACTTTTGCAATGCTTCTGTTTACGGTTTCGTAAATAAGGTCTTGCAGCTGCCCAACTGTTAGGTCTATCAATCTCGTATTTTCGTTCATTTCCTTAGAATAATTCTTCAACAGGTATTCCTGTTTCTTCCGATAACACTTTCATTCTGGCTTCATCGCTTGGCTTTGTATAGCCCTTGCACCAGTTTAGTACAGCTTGCAACGATACACCAGTTCTCTTCTGAACCCTCGATGCAAATTCATACTTACTCGAACACTGTTTGTAAAACTCTGTTAAATTCATAGTCTTCTGTTTGTTTTCTACTCGTTTATTATTATTTTTGTGGTTGTTATTATTGTGATGCAAAGATAGATAAATTATCTAATATGACAAAATATATATCTTAGATATTTTGCTTGTTCTTCTTATTTAGAATTATTATAAATAAGTATATATGGAATTATCATGTAATCAGTCTGTAAAAGATAGGATAATGCTTTTTATAAGCAAGTCTGGTATTACAAAGTCTGTTTTTGAGAGAAAGTCTGGTCTTTCAAATGGATATTTGAATCAGCTTAGAAATACCCCAAAAGAAGATAAAATATCTAATATACTAAAAGCGTATCCTGAAATCAATCGTGTTTGGCTGCTTACTGGGGAGGGTGAGATGTTGATGAAACAGTCTCCGGCAGAAGATGTTTCCGAAGACATCATTGATAAAGAGTACACAACATATCTTTTGCCTTTGTCGGCTATGGCTGGTCAATTGTCTGGTCTTTCTGCCGATGGCGTGTTTCTTTCTGAGTGTGAGAAAATCATATCACCAATAAAAGGGGTTGATTTTGCAATTACAATTTATGGCGACAGTATGCATCCGGAATATCCGTCTGGTTCTCGCATATTGATAAAGAAGATAAACCCGGACATCTTCATTGAGTGGGGGAAAGTATATGTTCTTGATACGGACAATGGGGTGATCGTAAAGGAGATACATAAATGCGAAAACAAGGAAAATTACATTACATGTCATTCTATAAATCCAGACCCTAAATTTGCCGATTTCGATGTTGATATCAACGAGATTCACGGAATGTATAGAGTATTGATGTGCTTGTCTGCAAAATAACTAACAATGTAAATATAAGTATCATGAAAAGAATCCTATTGTCTGCGATTGTTATTCTATCAACAATCCTCACTTATGCAGAAACCAGAAAAGAATACTTTACTCTCTCTCTCATGTCAGTAGATGTTAACTCTAATGAAGTAGATAGTACGTCTATTACAAATGTGACGTTAGATGTATCCAGTATTAACTATTACACAGACAGTGTAATGTCAATATCATTCATGCCTCAGCTTACTCATTTCGATTTTGTTATCAAAAACAATACCGACAAGACCATAAAGATAATTTGGGACGAATCAATGTTTTTCAAGGGAAATGTCTCTGACAAAGTTTTCCATTCTGGTGTCGTAATCAAAGACAGAATGAACCAACAGTCTCCGTCATCTATACTCAAAGGAATGGAGCTTTCTGACATAATAATACCATGTTCTAATGTTTCATTTAATTCATATTTCGGGCGTTGGGTGTATAACTTCATGCTATTTCAAGAAAAAGACAATGGAGAAGTACTGAAAATTCTTTTGCCAATCAGTATCAACGATGAAATAGTGGAATATGTGTTTACTTTCAAAGCAGAATACCATAAAGCACGTGTAAAGTACAGAATATCTGGAGATGGACTGTGCTATTATGTCAAGCTCAAATAATTAACATCTAACATTATAAACAATAGCCTATGGACTTCAAAGACCAAGTACAGCAACTTGCTGAAAGAATAGACAAGCAGAAAGATGTGATTGCAACTGAAGAAGCAACAAAGAATGCATTTATCATGCCTTTCATACAGGCGCTCGGATATGATATTTTCAACCCATTTGAAGTTGTTCCAGAAATGGATTGCGACCTTACAAAAAGAGGGGATAAGATTGATTATGCAATCAAAAAAGACGATTCGACAATCATACTTATTGAGTGTAAGCACTGCAAACAAAACCTTGAATTGCACAATACACAGCTTGCAAAGTACTATGCCGCATCAAATGCACGTTTCGGTGTGTTGACAAATGGTATTGAATACAGATTTTATGCTGACCTCGACAAAAAGAACATAATGGACGAAAAACCGTTTCTGATTGTCAATATGCTTGACTTGTCTGATACAGACATTGAACAGTTGAAGAAGTTCCACAAATCATACTACAATGAATCTGATATATTGAGTACAGCACAGGAGTTGCAAATCACCATACAGATAAAAGACTTGCTAACAAGGAATTTCCAAGAGCCTGGAGAAGAGTTTACTCGCTATTTCGTCCGTTGCCTGAATGATTGGAAATCAACAGCAAAGCAGATTGAACAATACAAGCCAATACTCAAAAAATCAATTGCATCTGTCATTAACGACATCATCGCAGAAAGACTGAGTGTTGCTATAAAAAATGAAGAACAAAAGCCAGATACACAAGTCATAGCAGAGCAAGATGAAAATATTGAATCAACAGAAAAGCAATCTGATGGCGTTGTGACAACGCAAGAGGAATTGGATGCATACAATGTTATTCGTAGTATTTTGCGCAAGAATATTGATGCAAGCAGGATTGTTTATAAAGACTTCAAAAGCTATTTTGTAATAGGTGTTGAAAGTGCTTCTTATTGGTGGGTATGTCGTCTTGTATTTGGTACAAGAAAGAAAACAATCTATATTCCTACGGACGATTACAAATCAACAGATAAAATAGATATAGATACTATAGACGATATTTTCAAATACGCAGATAAAATAGAAGCGTGCGGACAATTGGCCCTTACAACACTTGAAAACTGGAGAAGTAAGCACTCAAAATAAATAACATGAAAATATCTCAGATAGGGATTGATATAACAGAACGCTTCTTTGAGGCCATTGACATGTTGAAGGCGCAAGGGCGTATAAGAGGATTGCAGACCTTTACAAACGAGTATGACATCAATAGGTGGAATCTCAACAAGGTAAAGGCCAATCCTGATACATCCTTCCTTAAAACGGAATGGATATACTACTTGTGTAAGAACTACAATATTTCTGCTGAATGGATAATACTCGGAACTGGAGGAATGCTGAAACAAGGGCAACATGAAGCAGAACCAACACCTTGCGAACAAAACAATATCGATAATCTTATAGGAAAGAGCTGTACGGTATATTATAAGACTCCAAAACAACAACGAGTTGTTTCTGGGATTGTATCACGAATTAAGAGAAACGGTGATGAAGAAATTCTGTTTATCGTGCGCCCGAATAAAGTAATAGCCAAAATTGACGTGCAAACCATAGTGTCAATAGAACAGAAACCATGATAATACGCAGGTATTGCATATTTGTTCCAGACAAGGAGAAAGACAGCATCGACGGCCGTTTACGCTATCGTGTAAAATGGCATGGGAATACTGTTGCATTCAATGTTGGCTATAGGGTGGAGATTGACAAATGGAGCAACGAAACTCAACGCTGCAAGAACAATACAACGCATGGAAAAAAGAAAGTGCCTGCTTCTGTCATCAATAAGGAGATAAACCGTTTCGAGGAAACTGTAGAAGGTATATTTCTTGATTGTGAACGTTCGGGGAAAATACCGACATCAGATGAGTTGAGGGTTGAGTTTAACAAACGGATCGGGAGGATAAGCGAAGATACGGAAAATGTTATAGGCGTATTTAGAAAATTCGTTGATACGCAGGGATTCCAGAACAACTGGACAGAGGCAACGCATAAGAAGTTTCGTACGCTCCAGCGTCATTTATGTGATTTCGATGGTAAGTTGACATTTGCTACTCTTACAGAAGATACTCTTGACCGTTTTATACGTCATCTCCTTGATGGCGGGATGGCCAATATGAGTATAGCCAAATATATTTCACTGACAAAATGGTTTCTTCGTTGGGCGGCAAACAATGGGTATTATAACGGACATCTGCATGATTCGTATAAACCGCATATTAAGGGTTCGTCTGGGGCGAATAAGGAAGTCATATATCTTACATGGGATGAATTGATGGACGTCTATCACTTTGAGTTCAAAGAGCCATATTTGGAAAGAATACGTGACGTGTTCTGCTTCTGCTGCTTTACTGGTGTGAGATATTCGGATGTTGCTGCACTAAAAAGACAGAATGTGTCGGATGATTGCATAAACATAGTGACGCAAAAGACATCAGACGTTCTTAAAATAGAACTGAACAAATACAGCAAGGCGATACTCGACAAATACAGAGATGTGCCATTTCCCAATAAAGCTGCTTTACCAGTTATATCTAACCAAAAGATGAACGTTTATTTAAAGGAAGTAGGCAAAAAGGTAGGACTTGATTCAAAGCAGACAATTGTCCGGTTCAAGGGGAATGAACGTATAGAGAGGACCTATTACAAGTATGAATTACTGACTACCCATTGTGGTAGGCGGACGTTTGTCGTGAATGCTCTATATCTTGGCATACCAAGCGAAGTGATAATGAAATGGACTGGTCATAGCGATTACAAATCTATGCGTCCTTATATCGCAATAGTGGATGATATAAAAGTAAGGGAAATGAACAAATTCAATACGAAATAGTCCCTGCTTTTAAAAAACAGGGACTAAAATGGCATTCATTAAATGAACTTGGATGAATTCTAACGTTCTGAAGATGCTAATAATCAATGCTTGATTGTATTTGCTGAAACACAAAAAACTTTACTGATATTGTGTTGTTAGTCCCGGCGGGACTACGTTGGTTTTTTGAGGAGGCGAGCTTTGTTCGCCTCCTTTTTTGTATGCTGATTGTGTGTAGATGTTAAACAAGAAAGGGATTGCCGGCTGACAATCCCTTTCTTGTTTTTATAAAAACGGTTGCTATGAATTCATTGACATAAGGAATTCTTCGTTGTTTTCCGTGTGTTGCATTCTGTCTTTCAGAAATTCCATGGCCTCTGTGGATGTCATATCCGCTAAGAAACCTCTTAAAATCCACATACGTTGCAGTGTTTCCTGGTCGAGTAGCAAGTCGTCTCTACGGGTGCTGGATGCAGTGATGTCAACAGCGGGGAAGATACGTTTGTTGGACAATTTGCGGTCGAGCTGCAATTCCATGTTACCGGTTCCCTTGAATTCCTCAAAGATGACATCGTCCATTTTTGATCCGGTATCGGTAAGTGCGGTGGCTATGATGGTCAGGCTACCGCCGTTCTCAATGTTACGGGCAGCACCGAAGAAACGTTTAGGACGATGCAATGCGTTGGCGTCAACACCACCAGTAAGCACCTTGCCTGAGGCTGGGGAAACCGTGTTGTAGGCACGTGCCAGACGCGTAATGGAGTCGAGTAATATGACAACATCATGACCGCATTCAACCAATCTTTTGGCTTTTTCATGAACAATACCAGCCACTTTTACATGCTTTTCAGCTGGCTCATCGAAGGTAGAGGCAATTACTTCTGCATTTACGCTGCGTGCCATGTCGGTTACTTCTTCCGGACGTTCGTCAATAAGCAGTACAATCATAAACACTTCCGGATGGTTGGCGGCTATGGCGTTGGCAATCTCTTTGAGTAAAACGGTTTTACCTGTTTTGGGTTGTGCCACAATCAGACCGCGTTGACCTTTACCGATAGGCGAGAACAAATCAATGATTCTGGTTGAGAGTGGGTCGTTTTTCCCTGTTGTCAGACGGAATTTTTCATTTGGGAAAAGAGGAGTCAAATGTTCAAACGATACTCTGTCGCGCACAAATTCCGGTGAACGGCCATTGATTTTACTCACTTTAATCAGTGGAAAATATTTTTCGCCGTCTTTGGGTGGACGGATGTCTCCCACTACTGTATCGCCAGTTTTCAAGCCAAATAGTTTGACCTGTGATTGTGATACGTAGATATCATCGGGAGAAGGGAAATAATTATAATCGGGTGAACGCAGGAAACCATAACCGTCGGCCATAACTTCCAATGTACCACAACCTTGTATGAGACCATCAAAATCGTAGGTCTTCTTTTCGGGCAATGTTGGTTTTTGTGGAATAGTTTGCGGTTCGTTGTTGTCTTTCTTTTCAGAATCTTTTGGTTCGTTAGAGGTGTCGGTGATATTCGATACCGGTTCGGAAACAGTATTGCCAGATGGTTCTTGTGGGGGATTCTGCGTCGGAGCCATGTCTGTGTTTGATGGTTGTTCGGCATTGTCTGGTCCAGCCGCAGGCTTGGAATTGTTGATTTTGTTCTGAGCCGTTTTTTTCTTCTTGGTTTGTGATTTGGGCTGCTTGTTAGCATCTTTCTTTTCGCTGGCAGCTACTGTATTTTCGTTCTCTTTTTGGGACTCCTTGTTTTGCTGCTCAGGGGTGGTTTGCGGTTCGTCTTTTGCAGTTTCTTTTTCTATCTTATTATTGATTCTTGTTCTTTTCTTCTTTTCTGCTGGTTGTACTTCTTTTTTTTCTGTTTTTTGTTGTGCACCTATTTCTGCTTGCCGGTCAAGAATAGCGTAAACCAATTCCTCTTTTCGCATGGAAGATGGTACTTTTAGTCCCATTTCTTCGGCAATTTGTGTGAGCTCAGGCATGGTCTTTTTATTGCTGAGCTCTAAAATGTTGTAGGTTTTACCCATAGTAAATGTAACGTATATATTAATTAGTGTTTATAGTGAAAAGTCACTATATGGTTTTTTATTATTTTGATCTTGAAATTTTCCCGTAAGGGTATGCGGGTATCAGTTGAATCGGATGCAAAAGTAATGTTTTGTTGGCATATAAACAAATTTTCTGAGAAAGGAGCGAAAGTAAGTTGGGGCGTATAGGATTGTTGAAAAATAAATGGTGTGGGGAATGTCACCCCTGGCTAAAAACAAAAGGAGCGCATTCAAAGAATACGCTCCGCCCCCATTTGCAAAACATGCTACTTCTCAGCAGTCATGTAGGAGCTTTTTATATTAAAATTGTGCATTTGTAAAATACGTTGCAAAGATAATTGCTTACTTGATTATTGCAAAATATTTTCGTATTTTTTATTGCATAAAATACATAAAAGTTTTTTATAATATTGTTGCTGTATTATGTTGATATATTGATTGTTTTTTTT